>DIER01000043.1 GCA_002418725.1 Acholeplasmataceae bacterium UBA5769
GAGGGATTTGAACCCTCGCGCCGGTTTCCCAGCCTGCGCCCTTAGCAGAGGCGTCTCTTGAGCCACTTGAGTATTGCTCCAGCCAAAGTATTTTTGCGTTTGAACGCCTTTATAGAATAGCGTATTTTTCTTACTTTGTCAACCATTTAATGCAATTAAGGAGTTGCAATCGAATGGATATAATCATCGTTTCATCCTTATGATGATGATACCGTTAGCAAAAGGAAAACCCTCATCCAAAGATAAGGGTTCAAGTTTTATTTTCCTATTGTTTCTTTTAACATCGTTAAACCGACTTTTCCTTTAACTAAGTCAATGTTTAGTACATAAACTTTAACAATATCTCCGACATTTAAGACATCTTTAGGATGCTTAATATAGGATTTACTGATCTTAGAAATATGAAGTAATCCATCTTCTTTTAATCCGATATCAATGAATGCCCCAAAGTCTACAACGTTTCTCACGGTGCCTTCTAATTCCATACCAATGGAAAGATCATCTAGTTTTAAAATATCATTTCTTAGAAGAGGTTGTGCATACTGATCTCTAGGATCTCTTAAGGGTGCTAAGAATGCATCTAAAATATCATCTAGTGTATACTTATCCACATTCATTTCTTCCTGTAACTTTTTACGATCGATGGATGCTACTGCATCTTTCACGATATCTTTACCAAACATCGCTCCTGTGATGTTATAGCGCTTCATAATGGCTTTTGCAATCCCATAGGACTCTGGATGCACCGCAGTCATATCAAGTGCTTCATCACCATCTGGGATACGCAAGAAACCAATGGATTGCTCGTAAGTTTTACCACCTAATTTAGGTACTTTAAGCAAATCTTCTCTACGTATAAACTTACCGGTTTTATCTCTAAATTTAACAATGTTTTCAGCCGTTGATTTGTTCAAACCTGATACATACATTAAAAGTGCTTTGGACGCTGTATTGACGTTAACGCCTACCTGGTTAACCGCTTGAGTCACCACGAAATTTAATTGATCGTTTAATTTCTTTGGTGTCACATCATGTTGATACTGACCTACACCAATCGATTTAGGATCAATCTTTACAAGCTCTGAAAGTGGATCTTGTAGTCTTCTTGCGATGGATGCAGCTGATCTTTCTTCCACTGAGAAATCAGGGAACTCTTCTCTTGCAAGTTCTGATGCTGAATAAACAGAAGCCCCTGCTTCATTGACAATCACATATTGGACTTTCATACCAGTCGTCTTAATGAGTTCTGCAACAAAACTTTCGGTTTCTCTGGATGCGGTGCCATTACCTATGGCGATAATTTCAACTTTATATTTTTTAATGAGCAACAAAAGTTTGCGCTGTGATTCTAATACTTGTTCATCTGTGATTCTTCCACCAAGGGTTTTTTCATGTGGATAGATGACACCTTTTTCTAATACAGTTCCTTGTTCATTAACAACCGATAGTTTACACCCTGTTCTAAAAGCTGGGTCAACACCTAAAACGACTTTACCCTTCATCGGTGGTTGTAAAAGTAATTTTTGTAGGTTTACCGAGAAGATTTCAATCGCTTGTTCTTCACCTTTTTCAGTAAGTTCTGCTCTAACTTCACGTTCGAGTGAGGGGTAGATCAAACGCTTTAATGCATCTTCAATCGCTTCTTTAATGAAGATTGCTGAAGGTGATTGTTCTCTTCGAATCACTTTTCTTTCTAAGAAGGAAGTCATTCTTTCTTTGTCTGTTTCAATTTTTACAGTTAAGACTTTTTCATTTTCGGCACGGTTAATCGCTAAAATACGATGTGGACGAATTTTAGAAACGGGTTCTTGATATTCATAATACATTTCATAAGTTTTCTTCTCATCTACAGCGTTCTTCTTCACAGAAGTCATCACGATACCGTGGCTCACCATTTCTTGACGAAGTGCTTTACGATAGTTTGCGTCATCTGAAATCATTTCAGCAATGATGTACTTCGCACCTTCGATGGCATCTGCTTCTGTTGGAACATCTTCTTTAACATATTTTTTCGCTTCTTTATAGACATCATCGTTTGTAAATAACATCATAAAGTTCGCCAGTGGTTCAAGACCTTTGGCAACCGCTTCGGTAGCTTTGGTCTTTTTCTTTTCTTTAAAGGGTCGATATAAGTCTTCAACTTCAACCAATTTTTGAGCTTTTAAAATGTCGTTTCTCAAATCTTCTGTCAGCATGCCTTTTTCATCAATAAGACGGATGACATCTTCTTTACGCTTTAACAGATTGTTTTGGTATTCCCATGTTTTAAAGATTTCATTGATCTGTTCTTCGTCAAGACCACCCGTAGCTTCTTTACGATAGCGCGCGATAAAAGGAATCGTGTTGCCCTCTTCTAGAAGACCTAAGACCGTGGTGATACTTTTCATTGGAATACTTAATGTTTTTTGAATGTCTAATAAAATCTGTTCGTTCATTTTTTTACCCCTTTATAGCACAAAAGGGCTGAGCCCTTTTTTGTTTTTTAGATTTTGCTTAGTTCTCTAATGATATCTACTGCGCGTAGTTCAATGCTAAACTCTTGTAATTCAACATCAAAGGTTACGAGTAGATTGGTGCGGTTAAGATCTAAGTTTAAATGTGCAAACGCTGCACCACCTAAGTTCGCTGCTTCTTTATCCAAATCGATAATAAAGAATGCTTTACCTTCTAAATCGGCGTCTTTAATGGCGTTTACAACATCATCGTTTAACGCAGAACTACTGTAGAAGAAAATATAGATTTCGGTGTTTGAATTGATTAAGGAAAACAACTCTGCATAAGACTCTTGACCTGCGAAATACGTGAAGTCTCCATAAACACCTGAGTTATCATCATATCCGGTTAAGTAACTCAAATCGCTTGCTGTGATGCTAATGTAATCATCGAACACCCCAGGTTCTTCATCTTTATTCATAAAATACTCAATGGTAAAGATAATCGCAACGGTAATGAGTGCAAGTGCAATGATAGACATCCCAAGACGGAAAAACATGATTTCATTCTTTGATGCTACCTTTTTTACAGGTGCTTTTGCAGGCTCTACTTTACCCTTGGGTTGAGTATTACTTTTTTGAACTTTCGTTTGATTCTTTTTATTGGCTTCTTTTACTGGTTGAACTCTTGCCATAATGTCACATCCTCTTCATTTGAATTATACCGAATAAGGCTATAAAAAACAACTTTGTCGAATATTATGTTAAACTTTCTCAATCATCACATAAGCAACCGCGAAATGGTCGGTATGCGTAATAGATATATGGATGATTTCGTCATCCTTAAAGTAGTCTGTTTGGACATAGGGTTGACCATGATCGTGATTTAAAATCGAGAAATCACGATAGTATGCTGTCCCACTGCCTTTAGATATGGCTTTAAAGAGCGCTTCTTTTGCTGCAAATCTACCACCGATAAACGATAGCTTTGTATTCTCAGCTGCAATATTTAAATACATTTTCTTTTCTTCAGGAGAAAGAATGCGATCGATAAATCGTTCGCTCATGAGTTCTTTTAGACGATCTAGTTCGACTAAATCAATACCGATACCGACAATCATGAGAGTCCCTCCTTGATTTCTTGCGCCAACATTTTCAGCTTCACCAATCGGTGGTTTAATCCCGATTTACTGATCTGTTCTTGATAGGTTTCTTCATAGTATTCAACAAGTTCTTTTAAACTTGCTTCAGGATACATTTTTCTAAGTTCAATCGTTTGCTTTAGTTTGGCATCAATCTGTGTTTTTGGCAGATAGTTTTCAATCAATTCAATATCTCTTAACTGCTCGTTCGCTGCCACAATCGCCTTTTTTTCATTCGCGATTTCCATGTTCATCACACGGTTAATGGAGTTATTAAAATCCCTTTTAATACGAATGTCTTCAAATTGGAAAACAGAATTTTGTGCACCAACAACCTGTAAGAAATCACTGATGCCCTCAGCATCTTTGAGATAACAGATAAAGCCCTGTCTACGTTTCGTGATTTTCGCATTTAAATCAAAGGCATTCATCACACTTTGTAAAAAGACTGCTTGTTTGGGATCATGGGTAAATATTTCTAAATGATATTCTGCGGTCTTAGGATGGTTTACAGAACCACCCGATAAAAACGCAGCCCTGAGAAATGCTTTTTTAGCATCAGGTGTTGCAGTCGTGAGTTCTTGGTTCTCAATAGGATTTTCTAAGAGTCCATGCTCGTTCACGATATCTTCAACACGTGTGTGTATACGAATGATAATGGCATTCCGTTGGTTTAATTTATTAATCTTTTGGGTAATCAAACTTGTTTCAGCTTGATAGAGTGTTCTAACTAACTGCAAAAACCGTTTTGCAACGGTTGGATTATTGGTTTTAAAGTCAAGCATTTTTTGTCTGCTTGCAATATGAAATTCTCCATTGAGATTGATGAATGCAGAAAACTCTGCAAGTTGTTCATCTAACTCAATCGGAACCGTCACCAGTTCCTCTTTAACGGTTTTCGCAAAACTCATTTATGCTTTCCAAGACTCAATGTATTTGAGTGCATTTTGTGCAGCAATTGCACCATCTGCTGCTGCGGTAATCACTTGACGAATTTGTTTAACGATGACATCACCTGCAGCATAAATGCCTGGGATTGCTGTCTCCATTTTTTCATTAGCTTCGATATATCCCCATTGGTTGGTGATACCTAAATCTTTAATAAAGGTGGTCACTGGAATTAAGCCTACGTATTCAAAGACTCCTTCTGCAGAGATGGTTTCACTTTCACCTTTATTGTTTTTAATGGTCACACCGGTTAACGTGTTATTTTCCATTTCAAACTTAGTCACAACAGAACCAAATCTAAAATCGACATTGGGCATACTTGTTAAAATATCTTGAGCTTTAGGGTCTGCGGTTAAGAAATCCAGGTTTTGCACGACAGTGACATGTGTCGCGAGTGTTGCAAGATACGCTGCTTCTTCAACAGCGGAGTTACCGCCACCGATAACCACTAACTTTCTTTCTTTATAGAGTGGACCATCACAGATGGCACACCAGCTAATCCCATTCATGGCTAAGGCATCTTCATTTTCAACACCTAAACGTCTGGGGACGTTACCTGTAGCAACAATCACGGTTTTTGTTTCATAGGTTCCATTAGGTGTGATCACTTTTTTCACGTTACCTTCGACTTTGACTTCGGTAACTTCATCATAAATCACTTCAATGCCTAATTCATAAGCATGGTCAATCATCATCGTTGCAAGTTCATAACCTGCAACCTTTTTGGTTCCAGTATAATTCTCAATTTCATTATATTTGGATAATTGTCCACCTGGAGTATCTCTTTCAAACATAGCAACCTTTAAGTTTGCACGCTTTGCATAGATGCCTGCTGTGATGCCTGCAGGGCCTGTTCCAATAATTAATACATCATATAACATACATATCTCTCCTTAAATTAAATCCTTTATATTGTCTAATTCATCGATCACATAATCAGGTTGATAGGATAACATCTCTTTTAGGCGATGACTATATGTCACTGCACACGTCTGAATCCCTGCTTTTTTTGCTGCGATGATATCATTCTCGTGGTCACCTACATAAATGGTGCTTGATTTTTTTGCACCGAGTAAAGTCAGTGCTTTTTCGATGGGTTCTGGTGATGGTTTATGTTCATTAACATCTTCATAACCAATGATCCCATCAAGGTGTTCATATAATCCGGTAATCTCTAAATGGTGGGTCGCTACTTTTCTCATTTTTGAAGTGACTATCCCAACTTTAATATTCTTTTTCTTTAAGAAAGCTAAAACATCTTTCGCACCGGGATAAGCGAGTAAACCTTGTTCAATCATATCGTTTGAATAGGTCCGGTAAAACTGAACAATTTCATCTACTTTTTCTTCTTGGGATGTATAATATCCAAATGTTGTAAAAAGTGTTTGTCCTAACATATTCGTATAATCATCTTCGCTGAGTTTTAACTCAGGAAAGTATTTTTCAAACGTAATTTTAAACGTATTGATGATGATTTCTGTTGTCTGAATTAATGTCCCATCAAGATCAAATAAAACACACTTAATCATGCTGTTCTACCAACATATCGACGTAATACTTTTGATCTTTAATGACATATTTTTTAACCAAGATCAACGCGAAACCACCAAGCATAAACAGTGTCAGCGATAGTAAAATATTGGTGGGTAAACCAAACATACGTAAAGCATCTCCTGGGTCACCGCCTGTGCGTAAAGGCTCGATGATGGCACCTCTACCAAGACCATACCAAATCAAGTATAAACCCATGACATCGCCAACTTTGAACCAGCGCTTTCTTCTCGCGATAAGAAGGAAGACAAGTCCAATGAAGTTCCATATACCTTCATAAAGGAAGGTGGGGTGATGAACAATACCTCCTATGGTCATTTGTTCTTTAATAAAATTGGGTAAAAGATTTAATACCCATGCAGATTCAATGGCTGGACCATAGGCTTCCGCATTCATAAAGTTTCCCCAACGACCAATGATTTGACCGATGAGAAATCCAATCGCTAAAATATCTGCAAGAACCCAAAATTCAAGTTTTTTTCTCTTCGTAAAAAAGATGACAAAGATAAATGCAGTAATCACAGCACCGTGGATGGATAGCCCCCCATTCGTGATATTGATCACATCGATAAATGAACGATAATCGGGGTTTGGGTCAAAAATGACATAATACAAACGAGAACCTACAATGGATAGGGGTACCGCATATAAAAGTCCATCAAATAAAATATCTGGATTCCATCCAACACGTTTGAATTCTTCATATGCAAAGAATGCTGCAATACTTAATCCGGTTAAGATAAACACAGCATACCACTGCACTTCTGCAAATCCCAAATCAAGTGCTGTTCTGCTATAAGGATAACCATCTTGTGTGAGCGTTGCTAGCGCGAGGACTGTCATAAACACAAGTCCTCCAATGGTATAGTTTCTGGCATCGCTACTTTTCTTAAAAAAATCAATAATCTTCGTCATCGTCATCATCCTTTCTCTTTCCTGCTGCACGAAGTGATACGGCTTGAGTCAATTCATATGCTGCATTATATCCTAAATATTTAAGTTTTTGATTCATGGCTGCAGATTCAACAAGTGTCGCTACATTTCGCCCTGGTAAAATAGGAATCGTTATTTTAGCAATCTCCGTGTTAAAGATTTTAATCGTTTCTGTATCAATACCTAAACGATCATATTGCTTACCTTTTTTCCAATGTTCAAGTTCAACGACGAGCCTAATCTTTTTGTTCTCACGATAAGCACCCGCACCAAACATTTGAACGACATCCACAATCCCGATACCGCGAACTTCAATGTATTTTTCAAGCACTTTCGGTGCTGAACCTATCAGTACCCCTGGTGCTGCTTCAAAGATGTCTACACGGTCATCACTGATGAGAATATGACCTCTTTTGATGAGTTCGAGCGCCGTCTCACTTTTCCCAATGCCTGATTTCCCTGTAATGAGTGTGCCTAATCCATGAATATCAAGGAGAACACCGTGCATGGATGTTCTAGGTGCAAGTTTACTATGCAAGTATTGATAGAGCATGCCAGATAAAGGTGTTGTTCTAGACTGGCTTCTTAAAATGGCTACTTGGTATTTATTCCCTAACTCAATGAAGAAATCTTCAATATCTACGTTTACAGAGAAGATTACACCTGGAGGTCTTTTCATAAACATGTCTTCAACGCGTGTTTGTCGAATGTCATACGGCAGTTTATCTAAAAAATGCGCTTCTTTAGAGCCAATTAAGATGATTCTTTCAGCATCAAAGAAGTCAAGGAAACCTGCAAGTTCAACGCCAGGTCTTGAAAGCATTTCAGACTTAACTTCACGGTTCATACACTCTATGTCATTCAGTAACTCGAGTGAAAGTGTACGCGTTAAATGCTTAATTTTTAGTGTCATTTTTTTCCTCCCATGAATACGATTTTTTCATTGTATAAAAAACGTCTTAAATAAATAGATATGATGAGTCTTAATAAAGAAAAGGCAAAGGCAAAAACGATAAGGGATTCAACACTGACAAAATGAAATCCTTCGGTAAGCATCAAGTCAATGCCATATAGGATAATGATTTGAACCATCACAGACATCAAACCCATACTGAAGATCATGACTCTTGCAACATACTTAAACAGTAAGATTTTGACAAAGTTTTCTAAGAGCGTCAACAACATGACAGCAATGATAAACCCTGTAAGTGTCATGGTCACAATCGGCATATCGATCCCGATAGCGAGTCCCAAAACGACTGCGAAAATGAGTAAGTTTATCCCAAGTGAAAGAAGGATATGTATCACATAGTTTTTATGCAACATAAATCCCAGTGCTACACTTAAATGTTTACTTGTCTTCTTTTGTTTTTTAAGTTCTTCTAAAATAGCTTTAAGCTCTTCTTCAGAAAGTTTGTTTGGATCTTTGTCTGGTTTTTGATCGTTCACGTGTCGTCCCCCAACATCATATTATATCAAATTAGTTTATTTTTTCAATCTTCTAAAGCTTTTTTTAAGTATTGTCCGGTGTAAGACGCCTCAACTTGAGCAATCTCCTCCGGTGTACCGAATGCGACAACCTGTCCACCAGCATCCCCACCCTCTGGTCCTAAATCGATGATGTAATCTGCATTCTTAATGACGTCAAGGTTGTGCTCAATGATGACCATGGTCGCACCTTCATCAACAATCCGATGTAAAACTTTAAGCAATCGCTTCACATCATCTGTATGTAGACCTGTTGTAGGTTCATCTAAGATGTAGATGGACCCAGGGGTGATTCTCCGATAAAGTTCACTCGCAAGTTTAACGCGTTGTGCTTCACCACCTGAAAGTGTGGTCGCTGCTTGACCTAATGTAATGTAATCGAGACCAACATCATAAAGTGTCTTCATTTTATGATAGATTTTCGGATGATTCTCAAAAAAATGCATAGCTTCTTCAACAGTCATGTCTAATACGTCTGCGATGTTTTGTCCCTTATATTTTACCTGAAGTGTTTCATGGTTGTATCTGGTGCCGCCACAAACCTCACAGGGCACGTAAACATCCGGTAAGAAGTGCATGGATATCTTCTTAACCCCATCACCTGCACACGCTTCACAGCGCCCACCTTTGACGTTGAATGAGAACCTACCTTTTTCGTAACCTCTCGCTTTAGATTCATTGGTCTGTGCATAAAGGTCTCTAATGTCATCAAAGACACCGGTATACGTTGCAGGATTACTTCTCGGTGTTCTACCAATCGGTGATTGTGAGATTTCAATGACTCGGTCAATCAGATGATGATCATTGATTGCGGTGTGCAATCCTGGTTTATCTTTTGTTTTATAGTGTTTTTGTTGAAGACCCTTCATTAAGATCTCGTTGACAAGGGTTGATTTACCTGAACCAGAAACACCGGTAACCACCGTGAGCTTTCCAATGGGAAATGCCACAGAGATATCTTTTAAATTATTTTCTCTTGCACCCATGACTAAAATATCTTGTCCAGTGCCTTCTCTTCTTTTTTCAGGTACCTCTACTTTTTCAATACCTTTTAAATAACGTCCAGTAATACTATCTGGATTATCCATGACTTCTTGAGGTGTACCTGCAGCAACCACCAGTCCTCCATGCTTTCCAGCCCGTGGTCCGATGTCAATTAAATAATCAGATGCTAACATCGTTTCATGGTCGTGTTCGACCACCACGAGTGTGTTACCTAAATCTCGCATCTTTTTCAATGTTTCGATGAGTTTATGGTTATCTCTTTGATGCAAACCAATCGATGGTTCATCCAACACATAAAGAACACCGGTCAGTTTTGATCCAATTTGGGTCGCGAGTCTGATACGTTGTGCTTCGCCACCAGATAGCGTACCAGCAGAGCGTGCTAACGTTAAATAACCTAATCCCACATCTTGCAAGAAGGTTAGGCGTGAGATGATTTCTTGCAACGCTAAACGGGCAATTTGTTGTTGCTCTGCGTTTAAAACCAAGTGTTTTAAGAAGGTAATGGTGTCATCAATGGATAAGCGGGTCAACTGATCCATGTTTTTCCCACCTATTTTAACCGAGAGTGCTTGTTCATTTAAACGTGCACCATGGCATACCGGACATTCAGATTCCGTCATAAAACCTTCAATCCACGTGCGAATCCATTCGGATGTGGTTTCTCTGTAACGTCTGGATAAGTTATTGATAATGCCCTCAAAATAATCCACTTTTTCATGGACTCTTCCCGAAGAGGAACGCATTTTAAAATGAATTTGATCAGGAGATCCATATAATACGTAGTTTAATTTTTCTTTTGGAATATTTGCAATTGGCTCTGTGATGGAAATGTCATAATACTTACACAACTCATCAATCATCGCGTTGTTTAAATTATCCACATCGTTATTTTTGTAAGGAATGATCCCACCATCAAGAAGACTCTTTGTTGGATCAACCACTAAACTCTCAGCAACCTCTAGTTTCAAACCTAACCCATTACAGTAAGGGCATGCCCCGATGGGTGTATTAAATGAAAATAGACGTGGCTCTAACTCAGGAATCGTAAAGTTAGAATCACTACATGCATAATTTTGACTAAACGATAAAATCGCATCGGTACCCACCAACACCTTTGTTTTACCGGATGCTAATTTTGCTGCAAGTTCTAATGCATCATAAAGACGTGAGCGAATGCCATCTTTGACAATCAAACGATCGATAACAAGATAAAAATCATGGTTTTTATTTTTATCCAGTTCTGGCATTTCCTCTAATGTGATCTGTTCCCCGTCCACATAAGCTCTAGTAAAGCCTTCTTTTAAATACTGTTCTGCTAATTTTTTGTGTGTGCCCTTTTGTCTTTCAACAACCGGAGACATGATCACCACACGTGACCCTTCCTTAAGGGATAAAACGCGAAGTGTCATTTCTTCAATGGATTGTTTGGTTAAAGGTTCATCCGTTCCTGGGCAATAAGGTGTACCGACTCTCGCGTAGAGGAGTCTTAAATAATCATAAATTTCAGTCACTGTACCCACCGTAGAACGTGGGTTATTTGACGTTGTTTTTTGGTCGATAGAAATGGAGGGTGACAGCCCATCGATGTTATCCACATCAGGTTTCTCAAAGTTGCCTAAAAATTGTCTAGCATAAGCTGATAAAGATTCCATGTAACGTCTTTGACCTTCTTGATAAAGGGTATCAAAAGCCAATGAACTTTTACCAGAACCTGAAATACCCGTCATGACGACAAGTTTGTTTTTAGGAATATTGATATCGATGTTTTGGAGATTATTCTCCCTGGCACCGTGTACTTTAATATAATCCATCAATCATCACCTTAAATGTTTCTTCATCGATGACACGAATGCCAAGTTCTTGAGCTTTTTTAAGCTTAGAACCTGCATCATCACCTGCGAGAACATAATCTGTTTTCGCAGATACTGAAGAAGCGACCTTTCCTCCGCATTTTTCGATAATCTCTGTTGCTTGTTCACGTGAAAAAAGGTTGAGTTTGCCCGTGAGAACAAGTGTTTTTCCATTAAACTGATGTTCAATGGTGTTTTCTTTTTCATATGTCATATTTAATCCTTGAGCATTCAATGTATGAATCATGTCAACGACTTTCTCGTTTTCAAAATAGGAAACGATAGATTTAGCAATCATTTCACCAATTTCATTGATTTGAATAAGATCGTCATATTTGGCTTCCATCAAATGTTTGATCGAGGGATAATGTTTGATTAATGTCTTCGCGACCTTCGCACCCACATGTTTAATACCTAAACCAAAAATGAGTCGGTCAAAGGTTTGTTTTTTACTTTGCTCAATGGCTTGAATGAGTTTTTCAACTTTCTTTTCACCAAACCCTGGAATCTCAACAAGTTCTTGTCTATAATGATGAAGTTCATAAATGTCTGTGATTTGATTTAAATAGCCGAGTTCATGTAACATCTCAACAACTTTTTCACCTAGTGTATCGATATCCATGGCTTGACGTGAAGCAAAGTGGATAAGCGTGTTGATATGTTTTCCTGGACATTCAGCATTTGTGCAATAATGATCGGCTTCGCCACGCTTTCTTTCAAGAGGGTTCCCACAAACGGGACACACTTCGATCATTTTAAAAGGTACTTGAGTCGTTCGTTTTTCTTTGATAACATGCAGCACTTCAGGAATTATTTCTCCTGCCTTATGCACAACAACCGTATCACCGATACGAATGTCTTTGGTTAAAATATAGTCTTCGTTATGCAATGTCGCTCTGGCGACAGTTGTACCTGAAACAAAGACAGGTTCTAATTCCGCAACCGGTGTGATGACACCCGTTCTTCCGATTTGGAATGTGATGTCTTTTAACATTGTTTCAACCTGTTCTGCTTGAAACTTATAAGCTGTCGCCCATTTTGGCGATTTTGCCGTATAGCCTATACGGTTATATAAATCAAACTCATTCACTTTAATCACGACACCGTCGGTATCATAATTTAAAGTCTTTCTGAGCTTGTCATAGGCATGAACATGATGCATAAGATCATGAATAGAGGTCACATGTTGATAATGAGGGTTTACCTTGAAACCAAGTCTTTCCAAATATTTTAACGCTTCATGTTGTGTTTCTACATAATCTTCAGCATGTACAATGGTATACACAAATAGATCGAGTTGTCTCGATGCTACGATTTTGGGATCTAATTGACGAATGGTCCCAGCTGCGGCATTTCTTGGATTTGCAAAGAGAGGTTCATTTTGGTTCATGCGTTCTTCATTAACTAATTTAAAACTTTTATGTGGCATATAAATCTCGCCACGTACTTCGATATCAATCGCCTCAGTTAACCTTAAGGGTAGGCTTTTAATCGTCTTTACATTTTCGGTCACATCTTCACCAACCACACCATTTCCTCTGGTTGCAGCACGTTTAAAAAGCCCCGCTTCATAGCGTAGGCTGACGGCAAGCCCATCAATCTTTAATTCAGAAACGTATGTAAATGAAGGAACGACTTTGCGAATCTTGTCATCAAAATTTTTTAACTCATCTTCATCGAACACATTGGCTAAACTGATCATCGGTACTTGATGTGTCACCTTTGTGAATCCATCTAAAACAAGACCGCCAACTTTTTGTGTTGGTGAATCTATTTGCTTATACTCTGGATAATCTTCTTCAAGTTGAATGAGTTCTTTTAACAACTTATCGTATTCAAAATCAGTGATGGTTGGTTGATCCTTTGTATGATAATCAATGTTTGCTTGATTGATCACTTGAATCAACTCTACCATGCGTTTTTTGATGTCCATCATCATCACCCAGTGATATTATATCACTAATCCGCATATGCGAGATGGTTTTAACCCCACTTTCACCGAGGAAGATAGATGATGTGAAATGATGGTTTTCAGCATCATAGTTGATATGCGTTAACACCAAAAAATGTCTTGCTCTTGTCATACCAACAAACATTAACCTTCTTTCTTCTTCAATCGACTGTCTTAAATTATTCTTGGTAGACGGGAGCACGTGTTGCTCACAACCTATCACAAAAACAACATCAAACTCTAAACCTTTTGCTTGATGAAGCGTTAAGAGATGAACACCTTCTGTATCATCTAAATGATCGTGGTGAATACAAAAAGGTATCGAGACTTCATGGAGTTTTGTAAGTACCGCATAGGCTCTATAATGGTTGCGATAAAGAATAGCTACTTGGTTTATTTTAATACCTTTTGAAGTCCAAGATTGTATGAGTTGAATAATGCCATCTGCTTCACTCTCGTCGTTTAGAAATGACATTGAATAAACGCTTCCGGTTTGACTCTTCATGGGGTTCAACTTCTTCTTATAGGTTCTTCGATTTCTCTCTATAAGGCGATTAGCCGTATGAATTATCGATTGATCAGACCTGTAGTTATACGTTAATTGATAAACCACAGCATGGTATTCCTTAACAAATAGATCAATGATTTCTGGAGTCGCTCCTCTAAATTGATAAATGGATTGATCAGGATCTCCAACAGCTAAAAGATGTGTATCTTTTTTGATGAGTTGTTTTAAAAGTGTGTACTGTAGTAAGTTCGTATCCTGAAACTCATCAACAAAGATGTATTGAAAACTGAGCATGTCTGGATGCTTGATGAGGTGTCTATGACAAAGAAGTAAAAGGTCATCGTAATCCAACATGTTATGCTGTTTCAAAAACGTTTGATACTTTTGAAAAGCGAGAGGCTTTCTGGTTTGATAGAGTTTATTCTTATAATTGGCAATAGCTAAAACCTCTTCGCGCGTAAAATGTTGCAAATGATGATCATCAACGATTTCAAAACGCAACTTACATGTCTCTTTTAAAAACTTAAATGCAAGTTGATGAAAGGTATGAACAAAAACATCAGGATGTGCAATTCTTTCTTTCATCTCGTGACTTGATTTTCGTGTAAACGTAATGGCAAGTATTTGATGAGGCGAAACACCTTCACTAATCAACGATTTAATCTTCTCGACAATCACTCTTGTTTTACCAGAGCCAGCACCAGCTAAAAGAAAAATGAAAGGGTCTTTGCTGTTGACCACTTTCATTTGTTCATCATTTAACATCAACCTCACCTCATCTTATGATAAGGCGTTTGACTTAAGATTGCTTTTTTCTAATTGCAGGATGACTTTCCAATATCTTTTTAATGCCATGTGGCATTCCAAATGCAATGGTTGCAACATCATCATCCACACGAACGACAACACCGAGTCCAAAGACATTGTGTTCAACTTTATCGCCGGTTTTAAGTAAATGTCCTTTTCCTTCGCTGATGCCTTCTATCTTGGGTTCATCAAAGCGAATGCGTGATTCTTGAATGAAGCGTGAGGGGTAAGAGTATCGCATCGAACCATATACCATGCGCTGATCCGCGTAACTCATGTACAGTTTCTCTTTCGCGCGTGTAATACCTACATAAGCAATTCTTCTTTCTTCTTCGAGTTCTGAAGGATTCATCAGAGATCGATCGGATGGAAAGATGTTTTCTTCCATCACAACCATAAAGACGACACGAAATTCAAGTCCCTTGACTTGATGATATGTGGATAATCTCACGCGATCATGATCATCTAACTCTTGGTCTTGATCAGAATAAAGTGCGATTTGATCGAGTTGTTGCGATAACTTTTCCATAAAAGTTCCTTCATAATATTCATCTCCTCTTGTGAAGACGTTTTGAAGTTCCTTTAAGTTATCTATGCGATCATCTGCAATCTCATCGTTTTCAGCTCTTAACATATCCATGTATCCTGTTTTCCCCATAAGGTATGGCATGATTTCAGCTAAATTTTCCATCTCATCGAACTTAGTTTGCATATCTTCAATCATTTGTCTGAATTGAATGAGTGATTGTCTAGCAGCAGGGGTTAACTCTGCATAATGAATCGCATCAAACATGGAAATACCAAGTTCTTTTGCTTTAGACTCTAGTTTTTGAATCGATACTAAACCGATGGCACGTTTAGGTACATTGATGATTCTTTTCAAAAAGAAGTCTTGCATCGGATCTATGACAACACGTATGTATGCTAAGGCATCTTTAATCTCTCTTCGCTCGTAGAAGGAAATCCCTCCGTAGATCACATAGGGTAGACCTTCTTTGATCATCGCTTCTTCAAAAAGTCTCGAGAGCGCGTTGTTTCGATAGAGCACTGCAATCTCATCAAAACGAACACCAAGTTGTGATAATCTTCTGATTTCATTGGTAACAAAAAATGATTCTCTGATATCATTTTGTGCATGATGGATGTATGGTGCCTCGCCTAAACCTAAATCACTTTCAAGTGTTTTTGCTGCAGGTCTATTAAAGTTATAGTTGATGAGTTGATTCGCTGTTTTTAAAATCTGGTTGGTTGAACGATAATTTTGTTCAAGTAAAATTTGTTCAGCTCCAAAATCTTTCATAAACAGACGAGCGTTCTCATAGTTCGCTCCTCTGAACCCATAAATGGATTGATCAGGATCACCGACAACAAACACATTTTTATGTCTAAATCCTAAAAGTTTTAAAAGTTTGTATTGGATGATATCTGTATCTTGAAACTCATCAACAAGCACATGTTCAAATGCGGTTTGATAATGGTCTCTGATGGTTGGATAGTCTTCCATAAGTTGCAAGGGATAAAGAAGTAAATCATCAAAATCAACCAATTGGTTTTCTCTCAAATAAGCTTGATACTTCTTAAAAATCTTTTCTTCATCAGTTCTCTCAAATTCTTCAAGTCTTCTTGTTTTATAAAGCGAAAAGAGATTTTTTAAATTTTTCAATGAAAACATCTTCACATCAAGCTCTAAGCTTTTAATCATCTCTTGAATGATTTTCTTTCCATCATCTTCATCGATGACATTGAAATTTGGTCTATATCCATAAGGAAGCTCAGCAATATGTCTTCTAAGCATTTGCAAACCAAAAGCATGGAATGTATATAGCCATACATCCATCGCATGTGGACCAGTCATTTCGATGACACGTTGTTTCATTTCACGTGCTGCTTTATTGGTAAATGTCACCGCTAAAATACGATGTGATGGGGTCCCATTCATGATGAGATAGGCAATCTTTGAAGTGAGTGTTTTTGTTTTTCCCGTACCCGCACCAGCGACAACAAAAAGCGGTCCACCTGGGTGGATGACCGCTTTTAATTGGGATTCATTTAGTGTTGCTAGCCAGTTCATGGCGCACCCACTTTCTTATTTGTATGAACTCTTAAGAGGCACAATCTCATTAAAGATAAGTTTGTCTTCTGTGGAATCCAAGTCTGTATTGAAATAACCATTACGCATAAATTGGAATTTATCCTGTGGTTTAACATTGCTTAAAGCTTCTTCAACAAAGCCTTCTTTGATGGTCCATGAATCGTTATTGAAGCGGTCCATTAAGTCCATGTCATCATCGCCTTGAATCATCGGTCCAAAGAAATTAAACTGTGCTTTTTTCGCATGTGTCGCTTCCACATAATGAATGGTTCCGTTTGGTTTTCTTTCGTTAAATCCTGAACCAGAACGTGTGTTCTCGTCATACGTTGCGAGTACTTCGATGACATGACCCTCATCATCATAGATCACATCATTTGCTTTAATGAAATAAGCATGGAAGAGACGTACTTCGTCACCTAAAGATAAGCGTTTATATTTGTTATTTGGCTTGGTGACGACAAAATCATCTTGTTCAATATATAAATGTTTAGAGAATGGGATGCGTCTAGTTCCAAGTTCAGGTTTTTCTGAATGATAGGGAACTTCAAAGTATTCCACCTTTGATTCATCATAATTCGTGAGTGTCACCTTAAGTGGGTTAATCACAGCCATAGCTCGTGGTGCAACTTCAGCCAAAACATCTCTTAATGCCGCTTCTAACATGTCTGTGCCAACGGTTGAATTCACCTTAGATAAACCCGTAGAAATGACAAACTTCCGAATCGCTTCTGGTGTATATCCTCTACGTCTTAATCCGGATAAGGTTGGCATTCTAGGATCATCCCAACCAATGACTTTACCTTCTTCAACGAGTGCTCGTAAGAAACGTTTACTCATCACCGTATTTTCAATCGACAGACGACCGAACTCAATTTGTCTTGGTACTTTAGGCATTTCTGTTTCACGAACAACCCAATCATAGAGTGGGCGGTGATCTTCAAATTCTAAAGAACATAACGAATGCGTAATGCCTTCAATCGCATCTTCGATAGGGTGTGCATAGTCATACATCGGATAGATGCACCATGCTTTACCTGTGTTGTGGTGCTCGGCATAACTGATACGATAAAGTGCTGGATCACGCATGTTCATGTTTGGCGATGTCATGTCAATTTTCGCTCGCAAGACACATTCGCCTTCCTTGAACTTACCTTCTCTCATCTCTTGGAAAAGTCTTAAATTTTCTTCAACAGAACGGTTACGATAACGTGATTCAACACCCGGTGTTTGAATATTGCCACGATCCTTAGCCATTTCTTCTGGTGTTGAATGATCGACATAAGCTAAACCTTTTTTAATTAAAAGAACAGCTCTTTCATACATTTCTTCAAAATAATCGCTCGCAAAATAAATGTTTTTCGGTTCATAACCTAACCAGCGAATATCATCCAAAATTGCTTTAACATACACATCATCTTCCTTAGATGGATTGGTATCATCATATCTTAAATTGGTATAGCCCTGATATTGTCTCGCACTTTCAAAATCAGTGATGATGGCGCGTGCGTGGCCAATGTGTAAAAACCCATTCGGTTCAGGGGGAAAGCGCGTAACGATTTCATCATGTTTACCCGATTCTAAATCGGATTCAATGATGGTTGTAATAAAGTTGGAAATTTTTTCCATAGATAAGTCACCTCATTGTCTTATTCATTATATGATAAAACGGTATAAACTACAAGTTTATATAACAAAAAACACCTCCATAACTGAGATGAAGGTGTTTACATATTTAATCCTTACTTAAGGTATGAGTCCAAAGAGATCTTCGTAATCAACATCAGTTGATGCAAAAGCAGCCACTAAATCATCAAAGAGTTCTTGTTGCTCTTCATCAGTGAGTCCTTCCATGACTTCCATCAGCTGTTCAACTGCAGCTTGTGGATCTCCCTCAGGGTCTGCAACTTGAGTAAGCAAATCATTAATCGCATCATTTAACTCTGGTGAGTAATTGGGGTTTCCTGATACTTGATTTAAAACATCTTGTACAGCGTTTTGAATATCTTGTAGCGGAATAGATTCGCTTAGTGAAACATAAATACGAAGTTTATTGTTAACAAGCGCGACCGATTGAATACCCATACCTGCAGCATTCATTTGTTGATCGAAATCTTTAATGACAAAGGCACCATCTTCAATAATGTCGTTATTGCCTAACATCGTTAGTACATTAGCGATATGTTCATCACTTAAGGTGACTTCACCTGCATTTAGTTCATTTAAAACGATACGTAAATCAGAACCTGATACTTCAGGCGTCGCATCGATTTTAATGATGGTTTGGAATATTTTAATTGGATCCGTGGTATCTGTGATAGTCAACGGTATGTTCACAACGAAATCACCACTCATCGTGATGTATGGTACGTAAGCTGTCATCGTGTATTTTTCAAACAACTGCGTCTGAATCAGTGCACCAGGAACGGTCTGATTTTCTCGCATGAAATATTCAAACATGCGGTTTAACGTCAGTGCATCAAGTTCAATAAAGGGCGTTGGATTTTCTCCACCAAGTGTTGAGAAAATCATCGCACTCGCTTTTGACGCTAAAATGGATTGAAGGTGTGCATCATTTAAAATCTTCTGTGATTCTTGTAAAACGAAAGGTGCGGTTGCATCTTTGGTTTTACCTAATGCCAAATCAACATCAAATGAACCATCTTCGAATCCAATATCAAGTAACTCGTTTTCTTTAATGAATGCTAACAGTGAGCGGATCATCGCACGTTGTTGTTCTTCTTCAATCGTCTTTTCAATGACTGAATCCACACTCATTCGTATTTCGCGTTTAGTTGCATCAAAGGTTGCGAGACCACCCAATTGACCATCAATTAAATCTTTAATCGATTCGCCTGCAACTTTTTCAGTAATCCAAGAAGCAACACTAAATGTCCATGCTAAAGGAAGGTTACCTATGGTCAGTTTATCTAACGTAAGAACCACTTCATCGGTATCTGCCGTAATCTTAAAAGCGATCAGTAATCTCGTTTTATAGGTAAAAGAAGAAACGAAAACATGTGCACCGGATTCGATTTCAATCACATCATCTTTAAATCGGATCCATGAACCTTGATATCCGAAAAAATCTTCTTTAATGACATAATTTTTATCATCATCACTTGCTGTTGAAATCAAGTAATTTTCATTAATGGTGCGCATCTGATTCAAAATAAGTGCATTCGCATCGGTTTGTGCTAAAGATAATCCAATCGTTGAAGTTGAATTGTTTGAAAGTAGAAAACTATCAACGTCTTCTTGAATCATTTCGGTTAACGATACGGCTTGAACATCACTAAAATCAGCTGTAGGAATTTCCACAGGCTTATATAAAAGTGCGAGAAGAATAAGCGGAATGGCTACGATCGACAAAATAGGTAAGACAATGAGCTTAAATAAAAACTTCATGAGCATCACTCCTTTGATTAAGTATATCATAATACCATTTATCTAAAAATACAATATATTTGCATGACGATTCGAAAGAACATTGAAAGAAATGAGGGTTGATGAATAATGCGTAACAATGCGAAAATCAAGGGTCGATGAAAAAGAAAAGATGTTTGCTATTCGCCAACATCTTCAACAGATAACGTGGATTCTCCACCTAATAGATAGTTTGGTAGAGCACCAAACTTTTGATATTGATAATATGCAGCCGCACCAATCATGGCTGCATTATCGGTGCAATATGTCATGCTTGGAAAAATAATCTCTTTGCTAGGTATTTCATTAAATATACGTTTTCTTAGTCCTTTGTTAGCTGCAACACCACCTGCTACAATGATTTGTTTGACTTGATAGTGCTCTGCAGCAAGTTTTGTTTTATCGATAATCACATCTAACACCGATGCTTGAAAAGAGGCACACATGTTAGGAATATCGATGACTTCACCTCGTTGTTCTGCATTATGAACTAAGTTAATAACTGCACTCTTTAATCCAGAAAAACTGAAATGATATTCTTTGCGATCCAAATAAGGACGAGGTAAACGGTAGGTATCTTGACCTTCAAATGCCAGTTTATCAACAATAGGTCCTCCCGGATAGCTTAGACCCAGTGTGCGTGCTACTTTATCATAAGCTTCACCCACAGCATCATCTTGTGTCGTGCCTAAAAGTTCAAAAGACATATGTTCTTTCATATAGATCAGTTCGGTATGACCACCAGAAATCAATAAAGCTAACGCAGGAAACTTCATTTCATGTTCAATACCTGCTGCATAAATATGACCATGAAGGTGATTAACTCCCATCAGTGGAAGTCCATGTGCATACGCAAATGCGGTTGCAGCATTGATCCCTACCAAGAGAGAACCAATCAAACCTGGACCTTTTGTCACAGCAACCAAATCTAAATCACTAGGCTTGATATGGGCTTGATGAAGCGCTTCTTCAAAGATACGTGTCATGTGAACAACATGGTTACGCGATGCAATTTCAGGTACGACACCACCAAAGACTTGATGGATATCAATTTGTGACAAAACGATATGTGATAAGACTTCTTTGCCATCTTTGACAATTGCTACACTGCTTTCATCACAAGACGATTCAACCGATAAAATAATCATGCGTTCACCTCCTTTATATAAACAATAGCGTCTTCTGTTGGATAATAATCTTTTCTTAGATGTGACTTTCTAAAGCCCATCTTCTCATAAAAAGATCTTGCTTTGATATTACTTTCTCTAACCTCTAAAGATAAAAGTAAAACTCCTTCTACCCTTAACAATTCTAAAACATAGTTGAGCAATGCTTGACCATAACCTTGATGTTGTTTCGAAGGTTTAATCGCGAAGTTCATGAGTTCTGCTTGATCGTCAACCCTTAACCCAATATAACCGATAAACCCAAACTCATCTTCAATCACAAACATTTTCGAAAATGGGTTAAGACTCATTTCATCATACAAAAAGGATTCACCGAGTGATTCCTTAAACACAAGTTCTTCAAGAGATACAATCTCAGGAATATCCTTAAGTTCAGCTTTTCTGATCTGCATTGGTTTCTGCTTCCGTTCGTCTTAAGTACTGTGGTTCAAGAGCGTGTATATCCTTCACCAAAAGACTCTTCTCGCGTAAAATTTTGGGATTGACCATGTAACTACGGTCATCAATAAAAACGGTTTGTGCTTTTAGGTAAAGTGGATTTTCTTGAAGCTCAGATAGTTTTCGATATCCATCTTCTAAAAGGATATTCCCGTGTTCATAAATACCCGAAAAAACAAATCCTCTTCTGGCATCAATAAGTGCAGCTACTTTCCCCTCATAACCTGAAGTCATGAAAAAGAGTGAACTGATAACTCTCAGTTTTACATGTTTCGCATAGGCGAGCATCTTACCTACAACCACAGCGATACGAATGCCTGTGTATGAACCTGGTCCATAACCGATGATCATTTCATCAATTTTATCCAAAGTAAGTTTGTTGCGTTTTAAAATTTGGTCGATACGATCAACCAAATACTTCGCATGATCTCTGCTTGCGATGCGAATGCTATAATCGATTAAAATATCATCTTTAGCCAAACCAACGTACATGACATTGGTTGACACGTCAAAAAATAAAGTTCTCATATGTATTGCACCGCACGTTTACAAGGCACTCCCACACAGGTCATGGTAAACTCTCTCATGGTATCTGATAATTTATGAATCTTAATGAGTAAATAATCTTTCGGAAGTAAATCTTCAACCTGAAAAGGCCACTCCACAACAATCATACCCATACCATCAATGTACTCTTCAAGATCAAAATCACTGCCGACACCTTCAAGCCGATAAAGGTCAAGGTGATACAGTGTTTTTAATCTGTCTTTCGATTTGTATTTTTTCATCAAGGTGAACGTCGGTGAATTGACAACATCCTTAATACCTAAGGCTCTAGCAAGTCCCTTGGTTAAGGTCGTTTTCCCCGAACCGAGATCACCATCTAATAAAATGACGACCTTTTGTTCATCCTTCAAAAGTAAACCGAGCTCATAGCCTAGAGCCTCGGTTTCACTTTCAGAATAGCTAACTTTAACTTTCATATGTTCCCTACTTTAAAATGTGTTCGTATCCTTTTTTACCTAACAATGCAAACATATTTTTCTTATATGCTTCAACTCCAGGCTGATTAAATGGATTGACATCAATCAAATATGCACTCATGGCACATGCTTTTTCAAAGAAATAGACGAGATAACCGAATGTGTAAGCATCCATAGTAGGAATTGTTAACAAGAGGTTGGGTACGCCCCCATCCTTATGTGCCATCATCGTTCCTTTGAGTGCTTGTTCATTGACGTATGAGAGTGGTTTTCCACTTAAATAGTTGAGTTCATCTAAATCTTGATCTTCTTTAGGAATGAGGACATCCGTTGCGGATGTGCTCACTTTAATGACGGTTTCAAACAAATGTCTTTCCCCTTCTTGAATGTACTGTCCAAGTGAATGAAGATCTGTTGAGAATCCTGCAGATGCTACAAAAAGACCTTTGTTATCTTTTCCTTCAGATTCTCCAAAAAGTTGTTTCCACCATTCGTTTAAAAATAAAAGATTAGGTTCATAACCCACAAGCATTTCAACTTTTTTACCTGATGTGTATAAAAGATAACGGGTTGCAGCATATAAATACGCTTCATTTTCATTTAAGTCTGTTTTCTTAAATTGTTGGTATGCATCCTTAGCACCTTTTAAGATATCTTTGGTCTTAATGCCTACAGCTTCTAGTGGTAACAGACCCACTGCGGTTAACACAGAGAATCTACCGCCTACATCGTCAGGAATGACAAACATCTCGTAGACGTTTTCTTTACTGACGGTATAAAGTGCACCACGCTTGCGGTCTGTGGTTGCGTAAATGCGGTTCTTTGCTTCCTCTTTACCTACTTTTTGTTCAAGTAGATTCTTTAACACGCGGAAGGCAATCGCAGGTTCTGTCGTCGTTCCTGATTTAGAAATGACGTTGATAGAAAAGCGCTTGTTTTGTAAATACTGGACAAGTTCGTTTAAGTAAGAGCCTGACATGTGATGTCCAGCAAAGACGATTTCTAACTTATTCTTTTTAAAAGGTACATTTAAAAATTCTAAACCCGCCTTAGCTCCTAAATAAGAACCACCAATACCAATAACAACCAATACTTGGCTTTGCTTTCTAATACGCTTAGCTGCTTGTAAAATACGTGCATATTCTTCTTTATCATACGTTTTAGGTAGGTCAAGCCACCCTAAATAATCGTTTCCCTTGCCTGTTTTTTCATGAATCATTTTGTGCAGTACTTTCACTTGTTTTTGAAGTGACTCTGGCTGTTCATTCAAAAACGAACGCACGTCGTCAATGTTTAATTGAATGTGTGACATTATTTCTTTTCCTCTATTCTTTGTTTTGCTTTTTCAACCCAATGGGGTAATGCTTTTGCTAATGAGTGAAATCCAATTTTGATTTTAACCATTTTTTGGATTCTTGGATGAATCGGATGTGCTTGCTTATAGGACAGTTTTAACCTTTTTTGATCTTCATCGATATCTAAAACAACGACCTCAACTTCATCTCCTACGCACATGATCTCTTCTATCGAAGAAACGAATTGATCAGATACTTCAGAGATATGAATAAGACCGGTGTAATCTTCATACGTGACGAAAACGCCATAAGATTGAATTCCTGTGATTTTACAGACAATTTGATCGTTAATTTTCATATCCAAAACCTCGAAAGTATTATATCATATTTTAGGTTTTAACATCTATCCAAAAGAAAAACGAGCGTGGCTCGTTATTCGTTTGTTAAATAGATTCCTAATCCACCTAAACCAACATGAGCGGAGACCACAGGACTGATGACGCCTGTAATCTTAACGCGAACTTGTTCACCTAATTGGAACAGTTCATGTTCGAGTTCTTTGGCTTCGACACTGCGATCAACAAATGCGATATAAACAGCAACTTTCCCGTAATTCATCATCTTTTTCACTTCATCTGACAGATAAAGTATGACATTTTTAAAACTTCTAACCTTGTGTTCAAGGTCAAGAACACCACGTCTAAAACGTAGGATCGGTTTAATCTTTAAAACGTTACCAATGATGGCTTGAACTTTACCAATACGTCCATTTTTCACCAAGGTTTGAAGGTTGTCTACTGTAAAGATCAAAGATCCTTTATCTTTTAATTCTTCGAGATAACTTAAAGCATCAGTGATGTTATGTCCTTCATTAAGATAGTTAATCATCATTTCTGCAAGATAGAGTCCTCCGTTAATGGTCGACTCTGTGTCAACGACATAAATGTTTTGATTTTCCATGATGGTTTGTGCGAGCGTTGCACTGTTGATGGTTCCTGATAACGTTTTTGAAAGTGTCATACAGAGAACTTGTGGATAGTGTTTTAATTGTTCTTCATAGGCTTGCATGAATAATTCCGGGGTTGGTTGAGATGTCTTCACGTGTTTTCCTTGCTGAAGCGCATCAACAACAACATCTGGGTTGATTTCTCCGTCAATATACTCCTTATCATCGATTAAAACCTTGAGTGGAACAACTGTAATATGATGTTCCTTGACAAATGCTTGGCTTAAACCAAATGTTGAATCAACAACGAGTCCAATTTTTCTTTCCATAAGATGACCACCTTTTTTTATTTTTAATAAAAGTCTTCATATAATGATATTTCCTATCGTGATTATACCAAATAACTGAATGATTTGGCACCCTTGATTTCTTTTTTTAATCCACGAGATGAAAAAAAGAAGGGAATGTTTTCCCCTCTTGTTAGTCCACAGTTACAACAGCAATCACACCAGGAACATTTTCAAGTAACATGGTCTCAATGCCTTGTTTCAAGGTCACATCAAGCGCCATACAACCATCGCACGCACCTAGCATTTTTACATAAACAATACCGTCCTCAACGTTGATAACTTCGATATCGCCACCGTCGCGTTGAAGGTAAGGTCTAACTTTCGTAATGAGAGCTAATACTTGTTCTTTTGTTTGATCCATACTTCTCACCTATCCTTCTTACCATCTTAAGTATAACGCATGAGACTTAATTGTTCAAATGATATCCTTATTCAGATGTCTGTTTAACACGTTTTAACACAAAATGTGCACAATTCATGCTGCAAGATTCATTTAAATAGTCTGGAATACGTTTGTATCCGTTTGGACTTTTAGGATCAGAATTAAATCCTTTGATACGTAAGATACCGCTGCTCATATCACCCACAAGGTAGGTATAGCGATCAAATGCAACATCCACATATCTTTCGGTAAACTTTAATAAATCAAATGCTTCTCTGTGGTTTTTAATCAGTTCGAACTGTCCAAACTCTGTATCTATAATCATACTTACACCTTCTTTAACAAGACAACAGCTTCTGCTGCCATCGCTTTTTGTTCACCGATGGCATCCATTTTTTCATAGGTGGTCGCTTTAACGCTCACCAAATCCAAAGGAATCGATAGAAGTCTCGCTATACTTTCTCTTATCTTTAACATATGGGGGTTTAACTTAGGAACCTCAGCGAAGACGGTTGCATCAATGTTACCAATCTGATAACCTCGATGATGCATCGCATCGTGAACTTCTTTTAAGATCAATTTTGAATCAATACCTTTATACTTGGGGTCCGTGTCCGGAAAATGAGTGCCCAAATCGCCCAGGGCTAGTGCACCCAAGATAGCTTCACTAATCGCATGAAGTAAGACATCAGCATCACTGTGACCCAATAAACCTTTTTCAAATGGGATTTCAATACCACCAAGCCATAACGAACGACCTTCGACGAGTTGGTGTATATCAAAACTATGACCAATGCGCATATGTTCATCCCTTTCTTTTAAAACTGCCTTCACATAGGCTAAATCTTCTTGGTATGTCACCTTTAAGTTGGGTTCTTCATTAATGACAGTATGTATTTTTTCTTCTGGATAAAACGCTTGATAAAGTGCGATATCGTCATCATAAGGTACATGATTTCTGATATAGGCGAACCTAATTTTTTCGGTTAAAAAAGCTTGTGGGGTTTGTGCAAGTACATACGACTCACGGTCCAACGATTGAATACCATTGGGTGTGTTTTGTTTTAGTGCTGAAGTCATTTTCTCAACGAGCAACACTGCATCATGGTATTCTAAGGCTTTTTCTATCGATAAAATCGCATCCTTAGATATCAAAGGTCTTGCTGCATCGTGAATAAAGACATAAGGTGTTTCCACCTCTTTTAATCCATTCATTACAGATTCACTCCTCGTTTTTCCACCAATGACAAGTTTAATATCCTCTGTAACATATTTTCGAACATGATTGAGATCATCTCTTGAAACAACCAATACAATGTCATGTCCCATGGATTTAAATGTTTCCACGCTGTACATGAACAGAGGTTTTTGATTGATTTCATATAATACTTTTGATTGATTTAGTTTTGCTCGCGTGCTAGCGCCAGCAGCTACAATAAGTGCTGTATTCATGTCTTATCCCTCAATGATGTCATCAAGTTTTTGATCGTAGTCATCATGCGGAACATCTTCTAAACGTTGAAACGAGAAGATGACACCAACGACAACGTTAGGTCTTGATTTTATTAAAAATTGGTCATAATAACCTTTACCATAACCCAAACGGTAAAGATCATTTGAAATGGCTAATGCGGGTGCAATCATATAGTCTATACCTTCATCTTGATAAACACCTTTAGGAGGTTCCATGACACCAAAAGAAGAACGAACAAAAGCAATGTTCTTATGATATGTATAGAAATGTATCCCATCTTTTTCTACTCTTGGAAAGCGAAACTCTTTGGTCTGATCGTCGAGAAGTGATAGTAAATTTACTTCATGTCCCATGGGATAGAAGAGGGCGATAACTTTTGCTTGTTGGTAACGTAAATCTTGTTTGATGCGATAAATGATTTTAAGTGAGCGTTCCATGACTTCCTCAGACGTCATGGCAGATCGCTTCATCATCATGTCTTTTCTAAGTTCACTTTTGGTCATGACACGATATCCTTATAGTAACAACCGTGTGCAGAAAATTGTGGGTTTTCAGCAATCTTTAATGCTTGAAAAGCTGCTTGATAAAGTTGATGTTCATCGTGTGCATCACTACCACCAATCGCGATACCAGCAAACACTTCAAGTTCAACAGAGAGTGAACCATATTGCATCGCAAGGTTTAAAAATGTCTTATTCGACTTGATACCATTTTGTAAAATATCAATCTTTCTAGGATCTGTAATGGTGACTGCAAATTCAATACCGGACATTCTAAAAATATCGCCACTTTCAGTCACAAATGACGTTCTCATTTTCTTAATATATTCAGCCATCAGCATGTTTCCAACTTCACGACCATGGGTTTCATTAATCTTTGGCATGTTTTTTAATTTAAAAACAATCAATTGGAAATAGCGGTTATCTCTAAATAATTTATTCATCGAAACCATCAAATCATTTTGATCTTTTAATCGATCAAGTTCATCGATATTGCTAGCTAAATAATGTTTCGTTTTCATCGGGTTTAAGGTACCCATAATCACTGCTTGATGTGTATCTTCGAAAAGACGCTTTCCTTTTTCTTTAAACCAGAGATAACGTCCATTCACCATGATACGATAAGAGGTAGCGTATTGTTTTTTGTTAATCGTTAAATCTCCTAATAAAGCCAAATACTTCTTTAAATCTTCTGGTTCAATCATACGTCTAAAATCGGTGAGATCAATGGTGTTCCCTGGTAAATTTAAAAACTCAACCAACTTATCTGATGCCCATATAATGCGCTCATCTAAATCGATGTAGAATAGTCCCTCTTCAGATATTTCTAGGGTTGCAATAAATTTATGGCGAATGCTTTCAAGTTCTAGATTCCTGTCTTGTAATTCCTTTTCGACAGCAAGCATATCAAAGTTGGATTTCTTTTCACCCACACAAATACGGCCCTTATATTTGCCTAAAGCATAGACCGGTTGCATCACCATATGGAGGATGACAGGATTTCCATCGACGTTCAAGAAGGTTAACTCTTCAACCTCAGAATCACCTTGTTTAGCTCTTTCCTTGTATCCAAGATAGTAACTTTCAAGCTGTCTATTGTTGACTTCTTGTGTGTTTAGTTTTTGAAAGCGAATGGTTTTATTTAAAACATTGAAAAGTTTCTTTCCGATAACTTCATCTTTATCCATTCCAATTTCTTTGAGTAGGCTTGATGACATATCTTTGATGCGTTCTTTCCCATCAACAACATAATACGTGTTCCATCTCGAGTTCTTGATCGATTTAACAAATAGCTGGTAATGATTAGCTTTCAAAATGGCTGTCTTAAATGTTGAATAAAGGATTAATACAAAGAAAGCATAGACGAAGAAATTGTAACCAATATAGATTTCTTCATAAAGTGGATTGCCTAAAACGGTGGATGCATAAAGTACCAAAACCATGACAGCGATAGCAACGTTGAAAAAACCGATGACTAACCGGTTTTTTAAAACTTTTTCGGATTGGATACTCTGAATGATCACCATGAACAAAGTGAACACTGTGATAATCAGAGGATAAATCGGATGCTGTAACATAAAATCACCATGAGATGCTAAGGACGTATGTAATCACTAAAACAAGCATTGTAATGATAAAGGAAACCACATAAATCATCCATTTATTTTTATAAAAGAACGCTGATGTTTTTTCAGCTAAATTGCGATTTGCAAAAGCTTTGAGTGGTTCAAAAAGAAGCGTTAGAATTTTCTTCAATGTTTTCATAGAATCATCCTCACTTCATGAACATGTTGATGTACTCCATCAACTTGTCGCGATCATTAATTTTAAGCATGATACCCTCAACAGCAATCGAAACATTACCTGTTTCTTCGGAAACGATAATGGTTAAACTATCGGTTATTTCACTGATACCTAAACCAGCGCGATGTCTTGAACCTGTTGTTTTTTCAAAGTTAGTGTTGTCTGATAAAACAAAATAAGCACCAGCGCACAAAATCGTATCTCCGCGAATAATCACAGCACCATCGTGCAGTGGTGTATTAGGGGTAAAGATATTGATGAGCACTTCTTTCGATACTTCACTGTTCATCATGATTGCTCGTTCTGCGTATTGATCAAGTGTGTTATGTTTTTCAATGGTCATCAGCGCACCAATTTGCTCAGACGCAAGATACATCGCCGCATCTACAATCGCGTGCTTTGTACGTTCACTTCCCATGACAACATTTTCATTTCTTGAATCAGCTTTCCAAGCGAACTCAAGCGAACGCCGGATATCTGGAGCCATGATGACAATCATCAAAATAGGTAACCATTCCGCTAAGTAGGCAAGGACCTTTGCACTGATTAACAAATCGAAAAAATTGGCAACCAAAGCCAGGATATAAATCAATAAGAAAGACGATGCAATCGATAGCATGCGTTTGTTAGATACTAAAAATTTAACGAGGAAAACGACGAGAACCCATACAAAATAAGCGTCGACGATCACTTTCCAAATCGGAACCCCGAACAACATAACATCACTTCCTTTTTACTATATTCATTATAACATAATCATCGCGTGTATACGGGTGAAATTATCGAAGTCAATTGCACATCTTTATAAAACCTACTATAATGGTTATGGTGATGTTTCACCGACTTGAGGAGGTATCGACATGTCAACTACATTATCTTATAGCGGAAACCGCTAAATCGCCTTAGGTCATGGACGACACGTTTTTATCCATCTAAAAGACGTCTATTTTCCTTGATCCTAGGCTTTCTTCGTTGTGAGTTATTCACAACTGTACGTTTAGATTTGCATCACGTATGCAACTTAACAAAAAGAAAGAGGTATATATGGATCAAGCATTACTCATAGGCTTAGCCTACAAAACATCGTACGAAGAAACGATGGACTCACTCATTGAGCTCGAGCATTTAGCGCTCGCACTCAATATTAAAACAAAGGATAAAGTTATCCAAAACGCAAAAGAAATTACCCCTAGAACATACATTGGTAGCGGTAAAGTTGCTGAAGTTAAAACCATGATTTCAGTCTTAGATATCAATCTCGTTATTTTTGATGATACGTTATCTCCTGCCCAACTTAAAAACTTGGAAAAAGATTTAGATGTTCAAGTCATCGATCGCAGTTTCTTAATTCTATCCATCTTCGCTGAAAGAGCACAATCAAAGGAAGCTGTCTTAGAAGTTTCACTAGCTCAAAAAATGTACTTACTCCCAAGACTAGTTGGTATGAGTAACTCCTTGTCCCGACAGGGTGGTGGTTCCTATAATGCCAAGGGTCCTGGTGAAACCAAACTAGAACTTGATCGAAGAAGATTATCGAATGAAATCACCTTTATCAAAAGAGAACTTGAAAAGATTAAAGAAGAGAAAAACATTTCTAGAAAACAAAGACAAAAGAATCGTATCCCCGTGGTTGCCTTAGTAGGTTATACGAACGCTGGTAAATCATCGATCATGAATTCTTTATCCTCAAGACTCAATCATGATTCTGATCCTGTACTTGAAAAAGATATGCTTTTCGCTACCCTAGATACGAAGGCTAAACGTTTACAAAAAGACAATCATCCGCCTTTTATCTTAATTGATACGGTAGGTTTTGTATCCAAACTTCCCCATGAACTTATTCGAAGTTTTGAATCCACATTAAGCGATGTCATACAAGCTGATTTATTACTTCATATCGTGGATGGTGCTTACTTCAATCATCGACAAATTGACACCACAAGAGACGTTCTAAAATCCATTGGTGCAGACCATATCGAACGCTTACTTGTATTAACTAAAAAAGAGATTGCTTTGACTACACCACCCATTCATGAAGACTACATCTTTGTCTCCAATAGAACAGGTGAAAACATTGATGAGGTTATCAACGCAATTTATGGACACATTTATAAAACCAGTTTAATTTATCTGCTTAAGATTCCGTTTCATCAGGGGCATATCTACAATCAACTCAAAGAAAACAATACCATTCTTGAAACGAGATATGAAGAAGATGGAACCTACGTTAAAACCATCTTGACACCTGATCAAGCCATTCTATATGGATCCTACATCATAAGTAAAAGCGCTTCATAAAGCGCTTTTTTGTTCGTTTATTTTAAGGAATTCAAGAATTGAAGAAACCATGGGTTGCGGATTGATGATGAGTTCGAAACGATCTGTTTCAATAAAACGCAACGTTGGGTTAGTCATTAAATCAACCAAGATTTCAATGAGGTTCGTTCCTCCAAGAGGATCTTCATCATAACCATAAAAGACAAGAGAGCGGTAGTTTAAATATTTGAAATCACTCTTTTCAAAAGCGTAGTTAGTGAGTAAATCTTTGATAATCTCCATCTGCTGTCTTTCATCATTTTCGCTGTATTTACTTACTAAAAGTTCAAATAAGTCAACTGCATTTTCATCATCAATCACCTGCTTGATTTGATCAAGCAATGCTTTTTTGATGGTGCTTAGTGGCATGATTTTTCTAAGTTCTTTGAGTTCACCAATGGTATGTAGAACACCACTGATAACCTCTTCAGAAATATCGTTATGGACTTTAGGTTTCGTGAGCGTATTATATAAAATGAGTCCTTCTGTTTGACTTGCGTGATCTCGTGCAAAGACTTGTGCAAGACCTCCGCCGTGACTCATCCCTAAAAGTATGGCTTTCTTGAACTCAAGCAGTTTGATCAAATAGGCAATGCTATCTGAGATTCTTTCCATACTCACTTTCATGGATATATCTTCGATGGTTAATACTTGCATATGTTTAGCTAATTCTTCTTGAAGTCTAAAATAGGCTTCAGCAGAAAACATACTACTTCCTACAAACATGATGATCAGTTTTTTACCCGTACCTAAAAGACGGTAATTGATGACATCACCGCGATAGTGGAATGCTTTTTTGGGGTTTTTTTTAATAAACGATTGATACTGATCGAAAATGTTCATCTATTTTAGTACACCTTCTTCTTTCAACATTTTAAGTACCTTGAGTTCTCTTTCTACCCATGGTGCTTCAACATTGAATTTTTCGAATGCTATGTCATTTTTAAGTATGGCTTCATCGATAGATACCCAAACAAGCTGATAACCATACTCCATTTCATAAGTATCTAGTTTGGTTTCACCTTTTCTGGTATCATCCATTTCCGCTAGATAATAGTATGAATTCATTTCAAAGATTAAGTCTTTTTCAAAAAGAGAACGCCTAATATCCGTGACAAGTCCATATGGTGATATGGAAGATGATTGTATCATCAATCCTGTTTCTTCTAAAACTTCGCGTATGAGGCATGTCATATGGTTTTCACCATCTTCCATACCGCCACCTGGAAATTTCAGTTCTTGAAACTTGGTGCTTTGAATCATGGCTAATTTGTCGTTATGAATGATAATCGCACGACATGCTGTTCTTGTCTTTTTTTCTTTGCAATCTTGGTAGTTCTTAAGATCATTATAGTCTATTTGTCTCATGTATTTCTTCTCCTAAGCATAACTATTTTAACCCACTTCACAAAAATTTGAAACATTAATAATAAAAACTGTAAATAGTGGTCATCATAAAAGTACACAGATACCGTGCATACTTGTATCCATAGTATGTGTTTTCATTGATCATCATGTGCCGCTTAGACGCTGATTTAACTTCTCTCCGGTTATAATCTTTTCATTTGATACTAATAAATATCTATTACAACGTATATCATGCGATGATTCAATGCCATCAATAAAGACGCGTTTGATGGCACATTCAATCGACTAAAAGAATCGTTAATTTGGTTGAACTCATTTTCGTTTTCAGATAAACTTTTGAAGAATGAATTGTCCTCTTTATTCAAGCAAAAAGGCCTGACTACTTTTTCAGGCCAATTCTATCGTTACGTTTTGAGTGAACCATTACATTCAATTAAGTACTTCTACACTCTTTTTACAGCATCACACAAACTGCATCATCATGAATGATAAATTCATCATTATATGAATGATGATAAAGTATGGCATAAATCCAGGATTTCTATCAAGCATGATACCTATAAAAAGAGAAAAACCTAAGAACATAAAACCTCTATAAAGTACATAACTTAAATCAAAATATAAAGGCATCACAATGTGCTGTAATGATAACATTATTATTGGAATACCTAGATAAAAAATGGGTTTATTTGTATGATTTTTTAAGATGGGTTTTAGCACTAAAAAATAAAAAGGTATTTCAGTAAGCCCTTGTATGATTGGAAACAATGAAAGATTAAATATCGTTATTAATAAACCTTGATCAAAGAGTAATAGTTTTGCTCCAATTTCTATATCCCTATAAATAACAAAGGATAATAATAAATTGGGTCCCATTGCAGATAGAAATAAAAGAGGTAACCATTTGAGAAAAGAAACAGTATGTTTCATGTCAAATTTAAATATACCCCTATAACCGTTTTGATCGCTATATTTGATCATTAAATAGAGTAAGACAATGTTCGTGAATGTGACATAAAACGTCCAATACGTTATACTTTGACTAAATCCATCGCTCTTGTTACTTAATACTAAATATGCCAAGAATTGAAACATCAATAATAAGATAACTCTAGAAAAAATAGTTAACCATAATACTTTTTTATTGTACTTTAATAGCATGTTATTAGTCCTCATTTTCGTTATTAATATTATAGCATTCATTACCATTGGCGAAACTTTTAAAAAGTTAAAATACGACATCGTTAGAACGTAGGTTATCTTTAGATATTATGGTGAGAAAAAAAGCCTCAATAAAGGCTATTTTAGACTTAACCATACCCTTTCTGTTTTGGAAAAAGACAAATCTCCCTTTCTTAATAAAAAAGATTTGATACATATTCAAGATATTGTGGACTAATACAATTTCAGTACCTCCAACAAAATGACTTATCAGAAGGGAAATTTTAAAAAACGACTGCTATATTTATACTATAAAGTCAAACCAATTCCAGTCTACCTACTAGAAAAACATATTATTGTAGTCAAGCTTCACTCTAAAACCACTTGCCTTTAAATCATACTTCATTTTTTCTTTTGCTGTTTTTTTCAACAATATGAAACTTGGAATGCTGATCATAGCAATAAGTATATCTAGACTGACTAAAAATATCCCTAAACTAGTTAATGGCTCACTTGAGTAAATCGTTTCTAAAACATAAGTTAAGCCTGCAAAAATAAACAAACCACTAAATAGACTAATCATCATCAAAGAAAAGTGTAGTTTTTGAATTACATTCATTTTTCTATAGTAGTAAGAGCCAATGCTTTCATGGTTTTTTCTTTTTATGAAACGCATGTAATCTTCAATCTTAACCATTTCTTCATCATAAAAATACACAAAAAAAGTATCCCCATATCTTAAACTTGATTGCTGAAAACCTAATTGAATCAATAAATCACAATCAGGTTCATGTAAGATACAAGTCGACGAATTATTTCCACGATTCATAAACTCGAGTATGGCTTGTTTAGCATACGTGTCATCTTTATAGTTTTCGTAAAAATAGTAATGTTTAATTATCGAACTCTTAAGTAATATATCGTTTCCATAAATCAGATAACCTATAACTACATTATCTTTAATAACTAAAATATATCTGTCTCTATACCCGTCAAATGAATATTCTCTAGAATCTATCGCTTCTGTCTTATTTTCAAAATTCGAACAGCTAATTTCTTCATTAATTATAGACCTAAAATCAAAATCACTTTTATTATCAGCATCATAGTTCACAAATTTAGTAGTCATGCTAAATCCCCTTTGTTTTGTAAAAACGCAATTGAATGATCTGTATTATTATTATATCACTTGATCAATTAAATACTCAAAGATGATTAATCCAGCAAAACAAGATAATCGTCTAAAATGATTAGCATTCCCGCCTAAATCTTTGAATTTATTATCAATTCTATCTAATATTTAGTACAAAAAAGGCCTGATTATAATATCAAGCCCATTCTAGTCATATGTGTGATGCTACCTACTTTAATACAAATTGGCACCCTATCAAATTTTTTAGCACCCTTATAAAAACGGATTAACAAGAGGATTTGTCAAATAAAACTGTTGCAAATACTTTATATAGTCCAATAATTGTTGTTCCCAAATACAACTCAATTGAAGTTTATTTTACTTTGCGAAAGTTGCAAATAGATAATTTAGCATCAGTACCAGCATGCCAGCAGTGAAATAATGCTCAAATCTAATCGTATCTAAATCACTCATGAAAGACATGATTAACAAAAGGATGGTGGGGACGCCAAACCATAAAGCAAGTTTTAATGATGTTGATTTCTCAAAATATTGATTCTTATACTGTGTTCTTGTTATAAATAAAGAAATTATTAAAAAGATAAATAATAAACTAACACCATTATCAATCCATACTCCAGACTTACCAATTGTAAACCAAAAATAGTTGTTAAGTGAAATCAATAATAAAATATTGACACAATAACCAACTAAAAAATAGTATTTTCTCATATTGTTCCCCTTGCGATCCGCAAAATATAAACTGAATTGATTCAATTCAACATTATCTAAGTTGTTAAATAGTATATCATATAGAAATAAAAAAGTCTTGACACAATTTGCATCAAAACCGGTTACTTGAATGGCGGAAGAGATGGGATTCGAACCCACGTGCCCCTTTTGAGGACAACTGCATTTCGAGGGCAGCTCGTTACAACCACTTCGATACTCTTCCGTTTTTTTTACGCATGATGTTTGAAAAAATCATCCACATACTGTACAAATTCATTTCTTGTTTTCGCTTGAGAAAGTTGTTTTCTTAAACTTGATGCATGTTCAATACCCTTAAGATACCAAGGACCATGACTTCTCATTTCAAGAACACCAGTATGTTCTCCTTTTAATTCTACCAAAGAATCGAGATGCATGATCATCATCTCTTTAATTTCTTGATGTGTGGGTCTTGGTAAATGAACACCATCTTTTAAATAGGCATTGATTTCTCTAAATATCCATGGGTTTCCTAGTGCTCCTCTACCGATCATGACTGCATCACAACCTGTGTAATCGAGCATACGTTTAGCTGAAGGACCATCAATCACATCTCCATTTCCGATGACTGGAATATTGACAGCTTCTTTAACGGCCTTGATGACATCGAGATCTGCGAGTCCACTATATCCTTGAGATCTTGTTCTTGCATGTACAGTGATTGCAGAAGAACCTGCTGCTTCAATACGTTTTGCAACCTCAACAGCATTGACTGAACTGTGATCCCAGCCAGATCTAATTTTAACTGTCACAGGTTTAGATACTTTTTTCACAATCTCTCTCACGATATCATAAATAAGATCAGGATTTTTCATAAGTGATGCACCTGCTTGTGCTTTAATAGCCACCTTAGGTACAGGACAACCCATGTTAATGTCGATGATGTCACAATTCGAGTGTTTATCGATATAGATGGCTGCATTCACCATGGTTTCTAAATCAGAACCAAAGATTTGCTGTGCCATAGGCTTTTCAATATCCGTCATATATAAAAGTTTTTTCGTTTTCTCATTCTCATATAGAAGACCTTTATCTGAAACCATTTCAGCGAACACTAAACCCGCACCATAGTTTCTTGATAGGATGCGGAAAGGTGAATTGGATACGCCAGCCATAGGCGCCAATATGATTTGATTTTCGATGTTTAATTGTCCAATTTTAAAGGCCATGCTTATCACCTGACTTATTGTATCACAAGTGATAGTAAGATTCAATTATGGTACAATAATCACTAGGGAGTGAATCATATGAAAGATTATGCTATCAAAAGTTATGCGTATAACAAAGAGGTTAGAATTTATGTCGCAACCTCAACAGCTCTTGTTGAAGAAGCGAGAAAAATCCATCAGACCTGGCCAACGGCGACCGCTGCGCTCGGACGCACTTTAACCGTATCTGCGATGATGGGATTAATGTATAAAGAAGAAGAAACGATTACCGTTCGTATTAAAGGTGATGGTCCGATTGGATCTATGCTTGTAGAAGCGAATGCACTAGGTGAAGTGCGTGGTGAAATCAGTAACCCTCATGTCTATTTAAAGTATGAAGATGGTCCAAAAAAAGGTAAACTCAATGTTGGTGCAGCTGTTGGACAGGGATTCTTACATGTTACAAAAGATCTTAAGATGAAAGATTACTTCACCTCCTCTTCAGAGCTTCAAACAGGAGAAATCGGTGATGATTTTACCTACTATTTCGCATTATCTGAACAAGTACCTTCATCTGTTGGTGTGGGTGTTTTAGTCGATATCGACCAACATGTGCTCGCAGCTGGAGGGTATATCTTACAACTTATGCCTAATGTGAAAGAAGAGACCATCGAGAAAATAGAAAGTATTGTTCAAGGGATTGCTCCCATGAGTACGCTCATCCAAGAGGGAAAATCACCTGAAGATATATTGAGTATCTTAGCGAGTGGTACAGAACAAATCTTAGAAAAACATCCTATTTCATATCGTTGTCATTGTACAAAAGACGGATTTGCACGAAGTTTATCTGCTTTGGATGACCAAACACTTCATGATTTGATCCATGAAGACGGGGAAGCGGAAATTGAGTGTCATTTCTGTCGAAAAAAATATTTATTTCATAAAGAAGAACTAGAACATATTCGAACCTCAAGAAAAAAATAAGCCGTTTGGCTTATTTTATTTTTGTGAAATCTTTTTTCTGTAGTTATAATCTGAACGAACAATGTCTACTAACTTAAATTTAGGCGTCCATCCGAGGATGCTTTTTGCTTTATCGTTTGATGCGATAAGTTCTGCAGGATCTCCTGCTCTTCTTTCGCCCATAACGACTTTAAGTGGTGCAATTTCATTGACGGCTTGTGCAACTTCTTTAACTGTAAATCCAGCATTAGAACCTAAGTTCATGGTTTCTGATTTGCCACCTTTAAATAGATAATGTGCGCCAAGTACGTGTGCATATGCCAAGTCACTGACGTGAATATAGTCTCTAATGCATGTGCCATCTTTGGTTGGATAATCGCTACCATAAATCGTTAAATGATCTCTTATACCTAAAATGCCTTGAATAGCTACTGGAATAAGATGTGTTAATTGATCTTTCATTAACCCAATCTTCATCGATGCATCGGCTCCAGCAACATTAAAGTATCTAAAGATCACATAATTGAATCCATGCGCATTGGCTACCCATTTAATCATTTTTTCTGTAGCCAACTTTGTTTCTCCATAAGGATTGATGGGAACCGTTGGATCATCTTCATGACAAACACCACTTGCTTCACCATAAACTGCTGCAGTTGAACTGAAGACGATTTTTTTGACGTTCTTTTCTTGCATGACTTCAAGTAATACACGAACCCCTTCAACGTTGTTATAGTAGTATTCTAAGGGTTGTTCAACCGATTCTGGTACGACGATTTTGGCTGCGAAATGCATGACAACGTCAATCTTTTCTTGATTAAAAACTTTTTCCACATCACTTTTTACGCGAATATCGCCTTCATAAAAAGTGGCTTCTGGATGCACGAGTTCCATGTAACCTGAAGAAAGGTTATCTAGAATAATGACTTCTTGACCATCTTTGATTAACTCATATACGGTGTGTGAACCGATATAACCGGCACCACCAACAACTAAAACACGCATTGTTAAATCCTCCATGTTATTCTATATTAATTATAACCGTTATGTGATGCATTTGAAAATACAAAATAGGAAACAACATGAATCACCAAATAGATAGCAACAAAACTTATGAAAAAACTAAAGTTCTCAAAAAGCGTTGGTATCACCTGAAAAATCTTTAAGAAGTCCCATGAATTTAATCGGATAAATCTACCTATATAAATACCAACAGATGAAGCGATAAATAGAATTGCCATCAAAGGATAGGTATATTTCTTAACAGGTTCATAAAGATAGGGTTTCATGCGTTCAAGCGATGTTATACCTAACTTTGCAGAAAGAAGTGCTCCCCAAGTGATCATCAAAACAACCACCCAATCCATGATTTTAAAGGCATAAACAGAAGGATAATCAATAAAAAAGTTATAGTTCTCAAGATGGATAAAATCAGTCATAACATAAATCGTATTAGGAAAAAAGAGAATGAAAAACCCAAGAACCATCAGCGTGACGATCAAAGGTTTTTTTGTGATACGTACATGCACATAAAGATAAGAGAGTAGTGCCGCACATCCCGCTAAAATGATGTTCCACCCTAAGAACAGAATAAGACCATTCATGTAACGAAACCCAAACCCAAAGGCTGCAAACACATAAACCCCTAACATCCAAAACAACTTGTCTTTGAAAAGCATCTTAAGTTCCATATGTTTTCCCTAAAGCTTCCTTAATGATCTGTTGCATATCATCTCTGGAAACGATGATATCCGAGAGTTGTTTAAAACGTAAAATATAATCATATGTCTTTTGATCAACAGTTTGATGAAAGGGATAGATGTTACGTGGATTTCTCATCGAATAAAAGTATGCATCAGTTGCCACATCCATGAGTCTATTATCCATCGCGTATGTTTTTTCTACTGACAGTCCATGAACACCATAATAGGGATCATTACCTACAGGAAGATCAAACAACTCAATGATGGTTCTGTATAAATCGACTTGACTTCTGACCAAAGATTGGCTACCTGTCATTAGACCTCTACGTATCATATAATCCCCATAACTGACATATTCATCGCCAGGAACATAAATCCATGCTGGAACTTTTTGTAAAATCTGTCGGGTTTCAATAACCGATATATCGCGTCCCAAAATCAGATTTAAATCACCGTTTTTTATCCCTGAACCGTGATCACTATAGAAGACATAAACGCTGTTCTCTAGGGTTTGGTCTTGACCAGTTTCACTGATAAAGAAACGTTTTAAAACGTCGTCGACATAATCGACATAATTGATATAGTTTAACGTCACGTGACTGATACGTCTTGATATCTCTGGATACACATCATAGCGAATGCCGTTTGGATCAAACTCATACGGTGTATGTGGCATCATCGTGATTGGAAATAGCATAATAGAGCCATAAGTATTGATTAAAGAAGACCCGTGTTGATAGGTATAATCTGCTAAATGATAATCTGATATCCAGGGGGAGTGATGCACCTTTTGGTTTACTGTATCATACATGTACCCTTCTGAAATCACGTAACCATCTTTTACAAAATCTTCAAGCGAATAGAAGTGGTCAAATCCATACATGTCAGGGTAAATCAAATCACGGTTATAAAATGTTTCTTTATCGCCATGAATCGCCTCTGTATAATAGCCTTCTTGATTAAAATATGAGACTAAAGAATCGATGGTATACGGGTTCTTGTTGTATTCCCAATAAAGCGTACGATCCCCCATGGGGTATAGTCCTGTGAGTACTGCCAATTCACCATCTGAACTCACACCCATACCTACATTGTTATAAAAGTTTGAAAAGTAGAAACTTTGTTCCTTTAGTGCTTGAAAGAATGGCATACGCTCAGAAATCATCTCTGATTCCATCAAGAAGGTATTGAGCGATTCTAAGTGCACCAAAACAAGGTTTCTTCCCTTTAAAATACCGTGTAGATCATCACCATTGGAAATGGTAGGATCGATGGTTAGATCAGCCACTGCTTGGGTTAAGGACAACCGGTTGCTGTAGGTATTCTTATCAAAATAACTGAGATAGGAATCGACATTCTTATTATAATCCTGATAGGCTTTCGCAAGTTTTTCATCGGTATCTAGTTCTAAAAATGAAACGAGATCTAAATCAAATGGTTGACCGATAAACTCACCAATATAATAGGGGTAAACACCTAAATTTTGAATGGCAAATGTACTTTTTACGGAGTTGATCGGAAGTGTTAACTTGTACTGTTCATAGTAAGAAAAGATGGCTGTAAATAAGGTGACACTTACCAATAAGACTGCAGAAAGATATTTTTGAATGGTAACTCTGAAAGACATCGTTTTAAGCTGTTCGCGATCTGAAAGTAAATAAAGGACTAAAAGAATGATAAATGGGAGAAAAACGAGAATTCTTGCATACGTGACCAGTTCTAGAATAGCGTTTAAAAAGGTACCCATCGCGAAACCATCAGAGGGATTTAAAAAGATAGTGCTTGCTGGAATGGAAAAAGCCGTTCCAAAGAAGAGATTAAAGACGCCCATCCAAAAGATAAAGAAGTTTAAAATAAAGGTTAGAACCAATAAGAAAATCATGCGTGCCTTTAGCTTTTTAATCACGATATATCCGATAATCATGAATAAGAATAGGATTGAAAAATTTCCTAAAAACGCGTTGATTTCTCCTAAAAACGTATGTCTAAAGGGAGCGATGTACCTGTTCAATTCTTGAACGGTTAGCCAGTAGGTGTTTAGAATATTAAGTATAAAGTACATACTTAAAAAAATAAAATAGACACTCCACTGATTTTTATCTTTCACATCTCTTCCCCCTTTCGGTCAATATTCCATATTATATCTCATTTTATGGATAGATGCACCGATTATGGATGAATATGTGTGTAGAAGAACTTATAAAAAAAGCGTACCAACGGAGGTACGCTTTGCAATATCTATGGATTATTCATCAAACAGTGAATCGGTTGTTACCTTTTCTTCTTGAACTTCCTCGACTTCATCTGGTGCAAGATCGACCGCTTCAATCACCTTTTTGGGTTCATTGACATTGATGGTTTCTTGAACAAATTGGTTCTCTTCTAGCATCTCTTCTTCGACTTCTTCCTGTCTTGGAACGAGCGCGATTGTGGATACTTTATGATCTGGGCGTAAGCGAATAATGCGTACACCTTGTGTGGCTCTCTTGGTTTGTGAAATTTGATCCACGTGGGTTCTAATCACGACACCTTTATCGGATACGACAATGAGATCTTGGTCATCTGAAACAACTCTCAGCGTTGATAATTTACCGTTTTTCTCGGTGACATTCAGTGTCTTCACACCTTTACCACCGCGAATCTGTTTACGATATTCATCAACGTTTGTTCTCTTACCAAAGCCATTTTCAGTAATAATGAGAATTTCTTCTTCGTTGTTAGATATAATGGCTGCACCGACAACTTCATCGTTTTCACCAATATCCATACCACGAACACCAGAGGTCGTCCGCCCCATGGCACGTGCACCGTTTTCATCAAAACGAATGGCTTTACCGTTGGATGCGCCAAGGATGATATCTTTGGTGCCATCGGTTAATCCAACACTCAAGAGTTCATCATCTTCTCTTAAGTTAATCGCGTTGATCCCGTTTGTGCGAATGTTAGCATATTCTTTAATTGGTGTACGTTTGATAATACCTTTCTTCGTCACGAAGGTTAAGAACGCATGATCATCTTCAAAGTCCTTCACGTTGGTAAAGGATGCGAGGTTTTCATCTTTTTGGAATTCAAGAAGGTTGACGATAGGCAATCCTTTAGACTGTCTTGATCCTTCAGGAATTTTGTAGCCCTTAATCTTATAAACGCGACCTTTATTGGTGAAGAATAAATGGAAATCATGGGTGGATGTCATACGAATATGTTCGACATAATCATCTTCATGCACCTTGATACCAGACATACCAACACCACCACGATTTTGTGTCTTATAGTGGTCAACATTCATGCGTTTGATGTAGCCATTATTGGTTACCGTAATGATGACATCTTCGACAGGAATTAAATCTTCGTTTTCAATACTTAAGTCTTCATGAAGGTTAATTTCAGTGACACGTTCATCTGCGTAACTTGTCTTAATTTCAATTAACTCTTGTTTGATGATTTCTATCTTGCGTGTTTGACTTGCTATGATTTCTTTAAAGTCTTGAATCTTCATGATTAAATCTTGAAGTTCTGACTCGATTTTCTCAATTTCTATACCGGTTAAACGTTGTAGACGCATATCCAAAATTGCACGTGCTTGAATATCAGTTAATTGATACTCAGCGATTAATGCTTCTCTTGCTTCATCACCGGTTTTTGAACGTTTAATAATCTCAATAGCGTGATCGACGTCGTGAAGTGCGATGACTAAACCATCTAAAATATGTTGTCTCGCTTCTGCTTTTTCAAGATCATAAACCGTACGACGTTGAATGACTTCAATTTGATGCTCAAGATAATGTTTAAGCAGATCTCTCAAATTAACCATTTGGGGTTGACCTTTAACCAAACAGATCATGTTAAACCCAAAGGATTGTTGGAGTTGTGTGTGCTTATACAAGTTGTTTAGCATCACGTGAGGATTCACATCGCGTTTAAGCTCAATCACAATGCGCATTCCTTTACGATTTGATTCATCGCGTAGATCCGTAATGCCTTCAACAATCTTTTCTTTCGCAATGTCAGCGATACGTTCAATCAGTGTCGTTTTATTGACTGCATAAGGAATCGCAGTAATGACAATCGCTTGTTTATTTTTGTGTGTCACAATTTCTGCAGCAGCACGGTTTGCAATAATACCGCGACCTGTTTCATACGCTTGACGCAGCCCTGATAAACCAAGAATTTGTCCACCTGTTGGGAAATCTGGACCTTTGATAAACTGCATAAGCTCTGCGATTGTGATTTGATCATTATCCATGTAAGCGAGAAGTCCATCAATGACTTCACCTAAGTTGTGTGGTGGAATGTTGGTTGCCATACCTACAGCAATCCCGGTTGACCCGTTGACGAGTAAATTAGGATATCTCGAAGGTAGAACTGAGGGTTCATGCTCTGATCCATCATAGTTATCGACATAATCAACCGTATTCTTTTCTAAGTCACGGACAAGTTCTCCCGCAATTTTAGACATTCTGGCTTCGGTGTAACGCATCGCAGCAGCACCATCACCATCCACAGAACCAAAGTTACCATGTCCATCAATCAAAGGCATGCGGTAGTTAAAGGGTTGTGCCATACGAACCATGGCATCATACACAGAAGAATCACCGTGTGGGTGATATTTACCGATAACTTCCCCGACGATTCTCGCTGATTTTTTATGTGGTTTATCCGCAGACATCCCCAAATCGTTCATCGCATATAAAATACGTCTTTGAACTGGCTTAAGCCCGTCACGAATGTCAGGTAAAGCTCTTGAGACAATAACGCTCATCGCATAGTTAAGGAAGGAGGTTTTCATCTCATTTGAAATATTGATCTCCTTGACATAACCTTCGGTGGTCTTCGTCGTTTCTTTATTAAATGTTTGTTCGTTATCCATGAGATATCTCCTTTCTATGCGTCAATATTGTTCGCGTAAATCGCGTTTTCTTGAATAAATTGTTTTCTTGGTTCAACTTCTTCACCCATAAGCATGGAGAAGACCTGATCCGCATCCATTGCATCCTTCAAAGAGACTTGAAGTAAGGTGCGTGTTTCTGGATCCATCGTGGTTTCCCATAGTTGTTCTGGATTCATTTCCCCAAGACCTTTGTAACGCTGAATGGTTGGGCGTCCACCGACTTCTTCAAGTGCTTTTTGGAGTTGTTCATCGCTATAAACGTATTGAACTCGTTTCCCTGATTGAACTTTATATAGTGGTGGTTGTGCAATGAAAACATAACCTAAATCGATTAAAGGCTTCATAAATCTAAAGAAGAAGGTTAATAAAAGCGTACGAATATGCGCACCATCGATATCGGCATCGGTCATGATGACCACTTTGTGATAACGTGCTTTTTCAGCATCAAACTCTTCGCCAATACCTGTACCAAGTGCTTGGATCAGTGATAAAATTTCTTTATTGCTTAAAATCTTATCAATTCTCGCTTTTTCGACGTTTAAAACTTTACCTCTTAGTGGTAGGATCGCTTGATATTCTGACTCTCTACCCTGCTTAGCTGAACCGCCCGCAGAATCACCTTCCACGATATAGATTTCAGAGATGATAGGGTCTTTACTTCTGCAGTCTGCAAGTTTAGATGCAAAACCAAGTGCATCAAGAGGTGACTTTCTACGTGTAGCTTCTCTTGCCTTCTTTGCAGCGATACGTGCACGTGAAGCCATGAGACACTTTTCAACGATCCCCTTAGCATCGGATGGATTTTCTAATAAATAGCGCTCAAAACCATCACCAAAGACTTGTGACGTGATGCCACGGACTTCTGGATTACCCAATTTGGTTTTTGTTTGTCCTTCAAATTGAGGGTTTGGATGTTTCACTGAGATAATGGCTGTTAACCCTTCACGTGTATCTTCACCTAAGAAGGAATCATCCTTTTTAAGCATGCCAGATTCTGTGCCGTACTTGTTTAAAATACGTGTCAGTGCCATTTTATAACCGTCTTCATGCATCCCACCTTCATGTGTAGGGATGTTATTGGTAAACGAATAAAGGTTTGTCGCGTACGAGTCGTTATATTGCATCGCAATTTCGATTTGAATACCATCGACTTCTTTTTCCATATAAATCACTTCTTGAGTGACTTTACCTTTACCAACGTTTAAGAAGGTTACGTATTCGACGATACCACCTTCATAATGATATGTGTGTTCAACAGGAAGGTCACCGCGTTGATCTGAGATGGTAATCTTAATGCCTTTGTTTAAGAAGGCTAATTGTTGGATTCTATTTCTTAACACTTCATAATCATAAGTGGTTGTTTCTGTGAACACCAGATGATCTGCCTTGAAGGTTACAATCGTTCCTGTATGCGATGAACTACCAATCACTTGAACATCTGTGACAGGTATACCACGTTCATAACGCTGTTCATACGCTTTATCATCACGATGGATCTCAACTAAAAACCATTCTGAGAGTGCATTAACAACAGAAGCGCCTACGCCGTGGAGACCTCCAGAGACTTTATAGGACTTGCCGTCAAACTTACCACCAGAGTGAAGCGACGTTAAAATCGTCTCAACAGCGGGACGGTGTGTTTTAGGATGTAGATCCACAGGAATACCACGACCATCATCTGTGACTCTGATGATTTCGCCCTTGAGGAGTTCTAGCTTAATGTTTGTCGCATATCCCCCTAAAGCTTCATCAATCGAGTTATCGACGATTTCCCATACAAGATGGTGTAGTCCTCGAGCTCCTGTACTACCAATATACATACCAGGGCGTTTTCTAACCGCCTCTAGACCTTCTAAGATTTGAATATTCGATGCATCATAATTGGACATATTCTCTACTCCTTTTTCAAATAAATCATCTGGATGTGTTCACCCTCTATGTGATGTGTGCTGTTCATGATAATTTGGTGTTCTTTTGGCAATTCTTTTAGAAAGAGTTTTTGTCTTTCTTCATCAAGTTCACTTAATACATCATCGAGCAACAAGGTTACATGTTGGTTTGTTTTCTTTTTTATGAGCGCCAGAAGCGCTAATTTGACCGCTATGACCATCAGACGTTGTTCCCCTTGTGATGCATAACTCTTCGCATCAAATCCGTTAAAACGGAAGGAGAGGTCATCTCTGTGTGGCCCTATTTGTGTGGTTTGATATAAAATATCTTGCTTTTGGTTTTTCTTTAACGCATTTAAAAATGTTTTTTCATCGACATCAGGCTCATAGATTAAATCAACTTGATGCGAGGAAAACCGTTGATAAGCTTCTTTGTAGAAAGTGTTTAACTCTTGAATAAACAATCTTCGCTCTTCGATGATTTTAACGCCAACTTCATAAAGCTGTTCGCCTAAAATATTCAAGAACGTTAGGTCGTCTTCTAATGTTAATTTTTTTAATAAACTGTTTCGTTGTTTTAACACTTGCTTATATGTGTTTAAGTGACGCAAGTAGTTTTTATGGAGTTGCATCCATTCAAGATCGATAAACTGTCTTCGTTCTTGTGGTGAACCTTGAATCAACTCTAAATCTTCTGGAGCAAACATCACGATGCGAAGATGCCCGATGAAATCACTAATCTTTCGTTTTTCAACGCCATTGATGGATGCGCGTTTTCCGGTTTTAGATAGAACCACTTCATAACGATCATCATCAGTCCATAGTTTGACAGAAGCAAATGGCTCTCCGTTTGAAATCATTTCTTTTTCATCGTTTGTTCGATGTGACTTAGTCGTTGCACAAAAATAAATAGCTTCTAATATACTTGTTTTTCCTGAACCATTAAGCCCTTGGATATATGCAAAAGGTTTATCGAATGAAAGTTCTAAATACTTGTGGTTACGAAGTTGCTTTAATGTTATTTTTTTGATCATCTGCAATCACATACTCATTTTTCCCAATGGTCACGATGTCTCCGGGATAACATTTCTTACCGCGCTCAGTTCGTCTTTCTTGGTTGACAAAGACGTTGTTGTTTAATAAAAAAAACTTGGCTTCTCCCCCTGAACCAATGTGATCAGTTGCTTTTAACAACTGTCCTAAAGTGATATATTCAGTTGTGATTTTAAATTTTTTCATCGTTTTACCTCTGCTATCCTTTTATATTATATCATAATATAATCAAAAAGACATCCCTTTTCTACTTTTTTTTACCCTATCAATCCTTAGTTTAGACCTATTCATAAAACGTTGTTAGAATGGAAATTTCAACGATTTTCTTTTCTGACAAAAAAAGAGCCACAACTGTAGCTCTTATGTTTTAAGTGTTGTTTTTAGTCAATTCGAACAGGTAAAATCAAATGAAGTAAATCGACATCAAGTTGTCCTTTAATGACAAATGGTTTCACTTCACCAGCAAACTGAATTTGAATCTCTGATGAACTAAATGATTTTAATGCTTCAACTAAATAACGTGAAGAGAAGGCAATCTTGATGACTGGTCCTGTCACGTCTGAAGAAGGAATAATTTCTTCAAGTGCATCACCAACTTCGTTATTGGTTGAACTGATTTCAACCACACGGTCTGGTCTTAAACTCATCTTAATGATGTTATAATTCGTTTCACGATCTCTTGGTGAAAGCAGAGACACACGTTCTACAGCTGCAAGAAGTTCTTCTTTGTTAAATGGAATAATCACAGGAAACTCAATAGGAATGATACGCATAGTATCTGGATAAGTTCCTTCAAGTAAACGTGTTTGAAACAAAATCTTATTCATTCTAAATAAAACTTTATTTGGGTTGATAAATAATTCAACATCATCGTTGTAAGTATCCAAAATCTTTGAAAGTTCATCCAAACTCTTGTTAGGAATAACGATATCAAATTGCTTACTGTGTGTTCTTAACTTCACATTTTTTTGTGATAAACGATAAGAGTCTGTTGCCACACAATACAAGTGATTATCCAAATATTTGAAATTAACACCTGTTAAGATAGGACGTTTTTCTGATGTTGCTGTGGAATAATTGGTCTCTTTGATGATGGTTTTAATCAATTGAGAATCTAAAACGATAGGATCATCCAAGTCAAGGAAATCAATTTCAGGATAGTCTTCAACATCCATCAGTCTTAATTTAAACTCAGAGCGATCCGCTTTAATCACGATAAGTTTATCTTCAATCAAAGCAAATTCAACTCTTTGTGAGCTGATTTTACGCATGATTTCAATTAAGTATTTTCCTGGTATAGCAACTTTACCACCTTGTTTGATAGCTAAAGAATGATCATCGATTAACACTTGGATAGCAACATCTGTATTGCTTGTAGTTAATAGAATATGATCCTCGTTCACTTCAAATTTAACAGCGTAAAGAATAGGGAGTGGTGTTTTTGAAGGAAGACCTTTTTGAACGATAAGAAGTTGATTGAGTAGTACGTCACGATCGATACTGAAAATCATATGCGGGCTCCTTTTATTTTTTTATATTCATCTTTTAATTATTGTTGTTACAAATGTGGGTTTGTGGATAAATCCGATAAAGGCTTTATACTGCTATTATTATACCACATTTCCAACATTTTATAAACAGTTATTTTTTGTTAAATGCGTCGATTTTTTTGAGAATTGTGTCGACTGCAATACGCAATGCAGCATCTTGTTTTAAATCATTATCTATCTTTTCACAAGCTGCTAAAACGGTAGAATGATCACGGTCTCCAAACAGAGAACCAATCGTTTTATATGGAATGTTATATCTTATTTTAATAATATACATCGCGATGTGACGAGGTAAGATATATTTTGAATGGCGCTTTTTACCGATTAAATCCTCTAAGGTAATCCCATAGAAATCACTGACGATCGATTGTATGCGATCATAGTTGTTTTCATTGAGAGAATCACTTTTCCGTTTCGTTTTTAAAAGGGGTTCCAGAGCCTCATTGACGCTTTCAACTGTTAAATCTAGGTTGTTGGTCAAACAGTAGAATAGGACGCGTTTTAAAGCCCCTTCGAGCTCTCTAATGTTGGTCACAAAGGATGATGCAATAAACTCTAAAACATTATTAGGAATATCGTGAATATCACTGGATTCAGAAGCAAGCTTGCGCTTTAAGATTTCAATACGATGTTCTAAATCAGGTACTTGAATATCAACGGTTAATCCCACTTCAAAACGTGAGGTTAAACGTGTCATAATATTTTTTAATTCAGAAGCTGGTTTATCACTTGTGATGACGATCTGTTTGTTTGCCTGATAAAGGTAATCAAACAATTTAAAGAATTCCATCTGTGTTTTTGTCGCACCACCCATGATTTGGATATCATCGACAAGGAGCACATCAATTTCACGGTATTTTGCGTTAAAATCTTCCATTCGTTCTTTTTTAAGAAGGTTAGCGAAATCTTCGATAAAACCATCCGCTTTCACATATAGAACCTTTTTATTAATATCTTGATCTAAAATATAGTTACCGATAGCCTGCATTAAGTGCGTTTTTCCTAATCCAACATCTCCAAAGATGTAAAGTGGGTTAGCAACAGCACCAGGTTGGTCAGCAACCTTCATGGCCATGCGGAATGCAAACATGTTAGATTTACCAACAACAAAATTATCAAACGTATACGTCGCGTTCAGATTTCCTGGTCGATATTTTAGACTTAAATTTCTTTCAGGGCTAATCAACGTTTCTTCAGGGATCATTTCTGAGGCAGTTACAAACTTAAACCGGATCGGAACCTGATTGAATTTTTGTGCTAACGTGTTGATTTTACCGAGATAAAGTCGATTGATTCGATTTTTGATAAACTCGCTTGGAACGATCACATAAACGTGGTCATTGGCATATTTGTGTGTGGACTTTAGCGGCTCAAAAACTTCTTGAAAAATATCTTCACTAAAGGTTGTCTCAAGCTCTGCTAAAATGCGCTGCCAAAGCAGGTCGTATGTATTCATATAAAAACCCCTTATTTCATCGTAAACATAGAATATCACACTTACACAAAAATGAACGAAAAAGATATCCACAGTTTTTGTGGAAAACAACAAGAGGTATGCTGTTGATAAGTGGAAAGATTGTGGAAAACCAGGTAATTCTTACGCCTTTATTAAGCCAATCTTAAACTTTACCCAGTTATCCACATTTCCACAAAAAAGTGGTTAAGTTATCCACAATAGAAAAGAGCATGACAAGTTGAAAATATCATGTAAAAACATCATTCTTTCGTCATTCATTCAACGCTCACGGTCACAGGTGATTCAATCGTAAAAAAAAGCTAAGTTTATGGTTGACAAATGTAGGGTCTTTTTATATAATGAAAAAGCATGGTTTCGCAAGAAAGGTGGTTTTATTTGTGAAAAGAACATATCAACCAAGTAAGCTAAAGCGCGTTAAGACCCATGGCTTTAGAGCGAGAATGGCTACTGCAAATGGTCGTCAAGTACTAGCTCGTCGCAGATTGAAAGGCCGCGCATCATTAACTGTATAAACTTCATCGTTATTTTAAAAACACTTGGATTACTCGTTTAAAATAATAACTTCACGTTATTTTTTGAGTAGTCCTTCTTTTTTTAAGATGATTGTAAACCTATGAACAAAAGATATCGCATAAAGAAGAATAGCGAAATCGATGCGATCTTCAAACAAAAGGTTGTCAAAGGAGACAGTTATTTTGCCATTTATCAAGCTGATGAACCTATGAGTGCACACTTTCGATTCGCATTATCGATTGGTCGTCGCTATGGCAATGCCGTAGCGCGTAACCTCGCGAAAAGGCGTATTCGTATGATTGTTGCTGAGTTAAAAGATGTCATCATTAAAACGAAAATGTTTGTCATCGTGATTAAGCCAACAGCAGCTCAATTAAGTTATCAGGATATGAGAACTAAACTTCAAGTTCTATTGAAAAAATCTAAGCTAATGGAGAACCTAAATGAATAAAAAGATTATTTTTACATTAATGATGGTACTTCTTGTCTTCAGTCTCGTTGCCTGTGGTGGCGGCGCAGATCCGATTAAAAAAGTCGTTTCGAACAATCCAGTTGGTGAAAACGGGGTTTGGGAAAAACTTGTCTTTGATCACACTGAAGCCAACAGTATTGTATTTAAAGGAGATAATGGACTATCTTATTGGACATTATCCGAAAAAGGTATGGCATCCTTGATCAGTTATGATGGATCACTGCCAACCAATGTGTCCACAGATGAAAATGGCGTAAGAACATACACTTACACTGTTTCTGATGTTGAAACATCGTTTCAACTTTATGTTAAGCCAGAAACCATTGTTGGAAACCCTGACGATGTTGTGATGATTGCATTCCGTTTTCAAAAGGACAATATTCTCTCACACAAAGGGAAAACATTTAATCCTACAGGGATGTTGATTTATGTCGTTGAAAGAGATGGCGATGTCACAGAACTTAAGGGTGAAGATGTTAAAGACCAGTTTAATGATTATGACTATAACCCAATGGGTGAAGATGGATTTAAAGATCAAATCAGCTATACTGTCACCTTCACACATCAAGATTTCAGTCAAGACTTTGAAGTCTATGTTGCGGGTGGAGAACGTCCAATCTCAAATCAAGATGCAACATTCTTTGATTGGATCTTAGTTATCCCGGTAGCGTTTATCTTAAACTTCTTTGCAGGAATGTTTGGAAACAATTTTGCAGTTGGTATCTTGTTGACAACAATTGTTGTTCGTACATTGGCTTGGCCAATCTATGCGAAGAGCAATGATATGTCGATCAAGATGAACCTTGCACAACCTGATATGCAACGTGTTCAAAGCAAATATGCAGCTAGAAAAGATCCGCAATCACAGCAAATGATGCAGATGGAAATGATGCAGATTTATAAAAAACACGGCATCAATGTGTTCGGTTGTTTAATGCCTTTCCTACAAATGCCAATCTTTATCGCGATGTATGGCGTGGTCAGACGTATTACCCTTGAGGGTGGTATGTACACCGCAGGTGTAAGCAACACGAAATTCCTCGGTTTAGATTTAGCGTTTGTTGCAACAACAGGTACACTCGATATCTTTAGTTTTATTTTAGCAGCAATCGTTGGTGGCACCATGTTCTTACTTCAACAGATTTCAATGAAGAAGCCAGCGTATGCTAAAAATACAGGTCGTCAAAACTTAAGCCCACAAGCACAACAGACTGAAAAAACCATGAAGTACGTCAGTTATGCGATGGTTATTATGATGGCATTTGCATCGTATTCTTCACGCGCTCTTGCGTTATACTGGATTTTCGGGAACATCTATTCTTTAGGTCAAACCTTAGTAAATCGTAAGATGAATGAGAAGAAACACGAAAAATTAAAGCAAAAGCAGATTTTGGGGTGAATCATATGAACTTAAAGAGAGTTGAATTTGAAGCAAAATCATTGCAAGAAGCCGAAAAATTGGCTGTTGAACAGTTAAAATTGCAAATCGACAAGATCAAGTTAACCGTCTTAAAAGAAAAGAAAGGTTTACTTGGCTTTGGCACATCAACCTTCTATGAAGCAACACCAAACGTTAATTTAGCAACTGAAGGTAAGGTTTATTTAGAAAACATTCTTAAAACCATGGACATTAAAACACGCATGGAAGTACGCACTGTAAATGAAGGAACTGAAATCTACTATCACATCGAAAGTGATGAAAATGCACTTCTGATTGGTAGAGAAGGTAGAACCCTTCTCGCGCTACAGTTTATGCTAAGAAACTATTTAAATCTGTTTGTTGATGATCATCTTGTTGTCTCACTTGACATTGGTAATTATCACGAAAACCGCAAGAAACAGTTAGAAATTCTTGCAACAAAAACGGCGAAGGAAGTTGCACAAACGAGAATCGCAGTGAAATTAGATCCAATGAATGCATTTGATCGCCGCATCATCCACACCAAACTTGCTGAATGGCGCGATGTCATCACTGAGTCTGAAGGCGAAGGCGAACAAAGAGCACTCGTGATTAAACCTAAGAAATAACGAAACAATGCCGAGCTTCGGCATTTTTCTTTACATGCGTAGCGCTCGTATAATGCTCGTGGTATAATATGGAAAGAGCGGGTGATATTTTGCATTGGATGTTTTTATCAAAGGTTCATAAACCCAAAAAAAGAAGACGACATCGCTTTTTAAAAGGCGTGAAAATAGTGTTCATCCTCATCCTGATGGGGATGATTTATTCACTGGGTATTGCTGTTGCAGAAAACATTCAGGTCAACCGAATGATTGCGAATTTTAAAGAAAGATCCGTTTTTGAAACAGAAGTCACCATTGAGTATTCAACCAACCGTTTTCAAACGAGAAGATACTATAAAGTTTCACGTGAAACATCATATGAATTAGAGGATACACGAAGTGTATTCTACGATCAAACAAGAAAATTCCTTGGTCAATCGGGTGATATTTTTGTTTCACAAGATTCACCATTTCCAGACACCCCTCTTGTACATTCGTTCATTTCTTATTATTTTGGAGGACATGCCGCACTAAAGACTTCAGACAATAGATTTATTGAAGCAGTTGGATTTCCAGATGACGATGAATCTATCTTAGATTTTATTTTGCATCCAGGAAATGAGCCACACAATTTTTCTGCGACCGTTAGTAAATCACCATCTAATTATTGGTTGAATCCAAATTATCGTACGGAAAGTGATTCGAGCTATCCTTATTATGGAACCAGATACCGCAATGATTTTATTGGGTTAAGAGTTAAAGGTGTCACGCAAGATCAAATTGATGGTGCAATCCAATATGGCGAAGATCAATTGGATCAAAGTCTTTATAACTTTCTGTTTTTTCTTGACATGACCTATAAATATTACTGTACAGACTTAGTGAGCAGGGCTTATCAAAGTGTCATGGTTGAAGAAAGTAAACAACGCAACTATTCAAGAGCGCTTAACGATGATCGTTTCATCACATCGGTAAACGATATGGTGCTATCAAGAGATACCTACATGATTTTTTATGTTGAAGTCATTGAAGATATTTGGCACATTTATTATTTGGAAGATTTGGAGGGGTAAACCATGGATTATGTCATTTTAGGATTATTGGTTGTCTTAATTTTTTTGGTCATTTACTTGATCGTCTCGCAAAAAAAACATCAACCATTACCACCTGATTTATCAGAGTTTAAAGATGCACAAGGTGATCTTAAAGTCTACCTACAAAAAGAATACAGCGAATTTCGATTTCAATTGCAACAAATGATCAATGAAACAGGCAAAACCAGCCAAAAAGATTTAAATGAGTTTAAAGATATGATCGTGCGACAAATCGAATTGAAATTTAAAGATATCAACGAAAAAGTTGATGTAAGGCTTGGAGAGGGATTTGAGAGAACAAATAAGACGTTTACCGATGTCGTTGAAAGATTAACCAAAATCGATGAAGCTCAAAAGAAAATCGAGGCACTTTCAACAGAAGTTATCTCTTTAAATGACCTTTTAAAAGGTCAAAAAACAAGAGGTATTTTTGGTGAAGTCCAACTTTACCAATTGCTATCCGCTGTTTTAGGAGACTCAAACGAACTTTATGAGAAACAAAAGACACTGTCTAATGGTTCAATTGCAGATGCGATCGTGTATGCCCCAGATCCTATTGGTATGGTGGCGATTGACTCGAAATTTCCACTTGAAAACTATCGTCGCATGGTGGATCGTGACTTAGGTGATGCCGATCGTTTACAAGCCTCAAAAGACTTCAAAAAAGATGTCAAAAAACACATTGATGACATCAAGAACAAATACATTATCTTTAACGAAACAGGCGATCAAGCCTTCATGTTCGTTCCTGCAGAAGCGATTTTTGCCGAAATTTCTGCTTACCACGAAGAATTAATCGAATATGCAGCTAAACATAAAGTTTGGCTCGTTTCACCAACCACATTGATGTCGACACTCTCCATGATTCAAATGGTCGTTCGCAACCTCGAAAGAGATAAACAAGCAAAAGTCATTGTCGAAGAATTAAAGAAACTTGGCGAAGAATTCAAACGCTATGTTGATCGTTGGGATAAACTCAAACGTTCGATTGAAAGCGTTGCGAAAAACGCAGATAGTGTCCACACAACCAGTGAAAAAATCTCGAAGAAATTCAAACACATTTCCGAAGCTAAATTTACAGAAATTGACGACGATGATGTTGAAGAAATCGAGATGGAACCTGTGGATGAATCAAGTTGACAATCCGCTTTATTAAGGGTATAATGAACTAGAAATCGATGAAGAGAGAGTAACGTTTAACCTATTGGTTAGCGAGTCAGGGATGGTGGAAGCCTGATGCAATGTTAAACGCGAAGAACACTTGGAGAGATGGAAGAAATTTGGTGTACCAAAGAGTAGAACCATCCGCTAACCGCGTTATAGGTTTTAAAGGGCTAGAATGATTTCTAGAACTAAGGTGGTACCGCGTATATTTTACGTCCTTAGATTTTGCTAAGGGCGTTTTATTTTTATTATTAGGAGGCATATCCATGGAAACAACCGTTAAACAGATTTACAGAGAAACAGAGAAACAATTAGGGACTACATTAGAACTTTATGGGTGGATTAGAAACCATCGTGCACAAAAAGAATTTGGGTTTATCAATTTTCATGATGGGACCTTCTTTGAAACACTACAAGTGGTTTATGAAGAACAAAAAATAGATAACTTTAAAGATGTTCAAAAACTTCGCGTTGGGAGTGCAATTCTTGTCAAAGGAGTACTTATCTTAACCCCAGATGCAAAACAACCTTTTGAAGTTAAAGCATCACACATCGAACTTTTAGGAGATTCACCTGAAGATTACCCCATTCAACCTAAACGCCACACACGTGAATTTTTAAGAGAGGTAGCGCACTTGCGTGCGAGAACCAATCTTTTCCATGCGGTGTTTAGATTGCGTTCTGTCGCAGCGATGGGTATTCATGAGTTTTTCCAATCACGTGGCTTCATTTACACACATACACCTATCATTACTGGTAATGATGGTGAAGGTGCAGGTCAAATGTTTAGTGTCACCACATTACCACTCGACAAAATACCATTTACTGAAGAAAAAACTGTAGATTTCAAGAAAGATTTCTTTGGCAAAGCGACCAATCTCACTGTCACTGGTCAACTTGAAGCAGAGACGTTTGCACTCGCTTTCAAAAATGTTTACACCTTTGGACCGACATTTAGAGCCGAAAACTCCAATACATTAAGACACGCTTCAGAGTTTTGGATGATTGAACCAGAAATGGCATTTGCTGATCTCAATAAAAACATGGAAGTCGTTGAAGACATGGTTAAGTTTTTAATTGCTTATGTTTTCGAAAAACTTCCTGAAGAAATGGTGTTCTTCGATAAATTTGTTGAACCTGGACTAACAGAACGTTTACTTAGGGTGTTAAACACACCATTTGCACGTGTCACACACAAGGAAGCCATTGATATTTTACTTTCAAGTGGTGTGAAGTTTGAAAACCTGCCAAAACATGGCCAAGATATCAACACAGAACATGAAAAATACCTCACAGAAAAACATTTTAAATCTCCTGTGTTTGTGACAAACTGGCCAAAAGATATCAAAGCTTTCTACATGCGTTTAAATGATGATGGCGAGACTGTAGCTGCGATGGATCTTTTAGTTCCAGGATCCGGAGAACTTGTTGGTGGATCTCAGAGAGAAGAGCGTCTAGATTACTTAATCAAGCGCATGACAGACATGCATGTTCCTCAAAAAGATTTAGAATGGTACATTGATTTACGCCGTTATGGCGGATGTGTGCATTCAGGGTTTGGTATGGGTTTTGAAAGACTTATCATGTATTTGACAGGGGTTGAAAACATCAGAGATGTCATTCCTTTCCCAAGAACACCTAAAAATTGTGAATTTTAAGAGATCCTTCGGGGTCTCTTTCTTTATAAAGAAAGGAAAAAGAAAAGAATATCGAATGCATTCATTGACAAAGGTCACTTGACATACTATAATGTAATTACCTCTAAAAACGCTTACATCAATTTGTTTTGCTAAAACTGTGTAAAAACATTGTGATGTAAGACGATAATTCGTTGTTTTTTCGAGGTTATTATTATATAATAGGATTGTTGAGGTGAGACAATGTTGATCATTTTATTAGATATGTTTATATCCCGGATTGGCAAGAGTGATCAGCGTTTTTTTAAATCCAATTGAACTCAAATTCTTATGAGAACATCATAGGAGTCTTTTTATGTTAAATATGCACGAAAAAAATTGACAAAGCTATAACCCCTAAAATAGATAGCTTTGGTAGAAATAAAGGAGTATACAATGGAAGAAAACAAACGTGTGCAACAAAAAGGATTGTCAATTAGATTAGAAAATTTAACGAAAATTTTCTATGATAAAAAAGGTGGAAAAGATACAAGAGCGGTTGATGACTTTGATGTCGTCATTCCATCCGGGAAGCTCATTGGTTTGCTTGGACCATCGGGTTGTGGTAAATCAACAACGCTTTACATGATCGCTGGTCTGCTCGCACCAACCACAGGTAAGATTTTTTTCGGTGATGAAGATGTCACTGAATTATCACCTGAAAAAAGAGGAATTGGGCTTGTTTTCCAAAACTATGCACTCTATCCTCACATGACGGTACGCAAAAACATCTTATTCCCACTGGAGAACATGGGATTGAAGAAGCGTTCTATTGAAGAAGCATACCGTAAAGCTTATTTTGCGGAGAGTCCAAAAGAAGCTGCTGTGTATTATGAGTACGCAGATAAGCTTGATCAACTCCAAAACAAATATCGCCGTTTAGAAAATGATGCGAAAGCAACTCACACGAATCAAGTATTTAACGCGAAAGCACAGTATAAACAAGATCTTGCTGCTGCAAAAAAAGCGCAACAAGATGCAAAACCTATTAAAGATGCATTTAAGCAAAGTTTAGCAGGTTTCAAGAACGAATTAAATGCTCAATTAACTTCCTTTGCAGCTGAGTATGTCAAAGAAAAGGAAGCTATTAAACCTGCAAATTTAGATGAGTTACTTCCAAAAATGAAGCAATCCTATGCTTTAGTTGAAGAAAAAGCACTCATCGTTAAAAAAGAAATCGAAAAGCAATACGGCAATCAACCGGACCGTATGAAACAAGAGTTCGAAAAATCATTACCTGAAAGCGTTCGTCTAGTCGTTGAAGCGAAAAGTGCAGACTATAAGAGAATTATGGAAGAACGTGTGGTTGAAATGGCAAAACTTGTTGGTATTGAAGACCAATTAGAAAAGAAACCAGCACAACTTTCTGGTGGTCAGCAACAACGTGTTGCGATTGCGCGTGCACTTGTGAAGAAACCAAGAGTTTTACTCTTAGATGAACCACTATCAAATCTTGATGCGCGTCTGCGTCTTCAAACACGTGAAGAAATTAAACGTATTCAACGTGAAACAGGTATTACCACCATTTTCGTTACCCATGACCAAGAAGAAGCAATGTCTATTTCCGATGAAATCGTCTTAATGAACTTTGGTGAAGAGCAACAAAAAGGTGCGCCACAATTTGTTTATGATCAACCAGAAAACTTATTCGTTGCGAAGTTCTTAGGAACGCCACCTATTGGTTTATACAATGCAACACTTAAAGATGCACAAATCTTAATCAATAATCAAGTTGTCTTTAAATCGGATAAACTTAAAAAAGAAGCAAACCGTGAAGTTATCGTCGGTGTTAGACCTGAAGGTTATGAAATGAGTGCAAGCGGAACTCTTGAAGTAGCCTCTCAATATGTTGAAACGATTGGACGCGATTTATCACTCGTATCTTCACATCCAAGTGCGATCACACCATCATTTAGAATTATCTTACATGATGCTGACCAATCACTTGCTGAGCAGAAGACCGTTCGTTTCAACCTTAAAGCACATAAAACGTTTGTTTTCGATAAAGAAACAGGTCGGAGACTTGCATAATGCTTGAGTATAAAAAAGATTATAAAGCCTGGTTATACCTGGCGATTCCGCTATCTTTATTAACAGTCTTTACGTTTTATCCACTCATCAAAACCATTTTGATTTCACTATTTTCACAATATAACGCGATGGATGATAGCTTTGGTATGTTCTTTGACCTCATGGCTTATCAAACCATTTTCAATGACCCTATCTTCAGACAATCGATTTTAAATACGTTGATCTTAGTGTTCGTCTCAGTGCCTATTTCAACCGTGTTAGCGTTATTGATTGCTGTTGGGTTAAACTCGATTAAACCATTACAAAAAATCTTCCAAACCGTGTTCTTTATGCCATATGTCACGAACACACTGGCTATCGGGATGGTCTTCAGCGTTATGTTCTCTCACCCGTTAACCCAAGGTATCATGCCGGAAGGGTTAATCAACACCCTTTTTCAGACATCGATTGACTGGGTTGGGGTTACCGCAACCAGACAACACTGGATGCTTGTGGTGTTGCTTTACACCACATGGAGTGCACTACCCTTTAAGATTTTAGTCTTTATCGGTGGTCTCCAAAACATTTCTAAGCAATATTATGATGCTGCTAAGATTGACGCAACGCCACCAAAGCGCATCCTCACTCGCATTACCATACCTCTACTATCACCACTCATCAGCTACATCTTAATCACCTCATTCATCGGTGCCTTCAAGGCCTATGAATCTGTGTTAGCTGTTGCTGGTACAACAGGACGTACCTTAGACCGTGAACGTTGGACAGCTGTTGCCTATGTCTATGACAAAATTGGTTTAGCTGGACTCGACTCTAACTATGTGTCCTATTACTCGAGAGGTGCCGCAGCTGCGGTAATGTTATTCATCATTATCATGATCTTTACTGCCATAAACCTTTATGTCAGCAAGAAGAAAGTTCACTACTAGGAGGGATGGCTATGCAAAACATGTTAAAGTACGCTGAATACAGCGAAAACAAAGCACTTAAAGCTCAAAAGACCGCTCAAATCCTAGGTAAGTTAGGAACTTATACATTCCTATCGATCATGGCATTTGTCGTTATTGTGCCCTTCTACTGGATGCTTAACGTCTCCTTTCAAAGCAGTAACGAAGTTTTGAACTCGTTGAATACGAGCTTGTTCCCCAAAGTTTTTTCTCCAAAAAACTATGTGAACGTGTTCTTGTATTCCTCTTCTCAGCAAGGCAGTATTAACTTCTCAAGATACTTGCTAAACACAAGCGTTGTCGCAATCTTCTCAACGATTGGTGGAACATTCTTCTCAATCTTGGTTGCCTTCGCACTTGCAAGACTTAACTTTAAAGGTAAGGAACTCATCTTTACAATCTTGCTTGCGACCATGATGATCCCAGGCGAAATGATGGTTATCTCCAACTACATTACGGTTTCCCGTTTAGGTTGGGTGAACGATCCAGGTTCCGGGTCTTATCTTGCGATGATTATACCGTTCTTGATTTCGATTTTCCATATTTATTTACTAAGACAAACATTCAAACAAATTCCTAACGAGCTCTATTATGCAGCGAAGGTGGATGGATGTGCGGATTATAAATACTTATGGCGCGTGATGGTTCCGATTGCTAAGAGCAGTATCGTCACCATCATCATTTTGAAGCTTATGGGGGCATGGAATGCCTACATTTGGCCAGATATCGTTGCGAACGAAAAGTTCAAACTCGTGACAACCTGGTTGAGAAGTTCATTTACCGACCAAGCCGATACCGGTTCAGGTCGTGTGCTTATCAACTATCAGATGGCTGCAACCGTCATCGTGACTGTTCCGCTTTTATTGCTGTTCATCTTCTTTAGAAAGTACATCATGAGTGGTATTTCACGCAGTGGCGTTAAAGGATAATAAAAAAATTTAGATAAGAAGGAGTATGTATGAAAAAGATATTACTAATTGCTTTAATTCTTACAGCAGGCTTGTTTCTCGCATCCTGTAATCGTGATCGTAGCGGTACAGCAAGTACAAAGCTCGTAGAATGGTATGAACTACCTGAAACAGCAGCACTTGATACAACCAAACAAATCACCATTAAATTTTGGCACAGAATGGGTGCAGATAGCCAAGCGCTAGTTCAAGGTTGGATTAATGAATTTAAAGTTCTCTATCCAAACATTACAGTTATTGAGGAAAAAGCTGCAGCCGACTACGGCGCATTAGCTGACAAGATCGCACTAGCGATTCCAGCAGGTACTGCACCAGACATCGCTGAAAGCTATCCAGATCATATCGCTCGTTATGCACAAGCAAAAGCACCTCTTGCATTAAACCACTTCATTAACCATCCAACCCTTGGTTACAGTGAAGCAGAAATTGCAGATTTCCTACCTGGCTTATGGGCAGAAGGTCAAAGCTATGACAACGAAGGTACCATTCTTTCCTTACCATTTACGAAGTCAAGTGAAGCATTCTTCTACAATGCAACTTATTTCCAACAACACGGTTATGCTGTACCAACCACTTGGGACGAAGTTTTCGCGATTGCTGAAGATATCAAACTTCGTGAACCAGATGCGATTCCTTTTGGTTATGATTCTGAAGATAACCTCTTCATTACCGCTTCTAAACAATGGGATGCACCATACACTGGTTATAACGAAGAAACCGGTAAAGGTGAAGTTCAACTTAACAATGCAAAATCTAAGGAAATGGTTGAATACTTCAAGGATAAGGTTGATAGAGGTTTAATGCTTACACGTAGTTTAAATGGTAACGCATATACTTCAGATATCATGAAGACAAACAAGAAGTTATACATGTATGTCGGTTCTACCGGTGGTACACGTTATGCTTACATCGGCGCAAGCACCACTGTATTTAACGCAGGATACCGTGCAGGTGTTGCACCGCTTCCAGCAAAAGATGCGGAACATCGTTTCCAAATCCAACAAGGACCAAACATTAACTTGTTCAATTCTAAAGATGAGCAAAAGATGATTGCAGCATGGTTATTTGCTAAATTCATGTTATCCCCAGAAAGATCAGCTGAGTTCTGTATTCCATCGGGATATGCACCCATCCGCTATTCCGCTTATGAAACAGAAGCATGGACAAATTATGTAGCATCCATTGTTGAAAATCCAACAACGATGCAACAAGCTCAAGATAAACTCGTTAAAGAAGCTATTGAAATCTTCTTAAATAACGGCGAAATCTTCTTTACATCTGCAGTCTTCAATTTAAGTTCTAAGACAAGAACTGAAGCTGGGGCATTATTAGTTAAGATTTTAGCGTATAATGCAACAGATCAAGCTGCTCTTAGAGCATATATCGATCAAGAATATCAAAAGAGTTATGATTTTATCACCAGATAATTGATGATAATTGAGATAAAAAAATATAAAGGAGAAATGGAATGAGAAAATTATTAGTCTTATTTGCGGTTCTCGCATTCGGCTTCTTACTCGCTTCTTGCAAAGAGAAGGTAGATCCTGCTACTGAGGATTTACAAAGCGCGTATGACAGTCTTAGTGCCCTAATTGCAGACCCAACCAACATTACGGGTGGATTTGAAGTACCAACCACATTATATGGTAACGTCACAGCTACATGGACATCAAGCAACCCAGGTGTTGTCACTGTTGGTGCAGCAAACAATGGTTTTGCGAACATTACGGTTAACCGTCCAGCATTTGGTCAACCCAATGTGAACGTCACATTATCAGTTGTTTTATCGATCCCTTCAGAACTTGATGCTAAAAAGACACTTACCAAAGATTGGTCAGTTGTTCTAACCATCGTCGCAAACACAGTTGAGGAAATCACGATTGACAGTGTAGCAGATATTTTAGCTCTTAAAGATCCTGCATACTCTAAGACATACCAAGTCAGCCTACAAAATATGACAATATTTGCTAAGGGTGATACAACGTTTGCTTATGACGGCACAGGTATTATTCAAGTTTACAGTGGTAATCAAGCCAACTTAGTAAAAGGCAAAGTGTATACCATTGATGCAACTATTGAATGGTATTTCGGTATTTGGGAACTTACAAAGTGGACTGCAGTTGAACAAACAACAGCAACACCACAGTATCCAACTAAAGAAATTATCGAAAGCGTTAATACAAAGATTGATGCGTTAATCGCAGCAAATGAACATACATACGCAGGTAAAACAGCAAGTGCTGGTAACATGGAACCTATTTACGCAACCGTAACAGGTAAAGTGTATATGATTCCTGGCGATACAGGTAACTATAATACTTATATCGTTGATACAGCATATGACACAACGCAAGACTGGGTTCCAGGTTCTGCGGAAGCTCCAGGTCGCGGATTCATGGTTTATTATGGTACAAATGATTTTACAACGCTACGCTTATACAATGGTATTACCGTAACGATTGACGTTGTTATCTATACATACCGTTCAAATAACCAAGCGTTCGCAATTTACTACGTTGGTGGTCCAGAAGGTATTGATGCAACTTTAACAGATGCTCAAAAACTAGAAATTGACTCTAACGCAGTCTCACTACCAGAAGCAATGTTAGCGGATGGCACATTATCATTACCAGCTACCGGAGCAAATGGTTCTACGATTGTATGGTCATTTACAAATGCTGAAAATGCAGACAACAGTTTAATCAACTTAACAACCGGTGCAGTGACTGTTCCAGTTGGAAGACAAACAACCGTTGGCTTGACAGCTACCATTTCCTATGGTGCGTTAACTCCAGTCGTTAAGACATTTAATGTCAAACTTGGTGAATACCCAGTATCAACGATTGCAGACGTAAGAGCAGCTACAACCGGTACATTTAGAATCCAAGGTGTTGTTATTGGTTATATTGCAAATAACACCATCGCTATTCAAGATGCAACTGGTGGTATCTCTGTATTTAAGAGCACCGGCGTTGCTGATTTAGCAGCACTTATTGGTCACACCGTTGACTTAATTGGTACAAGAGGTGCATTTGGTGGTCTTATCCAGCTTACAAATCATACCGTTATTGATTTAGGCGAAGCAACATTACCCGCAGCGTTTAATCTTCAAACGGTCGCTGAATGGAATGCTACCACATTACTTCCATACCAATCAACACGTGTTAACTTAACCAACATGAAGATTACTGCGTGGACAGATGCTAACTTCAGTAATATCGAAATGACATTACTTGATGAAACAACGGGTAACACCATTAACTTTAAGTGGGATAGCCGTGTAACACTTCCTGAACTAGACTTCTTAAAGGCAACTAAAGTTGGCGATTATGTCACATTTAGTGGCGCAGCTCTAGGTTGGGCAAGCAATAACCCATTGTTAACCATTACACATGGTAACCAAATTGCAGCAGGTACAGCTCCTGTCTTAACTGATGCAAACTATGTTACTTTAGATCAAAAAGCATTAACCATCGTCACAGCGTATAATGCAGATGGAACCATTACATTACCAGTTGCTGGTACAAATGGATCTACCATTTCTTGGGCATTTACAGATGCTGAAGATGAAGACAATGCACTGATTGATTTAGTTGCTGGAACGATCACTTTACCTGCACAACCAGGTACAGTTCAAGTAAGCTTAACAGCTACACTCACAAAAGGCACTGAAACTGCAACGAAGGTATTTGTTGTATCTATTTCAAAAGCTGAACCAACACCTGAGTTATTCTTCTCTGAATATATTGAAGGTTCAAGTAATAATAAGGCTCTTGAAATCTACAACCCAACGAACCAAACTGTTGATCTAACGCAATATAAAGTTGTCCTTTATTCAAATGGTGCAGCTACTTATAGCAACAATATCACGTTAACTGGAACATTAGCTCCAGGCGAAGTCTTCGTCATCATCAACCCAAGTACAACTGGTGTTGATCCACTGCTTACAGCGGCAGGCGATGTTTCTTCAAACGTAACCTTCTACAACGGTGATGATGCGATTGCATTAATCAAGATTGTTGGTACAGAAGAAGTTATTATTGACGTTATTGGTATCATTGGTGAAGATCCAGGTACACATTGGGTTGTTGGTACAGGTAGCACACTAGACTACACACTCGTTAGAAATGCAAACGTAACTTATGGTACTTCCATTTGGGATCCAACACAATGGACAGTTTATCCAAACAATACGTTCACGTATTTAGGTTCACACACATCAGTTGCTCCAGCTCCTGCTGAATAAACTGACATCTATTTGATTTAAACATGATGTTATAAAGAGCATGGCTCCGTGCCGTGCTCTTTCACTCATGTTTTCTATACACATTAAAGGAACGGGTCATCATGAATACACAATGGATTTGGCGAATCATCTACATCATCTTTATTGGTTCGATTACTTTTGTTGTCGCCACTTTTAGTGAGGCTGCGAAAGTAGTTAATTTTTTGCAAGATAATGAAGTTGTATTAAAAGAAAACAAACAAGCTTTGATTGCTGCTACCGTGATTGCCAATGAACATAATGGTACGGATGTCTATGTACTTAAAGATCCTCTATACCAACAAACATTTGAACAAACAAGCACATCATTAACCGTTTCCATCTATCCACTCGTTAAGTTTAAAGAAGGACTTTCAACGAACGCTATCGCCATCTTAGTAACCGATTTAGACATTAAAGATACGTTAGCTAAAACAGATGATAATGATGAACATATCATCTATACAGAACTTGTCTTTGACAGAGACCTCGATGTTTCAAATGCTGATAAAAGATTATTTACCGAATACATGACCCCACTTTTTGATAATTCAGGACGTATGATTATCATCAACCAAGATGTTCTGATGACAAGTAGTGGACAAGCCATATTTCAAACGCTATCGTTCTCTTATGAAGTGCAATCTGGAGATAAAATCACCGTTGTCGTTTTAGCAAACAGCAACTTGGTGACCGATCAACCAAGCGATATATTTGATCAATCTATACCACGTGATATCGCAGCACTAACGGAAGAAAACCTCGACTTAGTGACGCAGTTTGGCACAGAAAACTTGACCCAAAACACTGCGATCTATTATGACGCATCATGGCTGGAAAAGCTTAACAGTTATAACTATATTTATGTTAGAAACGTACTCATAGAGTTCGCGATTGTATTACCCATCACGTATTTTCTTTTCTTCCACAAATATGTTTTAAGAAGAATTAGACTAAATCGTCAACACCAATCCACAGGAACATAAGACATTTATCTTTACTGCATAAATGATTGACATATGTTAAATTTATAATGAGGTGATTCCATTTGAAAAAACTAAGTATGCTATTTTTCATCATGGCCATCGGATTTGGACTTGCTGCTTGCGGTAAGACCAATTCGCCGATTGTCATTTCTAAAGTTTTTGAAACAACCGTTCAAGCAAACAATATGTTAGAACTTTATAATCCATCCGATAAAGATATCGATTTAAAGGATTATAAATTTCAATTTTACACCAATGGCTCAATCGAAGTTTCTTATACCATCGATTTGGTAGGTACCATCAAAGCGAAATCTTTCTTCTTAGTTGGTAGTGGTTTATCAACCAACACCACTTTAACGGAGAAATTTGATTTTGTTTTCGAAGGTGATACACTACCCTTTAATGGAAATGATGACATTGAACTCGTTTACAAGAAACAAGTCATTGATTTTATTGGTTATCCCGGTCAAGATATCACCTTTGGTCACGAACTTACCATGATTCGTATTGGCTTACTTGAATCCTATGCACCATCTAAAACATTCAATCCATTTAACTTTATTTACTACTTACCCGAAATGTATCAATACATTAAAAACGACAATTATGAGATCAAAACACTTGAAGATTTATACGCAGGTCCTAGACTTGAAGACCGCTATAAAGCGATGCCATACGTTGATGAAAATAACCCCAATATTGGTGGTGGTGGCGCTGTTTTAACAACCGTTTCTGGCATCGCTGACGGCGATACAGCATTCTTCAATGCCAAAGATGGTTTTGGTGGTGGCTCAATGCGTTATTTCTACTTAAACACACCTGAAGTCAATGGTTCTCATGTCTCAGCAGAACCATGGGGATATGTGGCAAGTAAATATAACAAGCAGTTCTTATTAAACAACGCATCACAAAAAGAAATTCATGTGCAATCCATGAAGGGTTATGCACTTAATGAAGGTTATGGTCGTTATTTAGGTCTTGTTTGGGTTAATGGTTATCTCTCACAATTTTTAATTGTTGCTGAAGGTTTATCAGAAGATGTCGGAACAAACTATAATGACTATGATTTAGCGATGCATTACAAAAATGTTCCTTATTTAACCTTCCTTCGATTTGCTGAACAAAGAGCGAAGGAAAATGGTTGGGGTGTCAAAGGTTATCCCGCAAATCCAAACGGTGAAAAATCACCGGATTGGAATTATGATACCAACGTTTTAACGACAGAAAATCCAGTTTGGACGCCTCATTTAGCGCTTCCCTGGGCATAATACAACCATCCCGAAAAGGATCAAGCACCGAGGTATATCCTGGTGCTTTTTGTATCAAAACAACCGCAAGATTATCGTTTTTTTATGTATTGTATGATATACTATCATAATACGTTAGAAAGGAAATAAGGTCTATGAATATCAAACGAAACATCATTCATCTCATTGAATCCTATGATCAAATCATTATCCACCGTCACTCAAGACCAGACATGGATGCGATTGGATCACAATACGGACTCTATTTGACCATTAAAGAAAATTATCCAGAAAAGAGGGTTTATGTCGTTGGAGATTCCAACGATATGGTCTATCTAGCAAAGATGGACACCATACCCGACGCTTATTATATCAATGCATTAGCGATCATTACCGATGTGTCTGTTTCACGTTTGGTAAGCGATGATCGCTATCGTTTAGCCAATGACTTAATCATCATTGATCATCACCAAAACGATACCGATATTGAAAACGTCACCTTGTTTTATAAAGACCCCAATTTCGCATCAGCATCTGAAATGATCGTTGACATCATCAAAGACATGAATTTGAAAGTATCACCCGAAGCAGCGACTTATCTCTATGGTGGGATGGTGACAGACACAGGTAGATTTTTATATTTAAACAATGCGTCAAAAACATTTGAATTGGCATCTTATATCACACGCTTTGAGCCCTCTGTCCAAGATTTTTATGATTATATCTACACAGAACCACTTCAAAAAAGACTGACAAAGAATTTATTTGCATCATTTGACATGACCGAAAATGGCGTGGCTTATCGCAAGAATGATGCAGAACTCATTCAAACATCTGGATTGGAGTTCCAAGCTATATCGAGAGGTATGGTCAACCAAATGGCTGGCATTAAAGAAGTTCCCATTTGGGCAAACTTCACCGAAGATGTTGAAAACAATTTAATCGTGGGTGAATTTCGAGCACGTGGTATCACGATTGTGGATATCGCGAAGAAATATGGTGGCGGTGGTCACAATCAAGCCTGCGGTGCAAGCTTGAAGGATTGGAACGAGGTAGACCTTGTTTTAAAAGATCTCGATGAAAGGGCAAAAGAATATGCAAAGAATACTAAATAAAATAAAAGAATATGAGACCATCATTATCCATGGTCATAAAAGACCAGATGGTGATTGCTACGGCGCACAATTTGGTTTAAAAAACATCATCACATCTTCATATCCAAGCAAAAAAGTTTATGTGGTAGGTGAGCGCAGTGATTTTGTCGATTTTGTCGGCAAAATGGATGTCATCACCGATGATGTTTATCAAGGTGCTTTATCGATTGTTGTTGATACAGCAGTCAAAGATCGTATTTCAGATCAACGCTATACCTTAGGAAAAGAAATCATTAAAATTGATCACCATATTCCAGTGGACAATTACGGGCATTTGAGATGGGTTGATACAACGTTTCCTTCATGTGCACAAATGATTACTTATTTTTACAATAAGTTTAAGAGTGAATTAAAACTCACCGAAGAAGGGGCCATCGCACTTTACACAGGAATCGTGACCGACACAGGCCGCTTTCGTTTTCGTGGCGTATCCAAATTAACCCATCAACTTGCAGGACTGCTCATTGAAAAGGGTGTTGATGTCGAATACATCGATCAAATGCTTTCAAAAGAGTCCTTAGAAATGATCGCACTTAAAGGCTATGTTTATTCAAATTTCGTAACAGCAAACGGCTTTGTCTACATCAAGATGACACGTGATGTGATCGAAAAGTACAACGTTACTGACGAACAAGCTGCGTCCAATGTCGGATTGATTGGTGGGATTGAAGGTTACCCTGTTTGGGCACTCTTCATGGAATACCCTTATGGAATTCGTATTCGCTTACGCTCATCTGGTCCAAATATCGATAAACTCGCTAACCAATACCAAGGTGGCGGACACGCAAAAGCTGCAGGATGCAAATTAGAATCTTGGGATCAACTCGATCAGTTTGTCAAAGATGCTGAAGCCGTTGTCGAAAACTATAGACGCGGGGTTTAGTATGTCAACGTCTTGTCAAACCATTTTGGTTGAAACACCAAAACTACCTCTAGAAGAGATTGAAAGAAGTTTAACGAAAACCTATCGTAAAGATATCTTTCGCCCTTTTGTTCAAGCAATCAACGCGTATGAGCTTGTTGAACCAGGCGATAAAATCGCGATTGGTATTTCCGGTGGGAAAGATTCATTGTTAATGGCAAAACTTTTTCAAGAACTCAAAAGACATAATAAAATACCTTTTGAGATCGTCTTCTTGTCGATGAATCCAGGTTTTCGTGAAGTGAATTTAGAACTTCTAGAAACAAACTGTAAATATCTTGAGATACCACTAACGATTAGAAACTCAGACGTGTTTTCCGTTGTCCAAAAGATTGCAAGTGAAAACCCATGTTACATGTGCGCAAGAATGCGCAGAGGTTTTTTGTATAATGCAGCCAAAGAACTTGGTTGTAATAAACTCGCTTTAGGACATCACTTTGATGATGTCATTGAAACCACATTGCTCAATGTATTCTACAATGGAACATTTAAGACCATGGTTCCCAAAATTAAAGCAGAAAACTTTGAGGACATTGAACTGATCAGACCCATGATGTTTATCAAAGAAAAAGACATCATTCGCTGGACGGTTAAAAGCGGTATTCAAGCAATGAACTGTGGGTGCACAGTGGTTGCTGAAAAAACATCTTCAAAACGAAGAGAAATAAAAGAAATGATTAACAGCCTACGTAAGGTTAACCCTAATATCGATGCACACATCTTTAATGCGGGACAAAATGTTAATTTAGAAGCTATTTTAGGCTATCAAAAGGGAGAGGAAAAGGTTCACTTTAATACGCTTTATCGTGAACGAAATCCCAAACCCAGTAAAGAGTAAACGTCTTATGATGAGATAAGACAGCATGTCCTGAAATTTCAGGAGGAGGGAGAATTATATGTATTTTTACGATTTAGATTTATCCTTGTTGGATATCTTATTTAAAGTTATCGTGCCACTGGTTATTGCCTTCATTGTAGGTGCCTTCGTGGGATTGGAAAGACAAAATGTCGGGAAAGCGGCAGGGCTTTCTTCACATATTTTGGTTGCCATGGCAAGTGCGGGAATCGCCATCATGCAACGGTTGATGTTTGAACACCAAATATTTTTAGCTTCCACGGGTGTCAATATTGATCCTGAGGGACAACGTGTCATCGCACAGGTTGTCACAGGGATAGGTTTTATTGGTGCAGGTGTTATTTTAAAAGACCAACAACAAGTCATTAAAGGGATTACCACAGCAGCAACCATTTGGTTTACGGCCATGACAGGACTTATCTTAGGTAGTGGCTATTTAGTCATAGGCTCTATCTTAGGCATTTTCATTATCATCTTTATTTTAGCGCGTGATTTCAAAAGAGGCTTTAACCCACTCGTACCTTATGAAAAACGTAAACGATCCAAATCCATCGAGGAATAAACATGAACTTTGAAACGATTGCTGCCATCTCAACTGCGTTTGGAACTGCAGGTATATCTGTCATTCGCGTGAGTGGAGAAAAGGCTATTTCGGAAGTTAATAAAATATTCAAAGGGAAAGATTTAACGAAAGTAAAATCCCACACACTTCACTATGGACACATCATCAACGAAGATGGATCTTTGTTAGATGAAGTGATGGTTGCAGTGATGCGAAAACCCAAGACATTTACCGCTGAAGACACGGTTGAAGTGTCCACACACGGGGGTATTTTAATCACGCAAAAAGTACTTGAACGCATACTATCGCAAGATGTTCGTTTAGCAGAACCAGGTGAGTTTAGTGAACGTGCCTATTTAAATGGAAGAATAGATCTCGTGCAAGCGGAATCGATTATGGATTTGATTCACGCAAAAAGTGAACAAGCCATGAAGATTGCGACGCTTGGGATTCATAAAGAAACGTCGAATTTAATTCGTTCGCTTCGCTCCAAACTGCTGACCATCATTGCTCAAATTGAAGTAAACATTGATTACCCCGAATACGATGATGCCATCGTGATGAGTAAAGAAATCATTGGCCCTCGCACAGAAGCGTTGATTCTTGAAATTGATCATATCCTCGATGAATCCTATAAAAATCAACTGATCAGAGACGGTGTAAAAACCGTGATTATTGGTAAACCTAATGTCGGAAAATCAAGCTTACTGAACGCGCTTTTAAATGAAGAAAAAGCGATTGTGACAGATATCGAAGGAACGACGAGAGACACGATTGAAGCATACATTAATATCGGTGGTATGATGTTAAAGTTAATTGATACCGCTGGGATAAGAGACACCGTTGATATCGTTGAAAAGATTGGCGTTGATCGCTCCATGAAGGCACTTTCTGATGCAGAACTCGTTCTACTCGTTTTAGATCAAAGTAAAGCTTTAACGAAAGAAGATAAAGAACTTCTTGAGCTCACCAAAGATCATAGACGTATCCTTATTGCCAATAAAGCGGATCTTCCCAAAGCTTTATCCATGGAAGAAGTCATCACGGTTTCAACGTTGACTAAATACGGATTAAAGGATTTAGAAAAAGCGATTCTAAAGAAACTTGAACTCGAAGACCTTAAGTCAAGAGATCTCAATTATCTTTCAAACATGAGACATATTACCAAGGTTAAAGAAGCAAGAACTTCGCTTCAAAATGTCATGGATTCCATTGCCTTAGATATGCCTGTTGATGTTTATGCCATCGATTTAACACAAGCGTGGCGCGCACTCGGAGAAATCCTTGGAGAAAACTATGCGGATGATCTCCTTGATGAGCTTTTCTCTAAGTTCTGTTTAGGTAAATAAATCCAAAAAATGTGATGAATGATTAAAACCTTATTATGTTATAATAATGTAGAAGAAAGAGAGGGTATTTTATGGCCTATGTCGCATTGTATCGCGCCTATCGTCCCAAAGCATTTAGCGAAGTATCTGGACAAAAGGTTATCATCAAAACACTTCAAAATGCATTGTTACATGACAAGATTGCCCATGCCTATCTTTTTTCAGGACCTAGAGGTACTGGTAAAACCAGTATTGCTAAAATATTCGCAAAAGCTGTAAACTGTACACACCAGCCCAACAACGAACCGTGCAACGAATGTGATGTCTGTCGCGGTATCGATAACGGATCGATTCCTGATGTCATCGAAATCGATGCTGCATCCAACAATGGTGTGGATGAAATCAGAGATTTAAGAGATAAAGTCAAATACATGCCATCAGTTGGACGTTATAAAGTCTATATTATCGATGAAGTCCATATGTTAACCCCTGGGGCATTCAATGCGCTCCTTAAGACATTAGAAGAACCACCGAAACACGTGATCTTCATTTTAGCAACCACTGAAGTCCATAAAATACCAGCAACCATTTTATCGCGTTGCCAACGCTTTGACTTTAAGAACATTGAAACCTCAGATATTGTGATAAAACTGAAACAGATTGCAGATGCAGAAAAAATTAACATTACACCAGATGCGATTTATGCGGTTGCAGAAAACGCAGAAGGCGGTTTAAGAGACGCCATCTCGCTTTTAGATCAAGCCATCTCATTTGCAGGTGACACCATTACAGAAGATGATGTCCATCAGGTTTCAGGCAGTGTGGCGAAGAAGTCATTAATTAAAATGTTGCTTGCCATTTCAAATAAAGAAATCCCACAAGCCATGGGTGTTCTAAAAGACCTTCTTGCAGAGGGCAAAGAAATCACCCGTATTGTCAATGACTTAATCTTAGCACTTCGTGATATTCTCATTGAGAAGACAACAAAGATCGAACACGCTAAATATACTGAGCTTATCTCTGTTTTCTCAACAGATAAAGTTTACTTCTATCTAGAAATTTTAAACCAGTTACAACAAGATATGAAAACCACCCACCAAAAGCGTGCCTACGTTGAACTAGCACTTATCAAAATGATGGAGCACCAACAGCTCAAAGTCATCGATTATGAAGGTGTGATTCAAGGTTTAAAAAACGACATGCAAGAATTAAAAGAGCAAATAAGAACACAACCCAAAGCACAAATGATTCAGGCAAAACAAGCTAAACCATTGGTCACCATCAAACAGGTTGAACATGTACTCAATAATGCAGACAAAGATAAAAAGGCATTACTACAATCTGGTTGGGCACATTTAAAAGACTATCCGAAACCTCATTTAAAAATGGTTGCTTATCTTTTATCTCAAGCTGACCTAGAGGCTGTATCTGACACGATGCTTTTGGTCTACGATGATTTGAATCTATGCAAACGTATACTTGATGCAGAGACGAAAAAATTAGCGCTTGAAGTGTTTAACAATAAGACACATCTCGTGGATGATGTTATTGCCATCTTAAAGACAGATTGGCTTGTGATTAAAGAAGTTTACCTTGATCTTTGGAAAAAAGGTCAGAAAAAACCGAAATTACCACCACATGACTTAAAACTATACCAAGAGGATGAAGAGGAGGTTTCAAAAGAACCTGAAATCATCAGCTTAGCAAAAGAATACTTTGGCGACAAAGTATACATAAAGGAGTAAGACTATGAACCCAAACATGTTGAACAAATTAAAGAAAATACAAAAACAAATGATGGAAGCACAAGAAGCGCTCGAAAGAAAAGAATTTTTTGGAAAAGCTTCGGGTGTGATCGTCATCATGCAAGGTACACGCCAAGTGATTGACGTACAAATTAATCCAGAATTACTTGAAGAAGTTGAACTCCTTCAAGATGCTATATTGCTCGCAACCAATGATGCCCTAAAACAAATTGAAAAAGAACAAGAAGAAACCATGGGACAATTCGCTGGTGGCATGGGTGGGTTTGGATTTTAATGTATCCCTCCATCTTGCAGAAAATCATTGATGATTTTCGTAAACTTCCCGGTATTGGAGATAAAACAGCAGAAAGGCTTGCACTTCATGTGATCACCCAGTGGGATAACGATGATTTAATTCAGTTTTCAGACCATCTTAAAAGATTAAAAACTGAAATCACGTATTGCCCTATCTGTCATATGATCACCGATCAACCGATCTGTCATATATGCAAAGATCAAACCAGAGATCATGAAACACTTATGGTTGTTTCAGATGCAAAAGACGTGTTTCAAATTGAAAAAATGAAAACCTACCACGGTATTTATCACGTATTAGGTGGCGTTATCGATTTTTCACGAGGTATCACGGATAAAGACTTACACGTGGATACACTCGCAAAACGTATACCTTCCATCAAAGAAATGATTGTAGCAACCAATTCTACCGTTGAAGGTGAGATGACAGCCAAGTATTTAAAAGCACTTTTCCATGAAGAAAAAGTAGTGATGACCAGACTCGCTTATGGGTTACCTGTTGGCACCGACTTAAAGTATGCTGATGAACTGACCTTAAGCAAAGCTGTCGAAAATAGACAGAAGTATTAGGAGGAATCCGAAAATGTTAGAGACAATTAAAGGATTTTTTGAACTCATTTATGGTAATTTTAACGATTGGTTGACAGGATTACTTGATATCGACAACAGGCTTCTTGGCTTATACAATGAGTTTGTTTCACCACTGCCTGAGTTGATTAAACTCGTAGGCATCGTTTTTGTTGGCTTTATCTTGGTTTTTGGTACGATTGGCTTTGTCAAAAAGATGCTCAAACTCTTTATCGTCCTTGCCGTTATCTTAGCCATCGTTTTCTTCATTACACGATTAAATCAGTAACACTTGCAAAAATAAAACGATTAGTATACAATAGATACGGTTTTAGGAGGCACACATGAGCGATAAATTAAAAACACTGGCAATGCTTGATGTTGCAGAGGTTTTACTGAAGGAATCAGGGAAACCACTTGCAATTCAAGACATCATGAAAAGCGTTGCTGAAGCAAAAGAAATCCCTTTTGATGATATCGATAGGTTAACACAACTTTATATGGATATTACACAAAGCGCAAAGTTCGTCTATTGCGGTGATGATCAATGGGATTTAAAAGAAAGAAATCTTGAATTGTGGGATAAAGACGGTTATGCCTTTGTTCACGCAGAAGATATCGAAGAAGATACAGAAGAAGATCTAGACTTTACAGAATTCGTTCTTGAAGAAGAAGAGGCGGAAGTTGAAGCTGAAGAAGATGAAGATGAAGAGGAAGAAGATCTTGATGAAGAAATCAAGGAAGAAAAAGCATACATTGATGTTGAGTTACCTGTTAAGTCAACTGATGATGAAGACCTTGATGAACCAGAAATCGAATTTGATGATGATTACGATGAAGATGAATACAACGACATCATGGACGATTTCGAAGATATGTACGACGAGTAAGGTTTTTAAGATGGGGTATACACCATGTATACCCTTTTTTCTCCGCAGAAAGGAAATGAGAATATGCCCTCTTGGCAAGAATGGCTTGGCTATGTAGCCTCATTGATTGTTTTAGTTTCACTACTCATGAGTTCTGTGAAACGTTTACGTTGGATCAATTTGATTGGTTCACTTGTTTTTGCAGTGTATGGATTTTTGATCAGCGCACTCCCTGTCGCGTTGATGAATTTAGGCATTGTGATGATTAATGCGTACTATTTGTATCAAATGTATACCATCAAAGACTATTTTAAACTGATGACAGTTTCAGATTTAGCTTATTTTAATCTATTCATTCACACGCATGAGAAAGATATGAAAGCATTCATGGCTTTTGATGAAGCATTGGATAATCCTCAGCTCATCAAAGTCTTTATGCTAAGAAATACCGTACCAGCAGGTGTTTTGGTGGGCAAAAGAAGTGAACAGACACTTGAAATCCTTGTAGATTATGTCACACCAACATACCGGGATTTTAAAATGGGGCACTTCTTATATGAAGACCAAGTCTCATTCTTCAAAGAACAAGGTATTACCAAACTGGTGACTAAACCCGGAAGTGAAAAACATCAAATGTATTTAAAACGTATGGGCTTTAAGCCAACAGACAATCATTTATTTGTGAAGAATCTCTAACAATTGTTAACAAATCTATAAAATATAGATTGCCTTTATCACTTCTTTTGATATAATAGATAAGGGCACACCATAAAGTCTCCTAAAACATTAGGAGATTTTTTTATTTAAAAATCAAAGGAGGATATGATGGCAAAATACATCTTTGTGACCGGAGGGGTTGTCTCAAGTTTAGGAAAAGGGATAACAGCTTCAGCAATCGGTCAGCTTCTCAAAAGTAGAGGACTTAAGGTCTTCATGCAGAAATTTGACCCTTACATCAACGTTGATCCAGGAACGATGAGCCCATATCAGCACGGTGAAGTTTTTGTGACCGAAGACGGTGCTGAAACAGATTTAGATTTAGGACATTATGAACGCTTTATTGATGAAAATTTAAACCGTCACTCAAGTATTACGACAGGAAAAATCTATCAAACCGTGCTAAAAAGAGAACGTCGCGGTGATTATTTAGGTGCGACTGTTCAAGTGATTCCACATATCACAGATCAAATCAAGAAAAAATTGATCGATGTTGCAAAACATACACAACCCGATGTGGTGATTACAGAAATCGGTGGGACAGTTGGGGATATTGAATCCTTACCTTTCTTAGAAGCGATTAGACAAGCTAGAAGAGATTTTGGGTATAACAATACCCTTTATATCCATAACACACTTGTACCCTATTTAAAGGCAGCAAATGAAATCAAGACGAAACCAACACAGCATTCAGTCAAAGAACTGATGAGTTTAGGGATTCATCCAGATATCATCATGTTAAGATCTGAAATGCCTATGACCCAAGAACAAAAAGAAAAGATTGCGTTATTTTGCGACGTAGCAAAAGATGCTGTTTTCGAATCTATTGATGTGGAAGTGCTCTATGAAGTCATCGTTAACCTCTATAAACAAAACGTCGATGATTGGATTTTAAAGCATTTTGGTTATGAGTTACCCAAAGCTAACGTTAAACCTTGGGAAGACTTAATTTATCGGATTAAGCACCTTGAGGGCGAAGTGAACATCGCACTTGTAGGAAAATATGTTCAACTTCATGATGCTTACTTATCCGTTTCTGAATCGTTAAAACATGCAGGCTATCACCATAAACAAAAAATCAACATCAAATGGGTGGATGCTGAAGAAGTTGATGAACATAATATTGAAGACATGGTGGGTGATTGCCAAGGTATTTTAGTTCCAGGTGGTTTTGGTGCACGTGCAACGACAGGAAAACTTGCCGCGATCACGTATGCAAGAACACATAACATCCCCTTTTTAGGACTTTGTTATGGCATGCAACTATCGGTCATCGAATATGCACAAAACGTGCTTAACTTGGATGGCGCAAACTCCACTGAAATCGATCCCAATACACCGCATCCAGTCATCTCACTTCAGCGTGGTAGATTAACAGATGAAGATCTCGGAGGAACACTTCGTTTAGGTCTTTATGATTGTGAAATCAAAAAAGGAACCAAAGCGTATCAAGCGTACCAATCCACATTGATAAAAGAAAGACATCGTCATCGCTTTGAGTTTAATAACGCATACCTAGAACAATTCGAAGAATCCAAAATGATTATCTCTGGATTCAACAGTGAATATCAACTTGTGGAAATGGTTGAACTTGAAGACCATCCATGGTTTGTTGCTGTTCAGTTCCATCCAGAATTTTTATCGCGTCCGCTCCGTCCGCACCCACTTTTTAGAGACTTTATCGGAGCAACCGTGAACTACAAAAAATCTTTGTGATGTGAACGGTTACAAAACCCAATTTCATTGATAATTACACATCTTTGTAATATAATAGAGTGTGACAAATTCCAAGGAGGAAATGAATATGGCAGTCGTATCAGCAAAAGAAATGTTACTTAAAGCGCGTCAAGAAGGTTATGGCGTAGCACAAATTAACATCAATAATTTAGAATGGATTAAAGCAGTTTTAACAACGGTTGAAGAGCTTAAGTCCCCAGTTATCCTAGGTGTATCTGAAGGTGCAGCGAAATACATGGGTGGTTATAGAACCGTTATGGCAATGGTAAGAGAACTAGATAAGTTTTATAACGTCACTGTTCCTGTTGCAGTTCACTTAGATCATGGAACTTACGAAGGTGCATACAAAGCACTTGAAGCAGGTTTCACATCCATCATGTTTGATGGTTCACACTATCCCTTTGAAGAAAACTTAGCGAAGACTAAAGAAATCGTTGCAGTTTGCCATGCAAAAGGTGTTTCTGTTGAAGCTGAAGTTGGTTCAATCGGTGGTGAAGAAGATGGCGTTGTGGGTATGGGCGAAGTTGCAGATCCAGAAGAATGTGCAACCATTGCAGCCACAGGTGTTGACATGTTTGCCGCAGGTATTGGTAACATTCATGGTAAATACCCAGCAAATTGGCCAGGTTTAAGATTTGACGTCTTAGAGAATGTTGCGAAAGTCACCAACGGTGTTCCACTTGTCCTTCACGGTGGTACAGGTATTCCAGCTGAACAAGTTAAAAAAGCGATTTCCATGGGTGTATCGAAGATCAACGTCAACACAGAACTTCAATTAGCGTTTGCAGATGCAACACGTAAATATATTGAAGCTGGTAAAGACCTTGAAAGTAAAGGTTTTGACCCAAGAAAGCTTTTAGCTCCAGGCTATGAAGCGATGAAGAAAGTGATTAAAGATAAGTTAGAAATGTTTGGTTCAGTCAATAAAGCGTAAGTAGGTGAAAATCATGCGTGATGAAAAAGTTTATCACGAGTATGCCAATTGGAAAATAGAGAATCATGAATTGCTCAAGTATTTAGTGGAAACCAGTTCCGATTTAATACTTCGTTTTAAACATGTCATTGACGTCACCGATTTCCTCTATGACAAATTGATTGATGATCAATATTATACGGATGACGAAGATCATATCTTTGAAACCGGATTCTATTACCTCTTTGATCAAATTGAAGAGATTACATCCTTACTCAAGAAAGCGTATCAAAATAACGTTCAAGATTTAGAAAAGCGCGCGAAAGATGTCAATCTGCTATTGTCAGCAATCGATTTTCAAAACGAACTTCTCGGTGTGGAAAACTTTGAACAAAAGGATATGGACCGTTTAGTTGAATTTGAACAAGCAGTACTTGAAAAGCTTGAGAAAAAGGAAAGCATTCCCCATGAAATGTATCATCACTTAGATAACATCAGTTATGAGATCTTCAACAAACTCAATGTGGAATATTACCCTATTGATGATATCTTTCTAGAGATTGCAGATGAATTAGGTATTTTATAACAAAAGCATCCCGTGGATGCTTTTTTATTTAGGATAATGTTGATCTAGCCACTTTATTGTCTTTAACAATGTATCATCAAGCGGTGTAGGGGAAATCCCAAGAACTTCGGTCATTTTTTGATGATCATAGTGATAATTCTCATGAATGGTTGTGATCATCATCTGTGAATATGTTTTTGAAAACATGATGGCAAATCTGACGAGAAGTGTGGGAAGTGGGAATATCCACTTGGACTGTTTTGTAAGATGACTTACCTTCTCATATAGTTCACGGATCGTGATGTCATGACCCGATAAGATGATGTGGTCGTTAACAGAAGAAATAGATGCTTGATAAACAGCCTTAGCAATATCCTGAACATCAATAAAGTTATAACCACCGCGAAGTGAAAATATTACTTTATGGTTTATGATATGCAACAATTCTCGACCAGCGGCGCTCGGTTTATAGTCATGAATTCCAACAACAGCTGAAGGGTACAAAATCATGCCATCTAACCCTTGATGAAGGGCATTCATGACGTATTTGGTTGCAATTGATTTTGTTGTTTTATAGTAAGATTTTGATTTATAAATAGAGAGGTCTAAGGGCTCCTTGATCAGCCCTTTTTTTGATCTTGGCAATACATCGACACTTGATAAGTAAACAAATCTGTTCTTTTTCTTGATGGCGATATTAACTAATTTTTTAGTCAGTTGCACGTTGGTTCGATAAGATTGAAATAAATCTCTATTCATTAAGTCAATATAGGCAGCACAATGGATAATGATGTCACCCTCTGCTATGTTTATATCTAAAAAGGTGTCATCAAAATAGGGAGAAATACAAACATTTACATTTAAATTCTCTAAACTGGGATCTAATTTTCGAACCAAGACTTTTACAGGAATCCCCAAAGAAGTGAGGTAGCGAACAACATTATTCCCTATGTGACCTGTCGCACCAGTGACAATATACATGGGATTACTCATTTCTTAAGCAAAGAATAGGATCTTTGTTGGATGCGATATGTGCTGGAATGATACCAGACAAACTGGTCAATAAAGTACTCATCAAGATGAGACCAATACCTAATAGAGGATGGAGTCTCGTTAAGGAGGGGATAGAGGTTATTTGCTTTAAGAAAAGATTTAGTAAGGGCATGAGAGAATAACTCATCACCACACCAAAAACTCCCGAAAAAAAGCCGATAAATAACGTTTCAGCGTAAAAAATATAACCGACGTCGCGCTTACGCGCTCCTATCGAACGTAAAATACCGATTTCTTTGGTGCGCTCAATGACAGATGTATAAGTCATGATGCCAATCATCAGATTTGAAATAAGAAGTGATATCCCAGAAAAGACAAGAAGGATGATTGTCATCGAATCAATAGCAACGCGCATCGTCGATAAACCAATGCCTGCAATATCGAGAGGTTCTATAGCCTCGTTGATTGATACTTGATCGTTATAGCTGCGTAAATAACTCATGATGAGATCTTTATGATCAAAGTTAGATGAATAAATCGTATATCCGATGGGATACGCAGCATAACCTAAGTCACGTAGTAAATTCTCACGCTGTGTATGCGATAAACTGCTGCCATCGAGCACCGATGTTTGAGAGAGAAGTTGTGCTTCAACAATCAACGATTGTGCAGCGTTCTCACGAAGCATCTGACCTGTAAATTCATTGTAATAGAGTCCAGAGCGCAAATAATCGAGGTTAAATTTCTCTTTGATGCGAACAACGCCAACAACTGGAATTTTTGAAGATTCTGGATCATTCATCACATTCACTAAAGGTTTTTTCATAAATACAGTTCCAGACGGTGTGTAGACTAGGTCATTTGGCAACCATTTGAGGTCTAAACCTAAAAGAGATGTGAATGAAATGGGAGAATCACCTGTATATCCTAAGGATTGTGCGATATCTTTAGATAAACGGTTATACCGGTCTAAAACGATCACAGCTTCCATCTGATCATCTTGTGGAAAACTACCCGATAGCAAATCAAAATTCTCATTTAAATAGGTAAAGTTGATCTCAAGTTCTTGAATGACAGATTCAGGCTGATAAAAAACCCCATCATTCCATAAACCAAAATGCTGCTTAGTGCCGAAATCATAATGGATATGCGTGTATAAATGTTGATCAAGTCCTTGCACATGTGCATAATATTCAGGCGTTAATGTATTCATGGTTTGGAACTCGTATTGAATATTTCTGGGATAAGCAACCGAGTCTTCGGCGAACGCAGGTAAATTGGGTTGATATTTTTCATCAAAAAAAGGAACCACTACACCAATTTTCTCCACGCGTATAGGGAAAGCGTTCAGTGTTTCTGATTTTCTTAACGAAAGAAACTGATCAAAACCAGAGGCTACTGCTAAAACCAGGGTCATCCCCATGATACCAATACTGGCAGCTAACACCATTAAGAGTGTTCGATATAGTCTTTTTTTAAGGTTGAGATAAGATAGACGACACGCAGTTACAAAAGACATCTTTGACTGTTCTAACACATGTTCACGAGGCGACACAGAAACGTCATTTAATGGCTTTATCAACTGATCATCAACAATCTTACCATCTTCTATAAAAACCATTCGGTTAGCGTACTGACGTGCCAAGGCTGTGTGATGTGTCACCATTAAGACTAGACGTGTTTGACTGATTTCTTGTAACAACTCCATGATCTCAAGACTTGTTCGTTGATCAAGAGATCCAGTGGGTTCATCAGCCAGAATAATTTTAGGTTCTAAAACAAGGGCACGTGCAATAGCAACTCTTTGCTGCTGCCCACCCGATAGTTGACTGGGTAAGTGGATGAGTTTATCTTTTAAACCAACCTTTTCTAGAAGTTTTGCTGCTCTTTGTTGCTGCTCGTGTATAGATTTTCCAGCAAGCTTTAAGGGTAACATCACGTTTTCTAAGATATTTAGGTGAGGAATAAGATAAAAACTTTGAAAAACAAAACCGACTTGTTGATTGCGATAACTATTCCATTGGCTGTCATCGTAGTCATTCGTATCGATATCATCAAGGGTGATGGAACCAGATGATGGATGATCTAGACCTCCAAGTAAATTAAGCAGGGTTGTTTTTCCACATCCAGAGGGACCGACAATGGACACAAATCCACGATCTTCTATGGATAAAGACACGTCATCAAGCGCATGGACGACATAGTCTTTCATAGGATATTTTTTTGACACTTGCTTTAAGGTAATCATCTGTTTTACCGCCTTATATCTATTATATGCAAAACAGGTGCTTTTGTCTATCGAAGGTCAAACCGTTTACTTTTAAGGCTATCCGGTTTATACTAGATACAAAGAAAGAGGTGATTTATTATGAGAAAGATTTTTCTATTTCTCATCGCATTCCTTTTAGTACTCGGTTTAGCGGCTTGTGGGGATAAAGCCATGGATTTCCCATCCTTTAACGAAAAGGATGTTGTAGAGTTGTCTGCGCAAGAAATGATTGCGTTATTTGAAAACATTGATTATACATCAGTCGATTCAGAGACAATCAAGATTTCGACAAAGGGACATATATTTGTCATCAACGAAAGTGATGAAGAAGATGAACAGTATGGATACACTTATCGCGATGAAACAAAAATGACGATTGATGCAACCTTGTATGCACTCATGAGTGAAGTGATCGGAGATGTTCGCTTACACGTTGAAGGAACCATCGATTTTGCGACATCAAGTGAATCTTCATCAGAATGGTCTGAACATGCATCCTCAAACAGCATGAAAGGATCAGCTGCAGCGTATTTTGTGGATGGTTATCTTTATTTAATGGTTGATGGAACTTACGCTGAAGATGGCGAAGAACCTAAAACTGCAGATTTCAAGCAAAAACTTAACCAACAGGTGACGCAAACCATGTGGGATGAAGCCATGTCTGAAATGAATCCTGAAGATCAAATCGATAACCGTATTCCTCAAGAATACCTAGATAAGTTAGAAAACGGTGATTTTGATGCGTTGATGGAAGCTATTCCTTCATTAAAGGTTTATAAAGATGGCAATACGCATTCTATTGTGTTCTCAGTCACAAAACAAGTTGTCTTAGACTCCGTTGAAGACATGATTACAAAGTTTGCTGAAGCAACAGGTCAAACCATGACCTCAACAGAAATCAGCGGTATGGTCACTGAAGCTCAAAACCAAATCAATGAGATGGTAGATAAACTTGAATTTACCTATGTGATTTCTATTACAGGTAATAAGATTACGAAAATTGCTGAAAAACTAGTATTCAAGTCTGTGGATACAAACATCGATATTGACATCACTACAGTTGTTGATTTTGGCATTACATTACCGAAGTTCCCCACCGATCTTGATACATATGATCCAGTGGATATACCGGGTGAAGGCGTCTTCTTTGACGGCAATCCTAGTTTACAATAAACATTCATCACAAAAAAGGCCTAAATCACTTAGGCCTTTTTGATTGATAAACGTTGTTATTCGTGTTGATTGTTGCCGACCTGCTGTTTAGCGTCTTCTTTTCGTTCTTGGTTTCGTGTGACATAACCTTGATGCATTGTTTCATAATTGTTTAAGTATGCTTGACGTATACCGGTTGTATCAGGTGCAACTTTAGTTCCATTTTGGACAGCTTGTTCATGTGCTTGAACTTTGTTCATCACAAGTTTCATCATCTCTTCTTTTATAGCTTCTGATGCATTTTCTTTCTCACCCTTATAAGCATACATGAATGCTTGATGATCATTAATCGTGTGTAACACGAGTTGTTGGATAGAAAGAAGTAAAGCTTCCTCTAACGTTTTATCTTCATTTACTGCGAGATAAGATAAGATTAACTTCGCATGACCAACACTCACTGCATAGGTTTCAACCAAGTTTTTCACTGCATCATCAATTTCACCATGCTTTAATACAATGGCACCAATGGCATTTTCTTGGAAGAAGGTTTGAAGCTTTTGTTCAACTTGAGCTTGAAAAGCTGTTTCAGTCGCTTGGTTCATGTGTGCTGTTTGCACGATCACAGCATTATCATTTCTTTCGACATCAAGATAACCTGTTTGAATCGCTGCATGTAAATATTGTTCAAGAGCCTGCTGATATGGAAGACCGATAAGTTCAAGACCTGCACCGATAATCTCAGCATCTTCATTGTTAAACTTAACACTGATGACAAAGCCTTCTGCGTTAATGACCATCTCCATTGAAGGATTAATGTCAATAAATAAAACTTGACCTTGACCTTCTTGGACTTTTTCTTTTGCAGCTGACTTTCTAGCTTCATTGGCATTGATAAACTCTTGAATCTTTGCTTGATATTGAAGTAGATATGCTTCGAGCACGCCTGTCATATCTGGTTGAGATTTCGTTCCATTTTGAACAGCATTTTTATGTGCCTGAACTTCAGATTGTAGCGCAACCTTCATTTCATTTTTAACCATCATCGCTTGGCTTTCTGTTTCAGACTTGTATTGATTGTATTGTTGCGATTGTAAAGCAGCAATCGCTTCAATCAAATCGTTTGGAGTCATCAAAAGAATCTCTGAAAGAAGTGCATCTGGATGAAGTTCTTGGTAGGCAGCAACAAGCTTAGCAAACCCATAAGAAATGTCATAGGTATCAACCATGTTTTGTAAATCTTCATCTACGTCAGCTTTACTTAATACAACGGCACCGAGGGCATTTTCTTGGAAATAGGTTTGAAGCATCGTCTGAACTTGATATTGGAAAGTTTCATCTAGATCAGAATCAAGAGAACTTGCCATAAGCGCTACTGCATTATCGTTTCTGGTAACAGAAATATAGCCTGTGTCGACTGCAGCACCAAGATATTGGGCGAATGCTTGTTGATAAGTTAAACCAACTAAAGTTAAACCTGCACCAACGATTTCTGCGTCCTCATTTTTGTACATGACGCTGTAGACATAGCCGTTCACATCAATCACCATGTCGATTTTAGGATTAATATCAAGAGATATCATGCGTGGAACTTGCAAAGATAACTTAGCTTTTGCTTGATTTTTACGCTGTAAATTACGATTGATGTAAGCTTCTCTCATCGTTTGATATTGACTTTGATATGTTTCAGCTACCCCAGTCATATCAGGTTGTGTCTTCGTTCCATTTTGAACAGCATCCTTGTGTGCTTGTACCTTCTCTTGTGCCATCGCCTTTAGTTCGTTTTTAAGTGCTAATGCTGCCCCTTCGCGTTGTGCCTTGAATGTGTTCATTTCACCTTGATGAAAACTTTTTAGTTCGGTAACAAGTTCATTAGGTTCTAACGCAAGAGCGTCTTCAACACTAGACTCTGGATGTCCATCGAGATAAGCGAGTGTTAATTTTGCGATACCGATGGATACATTGTGTTCTTCTGCAAAATCAATGACAGTTTCATCAAGTGTGCCATGGTTTAATACAACGGCACCCATCGCGTTTTCTTGGAAAAATGTTTGCAGTTTCGTTTGAATGGTTTCTCTAAATTGCTTTTCTTCAGTCTCTGAGCCATTTGCTGCCATTAAGAAAACTGCTTGATCACTTCGTTCAACATCGAGATAGCCTGTATCAATCGCTTGATTAAGCATCAATTGTAAGGCATCTTCAACATGCATGCCGACGAGATTTAATCCTGCACCAAGTATTTCTGCATCTTCATTTTTGAGTCTATAACTTTTCACCTTATCATCTTCACCAACGATAAGTTCAAATGCGGGGTTAATGTCAACCGATAACAACACTTCCGAGGATGCATCAGGTGTATTTGAACCTGTGCAGGCCACTAACATCAGTAGTAGAATCAAAGAGGCTAATAATATAAATGCTTTTCTCATATACGTTCCTTCTTTCTCTCCCCTCACTTAACATACCGTCTAAGTAAAAGCTTTATTGGAAAAATGATAAAAAAAGATGAAAAAAATAAGCCAGAACCAAGAAATAACATCAATGTAAAAAGAAAAAACCTAATTCCTGCTTGGAGTTAGGCTTTATGTTTATGAGATTAACGATGCTTTAAATGGGGGAAAAGAATCACATCACGAATGTTTGGTGTATTGGTTAATAACATCACAAGTCTATCAATACCAATACCTAAACCACCTGTGGGTGGCATACCATATTCAAGAGATTCTACAAAGTCGATGTCCATTTCGGTTGCTTCATCGTTTCCGAGTTCTTTTTCTTTTAATTGACCTTCAAAGCGTTCTCTTTGATCGATAGGATCGTTTAATTCAGAGAAAGCATTTGCATATTCACTACGCATAATGAAAAGTTCAAAACGATCAGTAAATCTTGGATCTTGATCATTCTTTTTCGCAAGTGGAGAGATTTCAATGGGATGACCATAAACGAAGGTTGGCTGAATGATTTGATCTTCACAGAATTCTTCAAAGAAAGCTTCAATGATATGGCCAATTGCGTAATGCTTTTCCACGTGAACGTTGTGTTTTTTCGCAACCGCTTTCGCTTCTTCAAGGGTCATGTGCTGCCAAAAGTCAACACCACTCATCTCTTTGACGGCATCGACCATGTGCCAACGTTTCCATGGGCGTCCCATGTGAATGAGTTGATCTTGGTAGGTGATGTCGTAGACACCTAAAGTTTGATAGGTCACGGTGGATAATGCATCTTCAACAAGATCCATCATGTCACCCATATCTGCATATGCCAAATAAGCTTCAATCGTGGTAAACTCTGGATTATGTTTCGCATCCATACCTTCATTTCTAAAGAGTCTTCCGATTTCGTAAACGGCTTCTAAACCACCAACAATCAGTCTCTTTAAAGGAAGTTCAGTTGCAATACGTAAGTAAAAGTCCATATCGAGGGTGTTATGGTGTGTCACGAAAGGACGCGCTGCAGCGCCACCTAAAATGCTGTGCAACACTGGTGTTTCGACTTCAATGAATCCTTTTTGGTCAAAGAAGTTTTGAATAGCGCGAATAATTTTAGGACGTGTGACTGCAACTCTTCTCGCATCTTCATTCACGATTAAGTCAACATAACGACGACGTCTCGCTTCCTCTTTATCTTGAAGTCCATGGAATTTATCAGGTAGTGGTCTTAACGCTTTCGTTAAGTGCGTATAGACTGATGCCTTAACCGTAAGTTCATTGGTTTTTGTGCGAAACATGGTGCCCTTAATCCCTACGATGTCACCTAAATCTGCGGCTCTAAAGATTTCATAGTTTGCTTCACCAACAGCATCCATACGTACGTAAACTTGGATTTGTCCATCACGGTCTTGGATATGCATAAAACCTGCTTTACCTTGACCACGTTTGAGCATGATACGCCCTGCTATGGATACCTCAATGTGTTTTTCTTCAAGTTGATCATGGTCGAATTGATCGAAAGCTTCAATCAATTGTTTGGTGGTATGTGTGCGGACATATTTTTGTCCAAAGGGATCAATCCCCTGGTCTCTTAATTCTTGTGCTTTTTGTCTTCTGACAAGTTGTTGTTCATTTAAATCATCTGGGAACATGTGAAATCCTCCTAATCCAAGATATTATATCATAAGAAAAGCCATAAACAAAAGTTATGGCCGTTTTTCTTCCGCTAAAAGTTCATACATCAGTTCATCTTTTTTAGGAGTTAACGAGGTGACTTTAACTTTAATGATGTTGAGTCCTAAATGTAACGTAAGTAAATCGCCTTCTTTAACTGCGGTTGAAGGTTTTGCAAGTTTGCCGTTAATGTCTACTTTTTCTTTTTCAGCGGCTTCTTTAGCAATGGTGCGACGTTTAATGATACGCGCGACCTTTAAATATTTATCAAGCCTCATTGCTATTTTCTTGCTTTTCTTGATACCAAGAAAGTTTGCCGGTTGAAACAATTTCATCGATGTCTGCTTTGGTTAATGTTTCAACTTCAACGAGGTAATGCGCGATGAGATCAAGTAAATCTCTGTGCTCAGTAATAATGGTTTTCGCTTTTTCAAAGCAGGTTGTAATAATATGTCTAACTTCTTTATCAATTTCATGAGCGACTTGGTCGGAGAAATTTTTCTCTTTGAAATAGTCGCGTCCTAAAAATACATTGCCGCCAGCACTTTCGTATTGAACGGGTCCTAAATCAGACATACCATATTCGGTAACCATCGCACGTGCAATTGCTGTTGCGTTTTGGAAGTCGTTATATGCACCGGTTGTGACAGTATCAAACACAAGTTCTTCAGCCACACGACCACCCAAGAAAGAAGTGATCTGGGCGATAAGAGAACTCTTGGTTGATAAGAATTTTTCTTCAAGTGGTGTCATCAAGTTATAACCACCCGCACGTCCACGTGGAATGATGGTCACTTTTTGAACCACATTAGCATCCTGTAATTTTAGACCGATAACTGCATGTCCAGCTTCGTGATATGCAACTGTTTTCTTTTCATCTGGTGAATATTTACGTGATTTTTTAGCAGGTCCCATCATGACACGGTCAATCGCTTCATCCATATCGATTTGTGAAATGAGTGTGCGATTATCGCGAGCAGCGAGAAGAGCTGCTTCATTAAGCAAGTTTTCAATATCGGCACCAGAAAATCCTGGAATACGACTTGCAAATTCACCTAATTTCACTTTAGGATCTAATTTTTTATTTCTTGAATGTACTTTTAGAATAGCCTCACGTCCTCTTACATCAGGTAAAGTAATGGTAATTTGACGGTCAAAACGTCCTGGACGAAGAAGGGCAGGGTCTAAAACATCAGGTCTATTGGTTGCTGCAATGATGATGATACCCATGTTGGATGTAAAACCATCCATTTCAACTAATAATTGGTTTAAGGTTTGTTCGCGTTCATCATGACCGCCACCTAAACCAGCACCACGTTGGCGACCCACGGCATCAATTTCATCAATGAAGATGATACAAGGTGAGTTTTCTTTAGCAACTTTAAACAAGTCTCTAACACGAGAAGCACCGACACCCACAAACATTTCAACGAAATCAGAACCTGAAATCGTGAAGAAAGGTACATTTGCTTCACCAGCAACAGCTCTTGCTAAGAGTGTCTTACCAGTACCAGGGGAACCGACAAGAAGAACACCTTTAGGAATACGTGCACCCATGTCAACATATTTTTTAGGACTCTTTAAGAAGTCAATTAATTCTTCTAACTCTTGTTTTTCTTCTTCAACACCGGCAACATCTTTAAAGGTTACGGTTTTTTCTCTGTTTAAGCGTGCACGATTTTTCGCAAAATCGAAAGCTTTAGAATTTTGACTGTTTGCATTTCTAAAGATAATGAATAGAATCACAAGCACTAAAATCATAGGAACAAGATTCAATAAAACTGTCCATATCGTAATGCCTGAACGAATACCTATGGCTGTTTCGCCACCTTTAGATTCCACGGTTAGCATGATCTGCTGCGCATTTTCTAAGGGCATAATGCCTTCGAAAGATACAGTTCCATAGAAAGAAGCAGATGCGGAATCTTTATAAAACGTACCTTGAATTTCAACAAGTGTGATGTTGTCGCCACCAACGGGTATATATTTTAATGTCTCAATATGACCGAGTTCGGCAGCTTGACCTAATTCAGTGACATTAAGGGTTGCAACTTCTCCTTGAAGTGCATCTCTTAAGAATAGGAAAACACCAATCACAATGACCAGCGTAAACAGCATGATCAGATAATCGGGTTTTTTGCGGAATTCTGTTTTTTTCTTGTTATTTGGGCTTTGATTCATAATTGTACCCCTTTATTTAGTGTTATAGATTTCAGGTTTTAGGATGCCAACGTACGGCAAATTTCGATACATTTCGTCGTAGTCAAGACCATAACCAACAACAAACGCTTTAGGAATGACACGACCCACATACTCGGGTTGATAAGGTTTAATGCGTCCTTCAGGTTTATCTAACAAGGTTGCAATCTTTACAGAAGTTGCACCTCGGTGCTTAAATAATTCCATGATGGTAACGATGGTGTTTGCAGTATCGACGATATCTTCAACGATTAACACATCGCGTCCTTTAATGGATATATCCAAATCCATTTTAATTTTAACGTCACCAGAGGAGGTGATGCCACCATGGTAACTGGATGCTGACATATACGCAATGTCAAACATAAGATCAATCTTTCTTGATAGATCAGCTAAAAAGGGTACACAACCTTTAAGCAGACCAACGAGGATTAAATTTTTTCCTTTGTAATCTCTTGTGATTTGTTGACCCATCACTTCGCATATCTCTTGAATTTCTTTTTCAGTAACCAAGATTTCTGCAATATCGTTATGCATGTTTACGTACCTCTTTTAATTTAAAATAAAGTCTTTGTTCCTGACCTAATGTTTGATTCAAATAATGGTTTTGAACCCATAAGATAACACCATCATGATCGGTTAAAATCCAGAGTTCATCACGTACATTCATGGGGACTTTTTCATCAATCAAAAGTTTTTTGAGTTTTTTATGCCCATAGGAATATGCGAGCTGATCACCTTCGGTGCGATGTCTTAAGAACAGGGGAAATGCTAATTTATTATAACATAATTTTGTGAAATCTTCAGTAATGGCATCGGTTTTACTTAATAATGTGAAAATAGCCATATTTCCAATACGTGTTTCACCTTCACGAATCAAAACTTGTGTCTTATCTTTATCAGTTAACGGCTTTATAAAAGCATCTTTATAAGACTTGACGAAGCAATGGTTTCGGTTTAATCGATAGATTGCATTGGGCTTTGAGGATAGTAAAATACGTTTAATTTTTTGGATAATATCATAGGAAACATTCAGTTCATATGACTCAATCATATAGGCAATGGCATCATCTTGAAGCGCATTTGGCCAAGTCTTAAAACTAGAGACATCAAGGTGCTTATTCTTAAGATGTGTTTTTGTCTGTTCTCTAATGTAAAAGAAGGCACTTGATAGTTGTTGGTGGTATTGCTTGATCTGATCTAATAGAACGTCGTTTTCTTGTTTCATGATGGGAACCACAGAATGTCTGTAGCGATTTCTAAGATAAGTATTTTCTTCATTAGATTCATCATCTAAATAAGAGACTTGATGTTCCTTTGCATATGCTAAAATCTCTTTCTTTGAGAGATATAACAAGGGTTTAACATAAGTGAAACTTTCGGTCTCATTGACCTGTTGCATGCCTGCATAGCCTAGAAGGTTAGAACCGCGTGTAAGTTTAATTAAGACGTTTTCAAAGAGGTCATCCAAATGATGAGCGGTTAATATGTACGGTGTTTGATACATTTTAGCAACTTCATTTAAATAATGTTCTCTAAGAATATGGGCTTGATGATGAAAATTTCCACCCTTTACCTTAATCGTATAGTAATGGAAAGGTATCTCAAAAGATTTGCAATATGTTTCGACTAAATCTTTTTCAATAAGTGACTGATCACGCTTCAAATGGTTGAAATGGACTACGGCAAGATCATAAGTTGTATCCTTTAACATATGCAACATGACCATGGAATCAACACCGCCGCTGACTGAAACAACTAACGTAGATGAGAGAGATATCTTGAGATCGTTCTTTAATAGACTCTGAATTGATTTCATAAGTTAGCCCCTTTCTATATGTTTATTATACATGATAAATTGTAAAAATTTTGAATAAATGTCTTAATCCTATGCTATAATACATTAAGAATAGAGGAGGCCAAACATGTTGATTTTAGCCAGTAGTTCCCCAAGAAGAGCCAAGCTATTAAAAGATGCAGGTCTTGATTTTATTGTTGTACCAAGTCACCTTGAAGAAATCGTTGATGAAAAATATAAACCGAGTGAACTGGTTGTTGAACTTGCTAGGCTTAAAGCATTAAGCGTCGCAAAAACATACCCAAACGATACGATAATAGGTGCAGATACCATTGTCGTCTATGAAGACCACATCTTAGGAAAGCCTAGAGATGAAGAAGATGCATACCGCATGCTTAAATTGCTTTCAGATGATCGTCACGTGGTTTATACGGCGGTTGCCCTTGTTAAAGGTGATAAGGTGAAAACCTTTGTTTCTGAAACTGAGGTGTGGATGAAAAACTTATCGGATTTAGAAATCAAAAATTACATTAAAACCGGTGAACCCATGGATAAAGCAGGCGCTTATGGGATTCAAGGCGAAGGTGGCGCTTTGGTTGACCATTATAAAGGTGATTTCTTTACAATTGTGGGATTACCGTTGAAAGATGTTTTAGATCAACTCAAGAACTTTTAAAGTTACTCGATTCATGAGTAACTTTTTTTCTTATGGTCTCAATAAAGCGATTTTATTATATAATAAAAGATAAAGTAAAGCGTTTACACAGGAGGCACTATGGACAATAGACATACCTGGAAGGATAAAATCGTTTATCAAATCTACCCAAGAAGTTTTATGGATTCAAATGGTGATGGTATTGGAGATATCCAAGGCATCATTTCTAAACTTGATTATGTTAAATCACTGGGTGTAGATGTTATATGGTTATCACCGGTTTATGGGTCTCCCAATGACGACAACGGCTATGATATCAGTGATTATAAAGGGATTAATCCTGAGTTTGGTACCATGCAAGATATGGATCAACTCATCGTTGAAGCGGGTAGAAGAGGGATAAGAATTATCATGGATTTAGTGATCAACCACACCTCAGATGAACACCCTTGGTTCATTGAAAGCAAACATCCAGAAAGTCCTTATCGTGATTACTATATCTGGCAGGATAAGCCAAACAATTGGACAAGTTTTTTTGGTGGAAAGGCTTGGGATCAAGTGGGTGATTCTTTCTATCTTCATCTGTTCTCAAAAAAACAGCCAGATCTAAATTGGCATCATCCTAAAGTGATGGATGAAGTCCAAGATATCATGAGATTTTGGCTCAATAAAGGCATATACGGTTTTAGATGTGACGTGATTAACATCATTTATAAGTCCTCATTAGAAGATGGAAAGAAACGTTTTGTTTTGGTAGGAAGAGAACATTATCATTCACAAGAAGGTATGCATCAAATCTTAAAACGTCTGCGAAGTGAAGTTCTAGCTTCTTACGATTCAATGACTGTTGGTGAAACAGTCTTAGTGAATACCAAGCAAGCAAATGACTTGATACTACCAGAGAGACACGAACTCGATATGGTCTTCGGTTTTGAACATATGGAGACAGATCAAATCAACAACAAATGGTTTCGAACAAGATTTAAACCTCAAAAATTTATACGTACCCTGATCAAGTGGCAAAATCAAGTTTATTGGAATGCCAACTACTTAGAAAATCACGATCAACAACGCTCAGTCTCTCGGTTTGGTAACGATAAAGTTTATCATCGTGAAAGTGCGAAAATGCTTGCCTTACTAAACCTAACCCTAAAAGGCACACCTTATATTTATCAAGGCGAAGAAATTGGGATGACCAATGGTGACTTTACGTCGCTTGATGAATATAGAGATGTCGAAACGCATCGGATCATCGCACTTGCTAAGAAACTCCATTTTCCACAATGGTTTCAACAAAGAATGCTTAGATTGTCTTCAAGAGATCATGCAAGAACGCCGATGCAATGGACAAGTGAAGGCGGTTTTACCACAGGTGATCCTTGGATAAAGGTGAACCGTAATACAACATTTATCAACGTAGAAAAACAAAATATAGAAGAAGATTCTATTTTATCCTTTTACCGTAAATTGATCACTTTAAGAAAAAATAACCAAGCATTAAGCAGGGGTAGTTTCGAAGCCATCTATGCAAAACGAGGTGTTTTCATCTTCCGCAGAAAAGATGCTACTCAATCATGGGTCACTGTGATAAACATGACAGCAAAGAAGAAACGTATAGGACTTTTCATTGACGGAGAGGTTATCTTAAGTAACCTTCATGCAAATCAAATCATAGAGAGCAAATTACAGCCATATGAAGCGAGACTGATCAAGGAGAATGGGTCATGATAACATTCGAACAATCACATTTTGTACTGGAAACAAAAGACTTAAATTACATTTTTAGAGTGCTTCCCACCGGACAACTCGAACACCTTTATCTTGGTAAAAAACTGATTGACAGGGATTTTACAGTCATGCATCAACCCATTACCGCAGGTGCAGGATCTCAGGTTGTCTATGAAAAAGATGGATATCAAACCTTTTTAGATTTAACACCTTTGGAATACTCTGGTATTGGCAAGGGTGATTTTCGCCTGACACCGCTTGAGGTAAAAATGCCTGATCAGACGTATGTGACTGATTTTGTCTATGCATCGCACAAAATCATTGATGGCGTGGTTAAAAGCGATCAACTCCCCTATGCCAAAGCAAAAGATACGGATGCGAAAACACTTGTGGTAACAATGCGTGATGAACATGCTTTATGTGAACTCGATCTTTATTACACCGTGTTTTATAAAACGAACGTCTTTTCACGAAAAGTAGTTCTAAAAAACCATAACACCAATGCACTTGTAATCAAAAAGATAATGAGTTTTATGCTTGATTTAGAGGATAGTGCTTATGACTTATATACATTTGATGGTGGATGGATCAAAGAGGCACATAAACATAGAAGAGACATCGCTTATGGTACATACATCATTGATTCCACCACTGGGGCTTCTTCTAATCGACATAATCCAGGGATTTTACTTGCTAAAAAGGAAACGAACGAAGATCAAGGCATTTGTATCGGTTTAAATTTGATTTATAGCGGTAACCATTATGAAGCGGTTCAAAAGTCAAATCATGATTTACTAAGGGTCATGACGGGTATTAACCCACATTGTTTTGAATGGCCTTTAGTACAAGGTGAATCCTTTGAAACACCAGAAGCCATTATAACCTACACAGAACAAGGCTTTAATCAACTGTCACAACATTTTCATCAGTTTGTCAACGAACATATCATTCCCGAGACTTTTCAATATCAGGAAAGACCGGTTGTTTTAAATTCATGGGAAGCTTTTTATTTTAACTTTAATCAGAAAAAAATGCTGAGGTTAGCCAATCAAGCAAAAAAGTTAGGTGTGGAGTTGTTTGTCTTAGATGATGGTTGGTTTGGTCACAGAAACGATGATACATCGTCTTTAGGTGATTACGCAATAAACCGCAAAAAAATACCTGGAGGACTGCAAAAATTTTCACATAAACTTCAGAAAAAAGGACTTCAGTTTGGCTTATGGTTCGAACCCGAGATGATTAGTCCTGATTCTGATCTGTTTCGCATGCATCCTACATATGCCATTACCATTCCCGGAAGAAAACCTTCATTAGGGAGAAATCAACTCGTCCTCGATTTATGCCAAGAAGAGGTCAAAAACTATATCAAAACGTCACTCGATCACATGTTAAGTACTGTCCATATAGACTATATCAAATGGGACATGAATCGACATATGACCGATATGTATTCTGCGGCGATACCCCATCAAGGCATGTTCTTTCACCAATACATGCTTGGTTTATACGACATTCTTCATTTTATCCAACAAAAATATCCCTACATGCTGATTGAAACCTGCGCATCAGGTGGCAACCGCTTTGACTTAGGCATGCTCACTTATGGGGCACAAATATGGACATCCGATAACACAGATCCTATTGAAAGATTAAGCATTCAAGAGGGTTTGAGTTATCTTTATCCCCTTTCTTCGATGGGTGCACATGTTTCGCTTTCACCACATGCACAAACGCTGAGAGAAACGCCATTATCAACACGTTTTAATGTTGCAAGTTTTGGTGTGCTAGGTTATGAACTCAACTTTGATTATGTGTCTCCTGCAGAAAAAAATGAGATTAAGCATCAAATCGACTTCTACAAAAAACATCGTTATCACTTTCAATTTGGTCAATTGATTAGGCATCAAACTAGCGATCAAAACCAAGTGACATGGCAAGTCAAACATAAAGATAACCACGTGGTCGCACAATTTCAAAAGTTGGCGAAACCAAGTCCTGCATTTGAAAAACTGGTTGTTAAATCTGTAGAATCTGATGAGATGTATCACATCACCAATGTGAAACAACGGTTACCACTCAAGAGGTTTGGGCATCTCATCTCACATGCGTTACCCATCAAACTAAACACGAACGGATGGGTAATGAGAACGATTGGAAAGTATAAAATGCTTGATAATGCCATCATCGATGTCATAGCGAGTGGACAGATTCTAAACAAAGGTATGAAACTTAAGCAACAGTTTATGGGCACTTATTATAACGATCAAACGCGCATTATCGGTGATTTTGGATCTATGATGTATGTTATTAAACCAGTAAAGTGTGGTGAAGGAAATTGAGATATCTATACCCATTAAATCGTGATTGGTTCTTCGCTCCTTATGAGAAAGAACATGAGTCAACCATTGATCTAGAATTATTTAAACCCATTGAAATTCCTCACAATCCTGTTGAGCTATCTTTTAACAACTTCAATGAAGCTGATCTATGGGGTATCTTTACCTATGTTAGAACGATTGACATTACAGAAAGCATGGTCAAAAAGCACGTCGTGATGCGTTTTGAAGGTGTTGCACATCGTGCGAGCATCTACATTGGAAAAGATCACATCTTAACGCACGAAGGCGGCTACATTCCTTTTGAAGTGGACTTATCTTCACATGCATCGGCACCTAAAACATTACAGATTAAAGTGGTTGTAGACACAAACGAACACGCACATATTCCCCCTTTTGGAGGTGTGGTTGATTATCTAGCTTATGGGGGGATCTATCGAGAAGTTTCACTCATCGTTTCTGATGTTGCCTACATGACAGATGTCTTTGTTGAACAGTACGGAAAGCCCTCGTTTAAGGTTCATGTTTACACCTCGATTGAAGGTGGTCACTTAGAAGTGCAAATCATCGACAAAGAACAAAACGTTGTGTTCATCGGAAAAGAAACCATCAAAGTTGAACATACCACTATCCCTGTTCTCCTTGAGAATCCACACCTGTGGGATATCGATGACCCCTATCTTTATACGGTGAAAGTCACCTATATTCACGATACAGAACAAGATGAAGTCTCTCTTCGTTTTGGGCTTCGTGAGGCTATATTCAAAAGAGATGGGTTTTATCTAAATCAAAAGAAGCGCATCCTCCAAGGATTGAACAGACATCAAAGTTTCCCTTATGTGGGGTATGCGATGCCGAAACAAGCTCAAAGAGAAGATGCCGATATGATTCGTTATGATTTAGGATGTAATATCGTACGAACCTCACATTACCCACAGTCCACCCATTTTCTTGATCGCTGTGACGAGATTGGGTTACTTGTGTTTGAGGAAATACCTGGATGGCAGCACATTGGAGATGAAGCATGGAAAAAAGCCTCACTTGCCAATTTAGATGCTATGATTGAACGCGACCGTAATCATCCCTCGATTGTCTTATGGGGTGTTCGTATTAACGAATCTCCAGATGATGATGCCTTCTACCAAAAGATGAATGCACACGCGATGGCTCTTGATCCAACCAGACAACGAGGTGGTGTGAGAAATTTTGCTAAGAGTCATTTCTTTGAAGATGTCTATACCTATAACGATTTCTCACATATGGGAAACAACAAAGGTTTAGAAAAGAAAGAACGTATCATAGGCGATGTTCCTTATCTTGTTACGGAGTTTAATGGACATATGTTTCCTACCAAACGCTATGATGAGGAAGCACATAGAGTAAGTCATTTAAAAAGACATCTCCGTGTTTTAGATGATGCCTATCATGAAAAAAATAGACTTGCTGGAGCAATCGGTTGGGTCTTTGCAGACTACAACACACACAAAGAATTTGGTAGCGGTGATAAGATTTGTTATCACGGCGTCATGGACATGTTTAGAATTCCCAAGATTGCCTCACTTGCGTATCGCACACAACAATCGATAGAACCTGTTTTGGAGGTGACCTCTACGATGAACCTCGGAGATCATCCAGGCGGTCAACTCGATGACATTTATGTGATGACAAACCTTGATGAAGTCAAACTCTATAAAAATGACGTCTATATCAAAACATTCAAACCTGCCCATAAATTATATCCCAATTTACCTCATCCACCGATCATCATAGACGATCTCATTGGTGAGACATTGATGAAAAATGAAAAAATGACATTTAAGGATGCAGAGCGCACAAAGAAAGTTTTACGTGCGGTGACGACTTACGGCAATCACTTGCCGCTTTCATACAAACTACAGATGCTCTACATCTTAAAGAAATACAAGAAGACATATGGGGATGCGGTTAATCTCTTTTACACTTATATGACTGGTTGGGGAACAAAGCATAATACATATCGTTTTGAAGGTTATCTCAATGGGGAAAAAGTAAAAGAAGTGATTAAGGAACCTATCATTAAAACCGATCTTATCTTAGAGCATAACGGTAGAGATTTATGCATTGAAGAAACCTACGATGTGAAACGTTATGTGCTTAAGAAAGTGGATCAAAACAAAGAACTCTTACCTTATGCAAATGACGCTTTTACTGTTGAAGTGGAAGGATCGATTGAACTGATGGGTCCTAATCAACTTTCACTCATGGGAGGAGCCGTAGCGTTTTGGGTCAAATCTAAACAACCCGGGTTGGGGAAGATGACGATAAATCACGAGCACTTTACATTAATCGAAGAGGTGAATGTTAATGAAACTAACACTTGAAGAAAAAGTAGCATTACTTGACGGTCAAGATGTATGGCATACCAAACCACTTGGGGGGCTGCCATCACTCATGATGGCCGATGGACCGCATGGTTTAAGAAAACAATATGAGTCTAAAGATAATTTAGGTGTGCAAGGTAGCATGCCTGCAACCTGTTTTCCTACGGCGAGTTTAACCGCATGTAGTTTTGATAAAAAACTTTTAGCTCGCATGGGAAAATTGATGGCACTTGAAGCGAAAGAAAAAAAGGTTCAAGTCATTTTAGGACCGGGTATTAACATGAAAAGATCGCCACTTTGTGGTAGAAACTTTGAGTATTTTTCTGAAGATCCCTATTTAGCTGGAGAACTTGGTGCAGCCATGGTTCGCGCCATTGAAGATGAAGGTGTTGGAACCTCTGTCAAACATTTTTTTGCCAACAACCAAGAAAGATATCGTTTTACGATAGATGCGATTGTCGATGAACGTGCACTTCATGAAATCTATTTAAGAGCATTTGAACGTGTGATCAAGGAAAATCCTGCGACTGTCATGGCTAGCTATAATAAAATCAATGGTTATTATGCAACCGAACACCCCTTTTTAAATAAAATCCTTCGTAAAGAATGGGGTTATTATGGCGTTGTCGTCAGTGACTGGGGGGCTATTCACAACCGTCTAGCTTCTTTAAAAGCGTCCACTGACTTAGAAATGCCATCCTCGTTTGGGTTTCGTGCAGCAGAAATCATGAAAGAAGTACAAGATGATGCCGTAAGACAAGCGATCAATAAATCTTCAGATCGAATCATTGAGATGGTCAAAAAGTATAAGGTCTTTGATGATGTTCAAGTGGATACACAAAAACATCACGAAGAAGCGATCAAAATCGCACGTGAATCGATGGTTTTACTAAAAAACCAGGATGTACTACCACTTAAAAAAGATGAGAATATACTTGTAGTAGGTGGTTTTGTCGACCACATCAGATATCAAGGCGCTGGTTCTTCTCACATCAATCCAACGCACTTAGAACAAATCAAAGATGTCATCTCTGATTACTCACAGCACATCAGTTATCTTAAAGGATACACTTTAGATCATGAGAAACTTGATGAACATGAAGTCACAAGCGTTCTCGAACACGCCAAAAATGTAGATAAGATTATCTATTTGTTAGGCTTACCTGAATCTGAAGAAGCAGAAGGTTACGATCGCACACATCTCAACCTACCTCAAAAACAGATCACACTTCTTGAAAAAATTCATGAAGTGAATCCAAACATCATCGGTGTACAGATGGGGGGATCTGTGGTTAATTTATCGTTTGAACACCAATTATTAAAAGGATTACTTTTAGCATATTTAGGAGGACAAGGGGCAGCGAGAGCTATCTTTGATCTATTGTATGGAAAAGAAAATCCATCAGGTAGACTCGCAGAAACGTGGATTGATGATATACATGCATGCAATGTGCAGTTAAACAACGATAATCATGCCGTTTATTATGATGAATCCATTTTTATCGGATATCGCTACTATACATCCTACAGCCAAAAACCACATTACCCGTTTGGTTATGGTTTGAGTTATACTACCTTTGATTATCAAGACATTTCCGTTTTCGACCATGGGACCTTTTTTGAAATTACCTTTAATCTCACGAATACCGGACATGTGAAAGGTAAAGAGGTTGTACAAATCTATATCGAAAACAATGAATCTTCTGTCTATAAAGCGCGTTATGAGCTAAAAGCATTCGATAAAATCGAACTTGAACCTCAAGAAACCAAACAAGTCAAGATCGAACTTAGTAAAGATGCGTTTGCACATTGGGATATCTATAAAAAGCGTTGGGTGATCGAAAAAGGTAATTATGAAATAGTGATTGCAAAAAATGTTTGTCAAGAAATCGATTCAATCGATGTTTTTGTTGAAGGTGAAGAAGTTCACCACTCTTCACTGAGTTATCAAAAATATACCTATGACACGTCTGATTTTTCTAAACTTATTCCCTTTGCATTACCCCCTAGATCACTTACAAGAAAGAGACCTTATACCTTATCTTCGACACTCGAAGATGCAAGCCATACATTGATGGGAAGAATGGTTTCAAAAATGATCATGAAACAAGCGATGAAGGAAGCTAAAAATATGTCGCCTGAACTGATGGAGATGGCTAAGAAAACGATGATGGAAACACCTCTTCACATGCTTGTTTTATTCTCAGCTGGGAAAGTTAGTTTTGAAAACGGACTTGGTCTTGTTGATTTAATGAATGGACACTTTTTCAAGGGTTATAAAAAATTAAAGAAAAAATAGGTAAAAACATGGAAAACACAGTATCCAAACAAACGAAATATGTTTACGCGATGACCGGCATGGGTCGCGATATGATGTATGCCCTTTACGCTAATTTCCTCATTGTCTTTTTAACGGATGCGTTAGGTTTACCCAATTGGCAGTTGATTGCTGTCGGGACCATTATTGCTGTAGCAAGAATATGGGATGCAATCAACGATCCCATGATGGGAACTATTGTCGATAACACCAAATCAAAACACGGGAAGTTTAAACCCTGGATATTGATTGGTGCGATTTCATCTGCGATTATCTTTTTCATTCTTTTCCAAGATTTAGGACTTACAGGTACAAGTTTTGTTGTCGTTTTTGGTATCTTATATGTTTTATCAGGCATGACGTTCACGATGAATGATATCTCTTACTGGTCGATGTATCCAAGTTTTACCACGGACCCCAAAGAAAGAGAATCCATTGGATCACTTGCGCGTATATTCGCAAGCGTAGGGATGTTTATTACGATTGCTTTAGTTCCAATCATTTATCAAAATGCGAGCGTCGGACCGATTAAAGCTTTTTCGATGATTGCTTTAATCATTGCTTTAATCTTCGTTTTATCTCAAATCATTGTTTTCTTCTTTGTAAAACAACCTAAAAACAAGATTGCAGAAGCTGATACGCGTAAAACAACACTTAAAGATATGGTTAAAGTTATCTTTAAAAACGATCAACTTGTGATCATTATTATCGCCATATTTTTATTCAACAGTGGATACTTTATAACAACAGCACTCGGTATTTATTTTTTCAACTATGACTTTAATAAATATGGTGGTGTTGAGTTTACGATGTTTTCGGCAATTTTAGCCATCAGTCAACTGACGGCACTCATCATTTTCCCTAAATTGATGAAGTATATGTCGAGAAAGAAACTGTTCACCATCTCTGTCATCATGATTACGGTAGGATACCTTATTTTCATGAGTGTAGGCTATATTCTACCACTTAACATGGTCTTTATTGGCATCGCTGGTTTGGTTCTTTTTAGTGGGCAAGGGTTTATACAGGTATTGGTTTTAGTCATGTTAGCGGATACCATTGAGTACGGTCAATGGAAACTTGGAACAAGAAATGAATCCATCGTCTTTGCGATTAATCCATTTGTCACGAAACTTGCAACCTCTGTTCAAGTGTTTGTCGTTTCCATCACACTTGCCGCTTCAGGGTTAAACGAAAAAGTCATAAATCCTTTAACAGTAGCTAGAAAACTAGACCCCAACATGACAACCGAACAGGCAAGAGCGATGATTGCATCAAACGTGACACCTGAGATGCTGCTTCAATTAAGATCAGCTATGATCGTTATCCCACTCATTTTGATTGTTGTATCTTATATGGTTTACAGGTTGAAGTTTAAAATTGATGCGGATATGTATCGAAAGATTACACGTGATTTAGAAAAGCGAATCGAAGATCAAACAGCATAAACTCAAAGCACCTCTCGCAAGGTGCTTTTCTTTCGTCAAACGATTGTGGCGTATACGCCCTGTTCAAGTTTTTCCTTGAATGATAAGATAAAAGTGTAATCAAAAGAGAGGATGATTTTTGATGCAAGGTATTTATCTCGCATTTCAAGGATGTGAAAAAAACATATTAAAAACATTACTGAGTGGCATTGACTTTTCAGACTATCAGTTTGATGTGGGTCACTTTGAATCACGTAAAGAATTTTTCCTTCATCCAGATTGGGAATATCTAGAACAACAAGCCATCGAAACTTCAGAGGAAGCTAAAAAGCGATTACTCGAAACAGAAGATGATTATGAACGTATTGAAAACCTAACGCTGCTTGTCAGAAATAAAACCACACGTAAGAAAAAGATTGAAACGTTTAAAGATCTTGTTGATGGTCCATACGACCTCGCACTTAAAGTAAAAGATCACAACACGGTTGAAGTCTATTCCACCAAAGAAGATGTGCTCAAGAAGATTATGTGTAATGCAAAAGGTTCTGGTGCACCATTAACACTGTTTAAACCATTTGAAAACATTGAACTCAACACGATTTTGGGGTTTTAAAAAAAATTTGTTGAAACCTTTGTGTACCATGTCATGAACTTATGTCTATGTGATGGCATAACGACGTTAACAAATGAAAAAAGCACGATGAGCTCGTGCTTTTGTTTATATAGGGTATTAAATGATGTAAAGTGTGATGGCGACAAGACCGATGATGAAGCAGTAAATTGAAAAATAAACAAGATTTTTCACTTTGACGTAATTATATAAAAATCTAACGGATATTAAACTGAAGACAAAACTCATGATAAAGGCAAGTGTGTAACCAACGTAGTGAATGGATTCATTCGTCTGAAAGGCTTCATAAAGACCGAGGATAGAGACAGGAACGGAAATGACTAAATAGCTTAAGAATGAGAAACGAAGCACTTTTTTAAGTTCTATTTTTTGCGTCAAGCCACCCGATATGGTAATACCACTCCGAGAGATTCCTGGGAAAATAGCAAACATTTGAAACGCACCGATCACCAAAGCGTTTTGCCAGGTCACATCGTTTTTCCACTGGATATCTCTTTGTTTATAGACATAGAAGAGTAAACCAGAGGTGATGATTAATGCGAAACCTACAGATAATAAATCATCGGGTAAATAATCTTTAATCAAAAGACCCATCAATCCAACAGGAATAACCGCTACAATCAATTTAAGCACATAAATGAAATCATCTTTTCCCGTTTCATCTTTGCGAATTAAATAACAAAATGTTCCTTTAATCAGCTGACCAACGTCACGTCTAAAGAAATATAACAACGCGAGGAATGAACCTGTGTTAGTTATCATCAAAAAAGTCGGAAACGAGGTCATATCCATCTTAAAGAGATGACTGAATAAGGTTAAGTGACCGCTGCTGGAAATCGGGAAAATTTCGGTCACCCCTTGGATAATTCCAAGCAAAATATATTTAATAATTTCTATCCATTGATCCATGTTATCACCGTAATCATTATAGCACAATCAAAGTTAAATAAATATGCTACAATGGAAACAATCACTTGAAATTTAGAAAAGCCTATGAAATACTTTTCCACATAGATAAGGTATACTAAAGATAGATAGAGGAGCTTATCATGAATCATATCATCAAGATAGTTAAAGGGTCTTTGGTGGGGTTAGGGAGCATTTTACCAGGCATTTCTGGCTCAATGGTCGCGACCATATTAAAGATTTACACTGAATTAATTACTGCATTAAATCAGTTTACGAAAAAGCCATTTAAGGCTATTTTGTCTGTGTGGCAATACATTGTTGGTGTTCTTTTGGGCTATGTGATTGGATTTTTACTGATTAAGGTTTTCTTAGAAAATTTTCCAATCCCCTTTACACTCCTTTTCATCGGGTTCATCTTAGGTTCGATCCCGAGTGTAACTCCTGAACTTAAAAACATACCAAAGAAATGGCATCATTACGCCATTATGATACTTGCTTGTTTGATGATGATCTTGTTCATGTTTGTCCAAGAACAAAGTGCATCCACAGGTGGTTGGACTTATTATCTCATTGTGTTTATCATCGGTTTTATTACAGCTGCATCACTGATTACCCCAGGTTTATCTGCAGCAACTCTTCTGATGGCGCTCGGTTATTTTCATTTGCTTATCTCTTTGGTAGACGATGTACTTAGAGCGATACTCACCTTCAATTTGACTGAAATTATGCCTTATTTACCCATGTTACTGATGCTTGCACTTGGTTTACTGATTGGTCTCATTGTGATTGGTAAAGTGATGTATCAAGTCTTAATGCATTTTAAGGTTCATTTCTATATGGCGATCTTAGGCATCATTCTCATCTCCCCATTCAATATTCTATTCGAACTTCAGACATCCACACAACAGAATGTGTTCGATACCCCCTGGTATCAATGGATAGTTGGCGTCATACTCTTTTTCATTGGCATTTACACAACCTATAAACTCGCGACAAAACGTTCATTTAAGGAGGATTCACATGATTAAAAAAGCAGTCATTCCTGCAGCCGGGTACGGCACAAGATTTTTACCGATCACGAAAGCATTACCTAAAGAACTTTTACCAATCATTGATAGACCCACCATTGAGTACATCGTCAATGAAGCGATTGAAGCGGGTATGACAGATATATTACTCATTGTCAGCTCCAACAAAAATGCAATCATCGATTACTTTGACTACAACATTGAACTTGAGACCATCCTACTTCAAAAAAACAAACACTATGAATATGGTTTGGTACGAAACATTGGTGTTGGTGCGAACATTCACTATATTCGCCAACGTGAACAACTTGGATTAGGACACGCTGTACTTCAAGCAGAAGCGTTTATCAGCGGCGAGCCCTTCGCTGTGCTTTTAGGCGATGACATGTATGTGGGAAAAGATAAACCCGCTATCAAACAATTGGCAGATGTTTATGAGAAAGTCCAATCAAGTGTTTTAGGGACCATGGAAGTTGAACTTAAAAACACATCAAAATATGGCATCTGTATTCCTAAAGAAGGTTCTTCAAAGCCTATTGTAGAATTAAAAGGTGTTGTTGAAAAACCTAAAGTGGAAGATGCACCCTCGCGTCAAGCCATTGCGGGAAGATATATTTTAACACCCGCCATTTTTGATTATTTGAAAAACCAAACCAAAGGTGCGGGAAATGAAATCCAACTCACCGATGCCATTCTACGTTTGATGGCTACAGAGAAAGTTTATGCCTATGATATTCAAGGAAAACGATATGATGTTGGAAATAAAGTTGACTACATCGAAGCAATCCTTGATTTCGGTTTAGAAAAAGATGAGATTAAAGATGATTTAAAAGCTTTAATTAAGCGAAAGGCTAAGTAAAGTCTATTTACTTTCCTAAGGTTGTCTATTATAATAGAGATAACACGATAAAGAAGATAAGTAATCCTGTGATTTTCTTATAGAGAGTATGCGGTTGGTGAAAGCATATGAAAATCCTTGATGAATTCCACTTCCGAGTGACGCTAATAACGTCCGTATGTCTGCGTTAAAGATATAGAGGGCTAGAGATGATCTAGAACTAAGGTGGCACCGCGTATACACGTCCTTAGCTTTTAAGGGCGTTTTTTATTTGAAGGAGGAAAGCATATGTTAGATTTAAGATTTGTGGTTGAAAACATTGACCTTGTGGTACAAAAATTATCCAAACGTAACGGTGATTTTACATACCTTTATGAGGTGGTTGAATTATCGAATAAGCGGAAAGATATCATTTTATCCGTTGAGGCTAAAAAAGCGTTACGAAATGAAGCGTCAAAAAAGATTGGCGAACTGAAAAGACAAAAACTGGATGCGACTAGCATTTTAAATGAAGTGGCACATCTCGGTGATGAGATCAAAACTTTAGATGATGAACTGAAGTTGATTGAAGATAAAATTCAATGGATTTTATCGATTACACCAAACATTCCAAACGATAGTGTGCCTGAAGGAAAAGATGATTCGTTTAATGTTGAGATTAAAAAGGTAGGCACACCTCGTGTTTTTGACTTTGAAGTGAAAGATCATATTGCTTTAGGTGAATCTTTGGGTATATTGGATTTTGAAAGAGCAGCAAAAATCACTGGAACGCGTTTTGTTGTCGATAAAGGGTTAGGTGCTAGACTAGAGCGTTCACTGATAGCCTTTATGATGGATTTACATGCACTAAAGCATGGTTATCAAGAAATCATTCCCCCGTATATTGTGAATGAGAAAAGTATGTTTGCAACCGGGCAATTTCCTAAATTCAGAGAAGATGCTTTTAAAGTTGTTGCTGGAGATAACGCGTGGTACTTAAACCCAACTGCGGAAGTTCCAACGATTAATCTTCATCGCGATGAAATCATCGACGGTGATTCACTTCCGATACGTTACTGTTCGTATACCACAGCATTTCGTTCAGAAGCCGGTTCAGCAGGAAGAGATACCAGAGGGATTTTAAGACAACATCAATTCAATAAAGTAGAGTTGATTAAGTTTACCAAACCTGAAGATTCATACCAAGAACTTGAAGATATGCTACTTCATTCTGAAGAGGTATTAAAACAATTAGGATTACCTTATCGTGTGGTGACCTTATCCACTGGAGACATGGGCTTTGGTATGGCGAAAACGTATGATATTGAAGTGTGGTTGCCTGGTCAAAATATGTACCGTGAAATCGGATCCATTTCGAATGCTGAAGACTATCAAGCGCGTCGTGCAAACATTCGCTTTAAGAGAACAAAGGATGCGAAAACAGAGTTTGTCCATACGTTAAACGGTAGTGGGCTTGCTGTGGGAAGAACGATGATTGCTGTGATAGAAAACTATCAAAATGCAGACGGAACGATTACCGTTCCCGAAGTGTTACGCCCTTACATGAAAGTTGATGTCATTAAATAACATAATTTCACACCAAAAAAACATGGACATCCCATAGTATTTTGGTAAGATGAAGGTGCTTCAATTTTCTCTCCTATTACAATCTATATGGTATAATAAGTGTGCTTATGCGCGCTTATTTTACTTAAAAAGGCAGGTAAAGCTATGAAAATTTATTATGTAGAAGATGAAAAGGATTTATCGGAGATTATTCGAAAATACCTTATTCGCGAAGGTTATGAAACAACCGTTTTTCACGATGGTGAATCGGCTATGCAACACGTTGCTGATCCTGTAGATATGTGGATTTTAGACATCATGTTGACAGGTGAAGTCTCGGGATACGATTTGATCAAAGCGATTAAAGACAGTCAAAGTTCGGCTGCCGTTATTTTTACTTCAGCACGTGACCAAGATTTAGATAAGATCATGGGATTAGAGTTAGGCTCAGATGATTATCTTGCAAAGCCTTATTCGCCAAGAGAACTTATTTTACGTGTTAAAGCGGTTTTAAAAAGACATCAGGCACCTCAAGTATCCGAAGTGGTTCGCTATGCGGATTATGAAATCAACATCACCCGAAGAGAAATTAAGTCGGGAAATGCGATGATTGATTTAACCAATAAAGAATTTGAATTACTCCTGTTCTTTATTAAAAACATGAATCAAGCATTCGCTCGTGAAGACATTTTAAAACATGTTTGGGGCGAAAACTATTATGGCTCTGATCGTGTGGTTGATGATCTTTTAAGACGGTTACGTCATAAAATGCCTGAATTAAAAATTGAAACCATCTACGGATTTGGCTATCGTTTATTATGAAAGAGATTAAATTAGCGACTCAGCTAAATTTAATCTTTAGTATCGTGACACTGTTGACCAGTCTCATTTTTGTTGTTGCGTTAAACCGTGTTTTCTCAGAGTTTCGGGTTTCACAAAATGAACTTCAGTTAACGGCATACCTTAACGATGTCAGGGGAAACTTATCGAATCCACCGGCATCCGAATACAACGGTTTTATCATCGCTCAAGGGACCACCGTGATTTCAAGTTATCGTATGGACGTTTTAGATAATCATTATACGGCAGAAGAAGTTGCACAAATGATGCAAATCTGGCCAGGTCAAGACAGACATATTGAGATTGATGGAAATCATTACTATTTTCGAATTGAACGCAGACAAGGTGGCCTTAACATCATCGTTTTCACGGGAGAAGATTATCTTTCTGTTTTTGGTAATGCTTTTTCGATACTCATGCGTATCAGTTTTATCGCTTTAGTCTTGCTTGGAAACTTAATCATTTTAATGTGGTCAAGAATCACCGTTGAACGTATTAAGAGACTTCAAGGTGAAGTTCAAGTGTTAAGAAGAAATAACTATCAAGATCCTATTGCCATTGATGGTAATGACGAAATAACAGATCTTGCGAAAACCATTGAAAAAATGCGTCAAGAAATTCAACATGCAGAAAAATCAAAACAAGAAATGCTTCAAAACATATCACATGACTTTAAAACACCTATTGCCGTGATTCAATCCTATGCGGAAGCGATAGGAGATGGTGTATCGGATATCAAAGAAGCTGAAGTCATCGTTAAACAAGCAGAAATGCTGAATCAAAAGGTAAAACAACTTCTTGAATTAAATAAGCTTGAGTATCTCAAAGATCCAAGTGAATTTGAAGTGATTCGGATTAAAGATATTGTGATTAACATCGTTAATAATCAAAAATATCGGACCAACATCTCATTTGAAACAGAGCTTGATGATTCCACATATTTTGGCGTCAAAGAAAATTTCTATACGGCATTTTCAAATATCATTGATAACGCATTACGTTATGCAAAATCAAAAATTGTGATCACTTTAAAAAATAAAAAACTCACCTTCTTTAACGATGGTGAGCCAATCAGTGATAAATTTATCGATCATGTGTTTAGACCGTATGAAAAAGGACAAAATGGTCAATTTGGTTTAGGTATGAGCATCGTGCAAAAGACGTGTTCTCATTTTAATCTTCTTTTAAAAGTTGAAAATGTTGTTGGTGGTGTGCAGTTTACGATAGAGCCTCTTTAATCAAACGGGCTCTTTCTTTATAATCGTCTGGCGACAGATTGCCTTGATTATTTTTAAGTTTAAAGAAGTTGTCATCTGCTCTTTCGTAGCGGGGTATCAGATGAATATGAAAATGGAAGACGGTTTGTCCAGCGCATTCGCCATTGTTAGATAAGAGGTTCATGGCATGTGCTCCAAACGCTTTTTGGATAGCTTTGGATATTTTTGTAGCAACACCGAATAAATGACTTGCTGTTTTTTCAGGCACTTCGAAGATATCTTTGTATTCGACTTTGGGAACGACTAAGGTGTGCCCTTTGGTTGCTTGTGAAATATCAAGAAAAGCGATGACTTGATCGTCTTCATAAACAATGTGAGCAGGGATCTCTCTTAAGATAATTTTTGAGAAAATACTAGGCATATAAACACCCCTTTCTTGGCTTTATTCTATCATAAACTCATTGAAAACAGATACTTAAAATGTTATAATCACTACGTATATAAGGAGGATTCAATTATGAAAAAAATTCCCGTGGGTATTTCAGGTCGTCATCTGCATTTAACCCAAGAGCATCTTGACATTTTGTTTGGTCAAGGATATGAACTAAAAGTGCTTAAGCCACTTAGCCAACCTGGCCAATATGCAGCTGAAGAAAAAGTGGATGTTGTGAGCCCAGATGGCAAACTTTTAGCCGGTGTTCGCATTTTAGGTCCTGTACGTCCTGCGTCCCAAGTTGAAATCTCAAAGAGCGATGCGATTCGTTTTAAATTTGAAGCACCTGTGCGTTCATCTGGTGATGTAAAAGGCTCAGGGGCTGCAACGCTTATTGGACCCAAAGGTCAAGTTTTTATCAACGAAGGTGTTATTATTGCTGATCGCCATATCCATTTTTCTTTGGATGAAGCGAAAGCATTTGGTGTCACTGATCGTCAAATGGTTTCTATTAAAGTTGGTGGCATTAAGCCAGGTATTTTAGATAATGTTTTATGCCGCGTGCATCCACAGTTTCGCCTAGATTGTCATCTTGATACCGATGATGGAAGTGCGTTTATGTTGTCCACAGGCGACGAAGTCGAACTCGTTAAGTCGTATACCATAAACGAATAGTGCCTTGCTATAGGCACTTTTTCACCTCAGGAGGTTCGCATTGAAGAAACTACCTAAACAACAAGTTTTTAAAGATCCACTCTATGGCTTTATCCACGTCAACGATACGTTAATCAAAAAATTGATCGACACTGAACTTTTTCAGCGGCTTCGCCGTATTCGTCAACTGTCTGGCGTTCAGATGGTTTTTCATGGTGCAGAACATTCACGGTTTGTACATAGTCTTGGGGTCTATGAGATTGCAAATCGCTTTTTAACGGTTCCCGATATTGCAGAGGCGTTAAGTGATCGTGAAAAACTGCTTTTTTTGAGTGCTGCACTACTTCACGATATTGGACATGGTGCATACTCTCATGCCTTTGAATCAACATTTCATGTTAACCATGAAGACATGGGGGCGAGACTTATAGTGTCAAACCCAGAACTTCGCGCACTTTTAGATTTGGAAGATAGTGAATTTGCGAGTGATGTTGCGAAGATTTTAAGAAAAGAAAAGAAATTTCCGCTCATCGAACAACTCATCTCAAGTCAACTAGATGTTGACCGTTTGGATTACTTGGAGCGTGATGCATATTATACGGGGGCAGCTTATGGACATATCGATGTTGACCGTTTGATTCGTGTACTTTATATCAAACAAGGTAAAGTTGTCTTTAAAGTCTCAGGTATTCATGCGATTGAAAACTATTTGATTGCCCGTTACCATATGTACTGGCAGGTCTATTATCACCCCGTAGCACGCGCTTATGAGGTCAATCTTGAAAAGATTTATCAACGTGTGAGAGACTTGCTTGAAGTTGGTTTTACATTCCAAAATAACGTGGAACCTTTACGAAGAATCATGAAGGATCCGCACGATTTAGATGCATATATTGAGATTGATGATTATTATATTAACGGTTTAATTGCCAGTTTTTTGAAATCAAAAGACGAAATCCTAAGATTGCTCGCACATGATTTTATGAATAGACGTATTTGGGGTTATGTCAACGATACAGAAGAAAATCAAGCTGTGATTGAAAGCATCAAAGCATCCTTCCATCCAGATGAACTTAAGTACTTCACATCACATCGTACCGTATTTAATAGCACATATCGAGATGATGGTGAGGGCTTTGGTGATAAGATATACATTATGCTTGAAAATGGCAAGCTATCTTCACTTAAAGACCAATCTAAAATCATTGAAAGTTTGATGCTATCAGGTACAAAAAATGATCCCAAATTTTTCTACCGTAAAAGATGAGACCACATGTTTTCGTCGTTGAAGGAAAAAACGACAAATTTCGTCTGGAACGTTTGTTGGATCAACCACTTGTAATCACAACCAACGGAAGTGCGATTGACGAGGACAGCATCAAGTTACTCAAAAAATTAGATGAGACACATGACATCGTTTTATTTCTTGATCCTGATCATGCAGGTGAACGGATCAGACGATTGGTAAGTAAAGAGCTGAAACATGTTTATCACGCATTCATCAACAAAGAAGATGCAATCAGTGAAAACATGAAAAAAATAGGCGTAGAGCATGCATCAGATGAAGTCATTTTAGAAGCGTTGAAAACCATTAAAATGGTGAAACATGAACGTATGAGTGATGTTACACATGCATTTCTTCACGATGTTGGTTTGACAGGATCATCATCCTCAAAAGCACTTAGAAATCTGATTGGTGAAAAGCTAGGGATTGGCTTTACCAACGGAAAGACACTGTATTATCGTTGCCATATATTTGGCATTCATAAGCATCATATCATGGAGGTTATCCATGCAACATCAAGCGAAAAAGAAATACGGACAGAACTTTCTAAGAGATAAAAACCTTTTAATGAAAATTGTTCGTGAATCGAATATAGATCATAAACACGTCATAGAGGTTGGTCCTGGGCAAGGGGCTTTGACCTCTTATTTGGCTGAACGGGCAACCGATGTGATCGCATTTGAAATCGATACATCCTTAAAACCCATATTAAGACAAATCGAACAAATACATCCTAATTTAAATGTTGTTTATGGTGATTTTTTAGAGGCAGACTTATCGGCATATCCCAGTGAACTTCATGTGGTAGCTAATGTGCCTTACTACATTACAACACCGATTTTATTTAAACTTTTAGAATCGAAAAATGTAAAGACTGCATCCCTTATGATTCAAAAAGAAGTTTGTGATCGATTGCTTGCGACACCGTCCTCAAAGGATTATAATGCGCTTTCGGTGATCTTACAGTTTCAAGCACACGCATCAAAAATGATGGATGTGAAAAGACATCTTTTTTATCCCGTGCCTAATGTTGATAGCGCAGTTATTCGTATCGTCAAAAGAGAGATACCATTGATTGAAGAAGCTAAGCAAACTTTCTTTATCACTTTCGTTAAGGGTGCTTTTAAACAGAAAAGAAAGACAATGGTAAACAACTTACATGAAACGTTTAACATACCTAAAAAAGATCTTGAAGCTTTCTTAAGTTCAAAAGGGATTGATGTTCAGACCAGAGCCGAAGCTATTGCCCTTGATACTTTTATTGCTTTAGTAAAGGAGTGGCCATATGATTATTGAAAAAGCATATGCAAAACTCAATCTTGCCCTCGATGTGGTTCGCAAAAGAAAAGATGGTTATCACGATCTCAAAATGATGATGATTCCTTTAGAACTTCACGATGTACTCACATTTGAATCCAGTGAAAAAGATCTCAAATTGGTCTCAAATCAAGAGATAGAAAACAACGCCATTATCAAAACAGCATCTTTCATGAAAGAGATGTTTGACACTGAACAAGGTGCGAAAATCACGTTAGAAAAACACATTCCTATTGGGGCTGGTTTAGGTGGTGGTTCTGCGGATATCGCAGCAACGATACGTGGACTTAATCGCCTGTGGGACTTAAATTTATCCATCAAAGAACAAGAAGACATTGCCCTAAAACTAGGTTCTGATACACTCTTTTGCTTGCACAACAAACCTGCCTACGTCTATGGAAGAGGGGAACATCTACTCTTTGTTCAAACACCACCGATTAAAGAGATATATCTTTTTTATCCTAATATAACCGTATCTACAAAACTCATTTTTGAAAAACACCAGATTGAATTTTCACCACACAAGTTCAATCGCTTATTTACCCTATATATTAACGAAAAATATCAAGAATTCTTTCGTAACAGTTACAATGTTTTAACACAGACAACACTAAAAAATGTCCCAGAGTTTGCGGCATTCATGCAAAAGGTGAAAAAAATCAGTAAGCATTCACGCATGAGTGGAAGCGGTTCTACGGTCTTTATCCCAGTATTTAAAGAAAATGACCTTAAAATCATCCGAAAAATAGAAAAATCAGGTCTCAATCCGCTTAAAACCAGTGTAAAACAGTGAAAAATGTTTAAAGTGTGTGTGAAATATGCTATAATTTGGGTATAAATCATGGACGTCTTGGAGGGCAAAATGAAAATTACTGATGTGAGAGTAAAGCTTGTTAGCAGCGAAAGCAGACTTAGAGGTGTAGCGACGATTACTTTCGATGAAAGTTTCGTGGTACACGATATCCGTATCATTGAAGGCGAAAACGGCATCTTTGTAGCTATGCCAAGCAAGAAGACACCTAATGGTACTTTTAGAGACATCGCACATCCAATTCATGGAGAAATGCGTAAGATGATTGAAGATGCGATTGTCGTTGCATATAACGAAGCCCTATTAAACCCTGTAACCGAAGAAGAAGAATAAGATCTGATGATCTAAGTAGCTCGTAAAATCTTTTTTGCAGTACGCTGCAAGAAGATTTTTTTTTGGGGTAATCGATAGATTAAACAAAGACTTTCATGTATAATGAAAGCGAGAGAAAACGAAGGAGTTGTCATACACCATGTCCATCATTAATGGAAAAAAAATCAAGCTGTTCGCACTCAGCTCAAATCGTGCACTGGCCGAAGAAATTTCGAAGGCAGCGAATATTGAAATTAGCTCTGTTGACGTCGTTAGATTCGCAGATGGCGAAATTTCAGTGAACATCGAAGAAAGCGTTCGTGGACACGATGTGTTTATCGTTCAATCAACATCTGCTCCAGCAAATGAACATTTAATGGAATTATTAATTATGGCAGATGCATTAAAACGTGCTTCAGCAAAAACAATCACGGTTTTAATGCCTTATTACGGGTATTCAAGACAAGATCGTAAAGCGAAATCAAGACAACCAATCACTGCAAAATTGGTTGCAGATATGCTTCAGGTTGCAGGTGTCACACGTCTGATTTGTATCGATTTACATGCAGCACAAATCCAAGGTTTCTTTAATATTCCAATCGACAACTTCCCTGCATCACCACTTTTAGCCGATTATTTTCAATATACAAAAAAACTTGAAAACATTGTTGTTGTCTCACCAGATCATGGCGGTGTGACACGCGCAAGAATATTTGCTCGTAATTTTAATGCACCACTCGCGATTATCGACAAGAGACGTCCTGAACCAAACAAAGCCGAAGTTCAAAACATCATCGGTGATGTTTCTGGTAAGATTGCCATCATGGTGGATGACATTATTGATACTGCAGGCACACTGGTTGCAGGTGCAGAAGCATTGATTGAAGCTGGTGCAATAAAAGTATACGCTGCAGCGACCCATGCGGTACTATCTGGCCCAGCTCTTGAACGCATCGAAAAATCACCCCTAGCAGAAGTTGTTGTAACGGATACAATTTCACTAGATAACACAAAAAAATCTCCCAAAATCACCCAATTATCCATCGGACCACTTCTTGGCCAATCCATTTTACACATTGTTAAAGATGAGCCTATCAGCCAAATCTTTGACAAAATCCAGCATAAAGAGAGTGAACAATGAAACTTGTCGTAGGTCTTGGCAATCCGGGGCTTAAGTATCAAAAAACAAGACATAACATTGGATTTATGGTAATTGATGATATTTTAAAAGATGCAGGAGCTCAACCTCGTTTTGATGCAAAATTTAATGCTGAGGTTGCTTTACTAAATGTCGGTGGAAAGAAAATATGTTTGGTTAAACCTTCGACATTCATGAACTTATCGGGTGAAGCTATATCAAAAATAATGAATTATTACGACATACCTGTGGAAGATTTGCTCGTCATCGTTGACGATGTCAATTTAGAAACAGGAAAGCTTAGATTGCGTGAAACTGGTGGTCATGGCGGCCATAACGGTTTACGAAACATTATTGGTTTATTGCATACGGAAGCTTTTAAGCGTATCCGTATCGGTGTGGATAATAACCCTAACATGCCACTCGATCAATATGTTCTTGGACAGTTTACACAAGATCAGTTTATTGTGTTAAGCAAGGCAATTCAGCAATCTAAAGAGATTGTCGAACAATTTATCTTAGACGTTCCCTATAAGGACATCATGACCAAATACAACACCAATAATTCACTGGAGTAAACCATGCTTGAATGGCTTAAGCGTCAACATAATTTGCAATTATGGATTAAAAAAACGTCGAAAACGACGTTTTTTAAGTCTTCTAATGACGCGTTTAATGCTTATTTAACAGCCATAGATTATTCATTGAATCAACAAACTATTATCGTTGTAACACCTAATTTGTATGAAGCACAAAAATACTACGACCTCTTATCACAGCTTCTTGAAAGTGAAGATGTCCTCTTTTATCCTGCGGATCAAACACTTACATCTATGATGGCTTTGGGGAGTCCGGAGTTTAAAAGCGAAAGACTTTATACATTAAAGCAGTTGATGACCGGAAAACCTTATGTCGTGGTCACGACTATTCAAGGATTATCCATGCGTCAGCTTACACCCGAAGACTATAAACATAGCGTGAAACGACTTAACAAGGAGATGACATATGATCTTGAAAAGCTCGTTCAATTTTTAGTTTATAGTGGATATCAACGTACCTACACAGTTGAAAAACCCGGTGAGTTTAGTGTTCGAGGACACATTTTAGACGTTTTTACCCTTCACCATGAACACCCTTATCGCATCGATTTTTTTGATGATGTGATTGATCAAATTAAGCTTTTTGATGTGGAGACACAACGTTCATTTGTCGAAGTTGATCACGTCGAAATTGCCCCAATACATGAACTTTTTTATACCGATCAGATGAAGACAGAAGCCATAAAAAACATAAGATCTTTCTTTGAAAAGATGACACTCTCTGAGCGTGAACTTGAAAAGTATCAACAAGATTTAGAGTGGATCGACACACGCTCTAAACTTGATGGTTTAACCCTTTACATGCCATTTTTTAACGAAAAGAAGACGACGCTCCTAGATTTTGCATCAGATGCGAAAGTCTATACCATCGATGTGCATAAAATGAGAATCAATGAAGAACATACTTTAAGTGATTTGATGACTTATGCGACGACGATGAATGGTGATCACTTCTTACAAATACCATTTAGAATCACTTTAGATGAGCAACTCAAACACCCCCATGTTGAAATCGATAACTTTGGTTTAAATAGTCCTTTGGATGCGGTTGATCTAGGGGTTTCATCTTTAAATAATTATCAAGGAAACTTGGAACTTTTTTATCTTGACATTAAAGATATGCCCAATTATCGAATTTTTGTTTCGTTGACGCAACAAGCATATCGTGATGAACTCACCTCATTTTTAGATAAGAAACATATCGCTTATGATTTTGAGCTAAACGATCAACCAGGTGTACATATTATCAATCAAGCAAGTTATGGTGCATTTCAACTCAAACAAGAAAAAGTATGGGTTATCGATGAATCCCAGTTATTTACATACCGAATTCGTCCAGCAATTCGCTACCGAAGTGTGCTTAATCAAGCGACAAAAATTCGTCGCATTGAAGATTTAACACCAGGCGATTTTGTTGTTCATTACGATTATGGTATTGGTAAGTATATGGGTTTGAAAACGATGGAATTATCAGGGGATAAACGAGATTATCTTCACATCATTTATCTTAATGAAGAAGCTCTTTACGTGCCTATGGATCAAATTGACATGGTATTAAAATATTCCAGTCATGATGGCATGCACCCTAAACTTTCAAAGCTTGGTGGTAAACAGTGGTCAAAGACAAAAACACAAGTTAGAATGCGCATCAAGGATTTATCGGATCGTTTATTAGCGCTCTATGCACAAAGACAGCAAAGTATTGGGTTTAAGTTCAATCCAGATACTGACATGATGCAAGCTTTTGAGCGTGATTTCATGTATGAAACCACGAAAGATCAACAACGTGCAATCGTCGATACGAAACACGACATGGAACAAGAAAGACCTATGGATCGTCTCATCTGTGGTGATGTTGGTTTTGGTAAAACCGAAGTTGCACTTCGTGCAGCATTTAAAGCCGTTCTTAATCAAAAGCAAGTGCTTTATTTAGTACCGACAACTGTTTTAGCCAGACAACACTACTACACCTTTAAATCACGTTTTGAAAAGTATGGGGCAAATGTTGCGCTCATGTCACGTTTTGTTACCACTAAAAAACAGAAAGAAGTTTTAGAACACCTCAAAAAGGGTTTCGTTGACGTGGTTATTGGAACACATCGACTACTTTCAGCAGATATCAAATTCAAAGACTTAGGTTTACTCATCATCGATGAAGAACAACGATTTGGAGTTGAACATAAAGAAAGAATACGGGAAATCAAGGTCAATGTCGATACCTTAACTCTTTCTGCTACACCAATTCCCAGAACCCTTCAAATGTCGATGATGGGCTTAAAAGATCTATCCATGATTGAAACACCACCAAGAAACAGATATCCTGTTCAAACCTATGTCGTTGAAAGACAAGAAGCACTTATCAAAGAGGCTATCATGCGTGAAATTGCCCGAGGTGGACAGATTTTCTATTTGTTCAATAAAGTTCAAGGCATCGAAGGTATGGTTCATCGTCTTGAAAAATTGGTACCTGAAGCAAGAATCACTTTTGCTCATGGCAAGATGAATCGTGATCAACTTGAAAACGTGTTATCGGATTTCATCGATCACGCGTACGATATTTTGGTTTCAACAACCATTATTGAGACCGGTGTCGATATTCCGAATACGAACACTTTGATTATTCATGATGCGGACCAATTAGGTCTATCACAGCTTTACCAAATCAGAGGAAGAGTTGGTCGAAGTGATCGTATTGCTTATGCATATCTGTTGTACGATCAACATAAAAATATTAACGATGAAGCGAAAAAAAGATTATCAGCTATCCAAGATTTTACCGCACTTGGCAGTGGATTTAAGATTGCTATGCGCGATTTATCCATCAGAGGTGCTGGCGATGTTTTAGGTTCTGAACAATCTGGATTTATTGACTCTGTTGGTTTAGAACTTTATATGAAATTGCTTGAAGAAGCGATTACAGGTATCTCTTTAGATCGTCCAAAAGAAACACAAATTGATGAAGTTTATGCACCAAGACACGTTGATCCATCTTATGTTTCACAAGATTCGGTTCGCATTGAGATTCATAAACGAATCGCAGAACTTAATCGTATGAAAGATGTGGATGAACTTAAAACAGAACTTGCAGACCGCTTTGGTGAACTCGATGCAGATCTACAGTTATACATGTATGAAAAGTTATTTAAGAAGTTATCTTCGAAGATTGGTGGACATAAAACAGTTGTTGAAAACAACCAAGTCACACTTGTATTAACCATGGAAGCATCACAGAAAATAGATGGTAAAAAACTCTTTGAAAAAGCGAACGCTTTCGTGTCCCAAGTTCGGTTAGGTTATCTCAAGGGTCATGTTCATATCACGTTAGTTACAAAGTTTGAAAAGAGTCACTGGCTTTATTTGTTTGACCTGTTTTTAGATGATTTCATTTATAATTAAAAATAGAGGTGATCGATGTGGCAGTAGATATTTTAAAAATATCAAAGGATGCACGTGAGGCGGCAAAAATCTATCCTGACGTTATCAATGCATCCATCGGTATGTTTTACGATGAAGATAAAGCGATCGGAGGTATGCCAACCGTTTCTAACGCAATCAAAAATTTGTTAGATGATGAGATTCTTCCTTATCCAGCTGTAGACGGTGGTGCTTTATTTAAGAAAAACTTGTTGTCTTGGGTTTTTGGTCCTTACGAGGATTTGATGAAACAAAGTTATCATATGAATGCTTGTGCAACGCCTGGTGGCAGCGGGGCGATTGCATCCACATTTTCCGTGTTTACGAAACCAGGAGAACACATTTTTGTCTCAGACATTCGTTGGCAGTACGAACGTTTTGCAGACAGAGCAAAATTATCATGCTTTGAGCATGAGCTCTTTGATGGCGATGGCTTTAATTTAGCGTCTTTTAAGCAAAGACTTGATGAGCTATGTGAAAAACAACATCGCGTGATTGTTATTGTTAATGACCCTTGTCATAACCCAACAGGGTTTACCTTGAGCGAAAAGGAATTTATAGCTATCATTGATATTTTGAATGCTAAAGTCAATAATGAAATTGTTTTTCTATATGACATGGCATATCTCGAGTTTTCACATGAAGCAAACAATCGTAAAAAGATTTCTTTATTACCTAGATTCTTGGATCATGTATTAACAGTCATTGCATTTTCTGGGTCAAAGACATTCGGTGTCTATGGACTCAGACTTGGTGCAGCGATTTATCTTGGCAGAGATGAAAAGCGTATTCAATCCATTCATATGGCTTTCGTCAATGAAGCGAGAGGTTCGTGGTCAGCTACACCTACGGCTTCCATTGAGTTATTTAATAAGTTTTCTGTTGAAGAAAATCGTCAAGCGTTCCATAAGGATTTAGACAAAATTAATACACTTGTCCAAAAAAGAAGTCAATCTTTTATTACACAGGCAAAGCAAATTGGGTTAAAAACACACCCCTTTAGAAGCGGATTTTATACCGTGGTTTTAACGAAAGATCCTGAACAAGATTATTTAAAACTTGCAGAACATCGTATATTTGCAGTTCCCATGAATGGGGGCGTGCGCTTCGCGCTGTGTAGTCTCTCTTTAAAAGAAATCGATGGGCTCCCACAAAAAATTAAAACTATTTTGAACTTATAAGTGATTACATGGTTTTGACTTTAAGGATTTGATCGTTTATGTTATAATAAAAGTATCTTTAACGAGATACTTTTTTATTGATTAAGGGAGAAGAACATGGAAAAAATTGTATCGTTATGTGAAAAAATGGGTGTCGCCGCTGATGAGTGTATACCCTACGGTTTTGACAAGGCAAAAATTGATTTAAAGGTATTAAAACGTCTACAAGACAAGAAGGATGGCAAACTCATTCTTGTGACAGCAATCAACCCTACACCGGCAGGCGAAGGTAAAACAACTGTATCGATTGGTTTAACACAAGGTTTAAAACAGATTGGAAAGCATCCGATTTTAGCACTTCGTGAACCAAGTTTAGGTCCTGTTTTTGGACTTAAAGGTGGGGCAACCGGTGGCGGTAAATCGATTGTAGTGCCATCAGATGATATTAACCTTCATTTTACAGGTGATTTACACGCGATTACTGCAGCGAACAATTTGCTTGCAGCATTGATTGATAATCATATGTTTCAAGGTAACGAACTTGGGATTGAAACCGTCACCTGGAAACGTTGTATGGATATGAATGATCGTAATCTTCGTGAGATTGAGACCCCACAAAGAAAAGATGGTTTCATCATTACAGCCGCGAGTGAAATCATGGCTATTTTAGCATTATCGACGGATTTAATGGATTTAAAGAATCGAATCAACCGTATATTAATTGGATATAATAACGAAGGAAAACCACTTTTTGTTTCTGATTTAGGCGGTGCAGACGCATTGGTTTGGTTGCTTAAAGATGCACTTAATCCAAACCTTGTTCAAACCATTGATGGTGTTCCAACGTTCGTTCATGCTGGACCATTCGCAAACATTGCACATGGATGCAACTCTATCGTTGCAACCAAACTCGCGTTAAAACTTGGGGATTATACGGTTACAGAAGCGGGCTTTGGTGCTGATTTAGGTATGGAAAAGTTCTTAGATATTAAGATGCCACACCTCGGAAAACAAGTTGATGCAATTGTGATTGTAACGACTTTAAGAGCTTTAAAATCGCATGGTGGAGCAGAAAAGTTCTCTGAACCTAATTTAGAGGCGATGAAACAAGGTCTACCTTTATTAGCGAAACATTTAGACAACATCAAGCGCATTGGGTTGCCTTGCGTGATCGCGGTTAATCACTACGATAATGATGTGCAAGATGAAGTTGATTATATGATGCTGTGGGCAAAAGAAAACGGACATCACATCGCACTTTGTGATGGTTTCTCTAAGGGTGGCGAAGGCATGGTAGATCTCGCAAACATCGTCGTGGAAATTGCAGAACATCCATCATCGTATCATCCGATTTATCTTAAGGATGATGAACCTAAATTAAAGATAGAGAAAATTGCAAAAGATATCTACGGTGCGAAAGAAGTTGTCTTCACAAAGAAAGCACAAGCTCAGCTTGAAACATACGCATTACTTGGTTGGAATTTACCTGTTTGTATGGCAAAAACGCCACTTTCAATCACGGGAGATGCAAGCGTTCATGGCTTACCAGAACCTTTCACATTACAGATTTCTGAAATTCGTCCTTCATTAGGTGCAGGTTTCTTAGTCGCATTAACCAAAGGCATTATGGTCATGCCAGGTTTAAACAAATCGCCACGTGCCTTGCACATCGAAATTGACGCATCGGGCAACGTAAAAGATAAGGAGTGAGTGCATGATTATCCTTGATGGATTTGGCGTTGCGAATGAACGCAACAAACAATTAAATCAAAAGATTGAAACGCATATCCAAAAGGGGTATCGCAGACCACACTTATCGATTATTTTGATTGGTGAAAATCCAGCATCACTTTCCTATGTAAAAGGTAAAGGAAAGGCGTGTGAAGTAGCCGGTATTGACCACAAACTCCACCATTTGCCTGAAGATGTATCTTTTGATGAAGTTTTATCTTTAATCAAATCACTTAATGATGACTCAAACGTTGATGGTATGATTTTACAATTACCGATACCAAAACATCTTGATGAAAACATGTTGATTGATGCTATTTCTAAAGATAAAGATGCCGATGGATTTCACGTCGTTAATCAGGGCAATCTCTATCAAAAGAAACCAACCATTCAACCAGCAACACCCAAAGGTATTATGACACTTTTGGCACATTATAACATTAACCTTTCAGGACTTGATGTCGTTGTTGTTGGAAGATCTAATATTGTAGGTTTTCCGGTAGCCAGACTTTTAATGGACCAAGGGGCTACCATCACCGTATGTCACCGACAAACCAAAGATTTAGGAGCACATACCAGACAAGCAGATCTTTTAGTTGTTGCTTCAGGTAAAGCTAATCTCGTAACAAAAGACATGATTAAACCAGGCGCTATCATCATCGATGTTGGTGTCAACCGTGTCAATGGTAAACTGGTGGGCGACGTTGATTTTGAAGCTGTCAAAGACATCGCAAGTTATATCACACCTGTTCCGAGAGGTGTTGGTCCGATGACCATCAACGCACTTCTTGAAAACACATATGAACTGTACTTAAAACACATAGATTAAGCGATTCCTTAAAATGTTCTTTACTTCAAAGGGGATGCTTGCTATAATAATGATGTATTTAATTATCGTATAAGTTATCCAAAAAGGGTGATAACGTTTCTACCGCAATGCCAAAAGATTGCGACTACGGTCATTAAGCATTTTAGGGGTTGTTTGATTGTTCGTAGCCAGTACAGGTACTTAAATACACTTGGGGATTCAATAGGGGATAGGTAGTATCATAACCTAGATTGTGTCTCGAAGAAGAACACCCACTTTATTGGGTGTTTTTTTTGAGCCCAAACCGTGATAAAATGAATATAGGTTAAAAAAAGGAGCCTGATCATATGAGTATATGGCATGACATTGATCCAGAACGTATTTTACCGGAACAATTTATAGCAGTCATTGAAATATCAAAGGGTAGCAAAAAGAAATATGAACTCGATAAAGAGACCGGCATGATCATCTTAGATCGTATTCTCTTTACTTCAACACATTATCCTGCAAATTATGGATTTATTCCAAGAACTTATGCAGGAGACAATGACCCACTTGATGTTTTGGTTTTATGTCAAGAAGACATTGAGCCCCTATCCCTTGTGAAATGCTATCCGATAGGCGTGATGAAGATGATTGACTCAGATGAAATTGATGAAAAGATTATTGCCATACCGTTGGGCGATCCATCACTCACACAGTATAAAGACATTAGTGAATTGCCTGCGCACTTGTTAACAGAAATGGGTCATTTTTTTGAAGTGTATAAATCACTTGAAGGTAAGAAAACATATATTCTCGATATTGAAGGTAAGGATGCAGCGAAAAAAATTATCGCTCAAAGCATTCGCACCTATGAAGAAAAATTTGGAAAATAAAGGAAGTTAAATTATGGGAAGAGCATTTGAAGTACGAAAGGTAGCAATGGCGAAGACAGCTGCCACAAAGAGTAAACTCTATGCGAAATTTGGAAGAGAAATTTATCTAGCTGCGAAGTCAGGGACACCTGATCCAGATACGAATCAAACATTGAAACGCATGATTGAAAAGGCTAAGAAGGAACAAGTGCCTGCAGATGTTATCAAGCGTAACATTGATAAGGCTAAAGGCGGTGGTGAAGATAATATGTCATCCATTCGCTATGAAGGTTTTGGCCCGGGCAATTCTATGTTCATTGTTGAATGTTTAACGGATAACGTAAACAGAACCATCTCTGAAGTTAGAAATTGCTTCACCAAAACAGGTGGAAAATTGGGTATTTCAGGTTCAGTTGTTCACCAGTTTAACCATCAAGCCGTCTTTTCAATGAAAGGCATTACCGAAGATGAGGTTCTTGAAATTTTAGTGTTAAATGATTTAGATGTGAGTGATATTGAAACCGATGAAGAAGGTGTGACAATCTACAGTGATGCTACCAACTTCAGCGCGATTCGTATCGCATTCAATGAAGCTAGACCAGAACTCGACTATGATACCGAACAGATCATGTGGTTACCCATTATGGAAACGACATTAGATGCTGAAGAAGATATGGAAAAGTTTGAACGTTTGACCAACATGCTTGATGAACTCGATGATGTGCAAGATGTTTACCACAACGTAAGCTTATAAATAATAATTCTAAAAACAATTGTAATTAACTAAAAAAACATAAAAATGTTAAGTAAAGACAGCTTTCTATTCCATGAAAACTGTCTTTTCATTTGCATGTTATTATGTTATAATAACTTGAGGAATATTCGAGGAGGACAGAATGGGCTTAATTGATACGGATCCAATCATCAATGCCATCATCCTGAAAGAAAAAAATAGACAGGAAGAACACATTGAATTGATTGCTTCTGAAAACTTTGTTTCACAAGCTGTATTGGATGCACAAGGTTCGATTCTGACAAACAAATACGCAGAAGGCTACCCCAAAAAACGTTATTATGGTGGTTGCGAGTTTGTTGATGAAATTGAATCGTTGGCGATTGAAAGGTTGAAAACACTATTTCAAGTGAAATATGCGAATGTTCAACCACATTCAGGTTCTCAAGCAAACATGGCAGTTTATATGGCACTCATGAATCCAGGTGACCGTATACTCGGCATGTCTCTTGCAGAAGGTGGGCATTTGACCCACGGGTTTAGTTTGAATTTTTCTGGAAAGCACTATCAATCCTTTTTCTATGGTGTCGATGAGAAGACAGAACGTATTGATTATGATCGTGTATTAGAGATTGCAAAAGAAGTGAAACCAAAAGTCATCGTCGCAGGCGCTAGCGCTTATTCAAGAGTGATTGACTTTAAACGTTTTAGAGAGATTGCTGATGAAGTTGGTGCATACCTCCATGTCGATATGGCACATATTGCTGGATTGGTTGCTGCTGGCGTTCATCCATCACCATGTCCACATGCACATGTGGTGTCTTCAACTACACACAAGACTTTGAGAGGTCCTCGTGGTGGTATCATTTTAACCAATGACGAAGAGATTGCTAAGAAAATAGATAAAACCGTATTTCCTGGAATTCAAGGCGGTCCACTCATGCACGTTATTGCAGCTAAAGCTGTTGCGTTTCATGAAGCGCTTGATCCTTCATTTGTAGACTATCAGAAACAAGTCGTGAAAAATGCAGAAGTGTTGGCAGAATCACTTATCGCGTTGGGCTACCGCGTAGTGAGTGGTGGTACCGATAATCATTTGATGTTAGTCGATGTGAAGAGTAAACACCAAATGACTGGGCTTGATGCGGAAAGACTGCTTCACAAAGTATCCATTACATGTAATAAAAACGGAGTTCCATTTGACAAAGAAAAACCGGCTTATGCTTCAGGCATTCGTTTAGGAACACCAGCGATTACATCGCGTGGTTTTAAAGAGAATGACATGGTTCAGATTGCGAAGTGGATTGATCGTGCACTTACGAATCGTCAGGATCCTGAAGTTCTCGCAACTATTCAACAAGAGGTTATGACATTAACAAAGAAATATCCATTATACAGGAAGGGAGTATAACGAAAATGATTGCTAAAACGAAGTATATTCCAGATGGCAAGAAAGCGCTCAAGGAATTGCCTATTGTTCATTACCTTGATGCCAATTATGTTTACTATCCTGTGACCAGCGCACGCTGCCCAGAAGGTGAAACGTGTGTACGCGGCGGACAATTTGTCAAAGTCGGTGAGGTCGTAGGAACAAGAAAAGGTGCCTTTTTTGAACAACCCATGCATGCTACTGTCAGCGGTGAGGTTGTGGGTTATGAAAAGCACATTGATAACAGTGGAAAAGTGGTGGACTGCTTAATTGTCAAAAATGACAGAAAATATGACCTACATCCATCCATTGTTGAACGTACTGATGAAGAAATTGCAGAACTTAAGAAAGAAGACTACATCCAAATCATTAAAGATGCAGGTCTCGTCGGCTTAGGTGGCAGCGCGTTTCCAACCTACATCAAGCTTGAAACAAAAGATGAAATTGATGTTGTGATTGCAAATGGCGTTGAATGTGAACCCAACCTTATCGCCGATTATTCACTGATGATGAATAATCCGCGAGAAGTGATTAAAGGATTAATTTATGCGATGAATGCATCCGGTGCTAAGCGTGGTGTTATTGCGATTAAAAAGAAGTACAAAGAAATTGAAGAGCGTCTACGCTTTGTCTTACAAGAGTTTACAGAATACAATATTACGATTGCAACCGTTGGCAATTACTACCCACAAGGTTGGGAGTTGGCGATGATCAAAAATGCACTTGGTATTAAAATCCCACAAGGTGAGTTGCTATCTAAATATGGTGTTTTAAACTTTAACGTTTCCACACTTCAAAGTATTTATAACGCAGTCAAGAAACGTTTACCAGTGCTTGAAAGATTGTTTACCATCAGTGGTGATGGTGTCCAAAACAAGAGTTTTAGAGCACGCATTGGTACACTTGTCACCGATTTAATTGAACTAGCAGGTGGTTATAAAGACGAAGAACAACCCAAAGTCATGGTGCTTGGTGGACCCATGATGGGAACGAACATCTTGCGTGATGACGTCGTTATGACTCACACAACAACCAGTCTTATTGTTATGAATGAAAAACAGGAAAAAGAAGAACCTTGCGTGCATTGTGCATCTTGCGTATACTCATGTCCTGTTCAAATTCAACCTGTACAAATAATGAACGCGTACAAGACACGCGATAAGGATGCACTCAAGATGTTAGAAGTGAATAAGTGCATTGAATGCGGACTTTGCTCGTATGTATGTCCATCAAAGATTCATTTGACAGAATACATGCGCAACGGCAAACGTTTCGCTAGTAAGTAGGAGGGCGCTATGCAAACAATCAAACAAACAAGTCCCTATATTCGTAAAGATGTTAGTACAAAACGAATGATGATTGATGTATTAATCGCTCTCATTCCAGTAGTTGCTTTCTCGATTTACCGTTTTGGTTTCGATGCTATTTTAAGAATTGTTGTTTCTCTCGTCGTCATGATTGGTTTAGAAGCACTTATTTTTGGTATGATGCATAAAGCTGGTAAAGCAGACAAGTGGATTGAACGTGTCAAATCTCGTTATGCGGATTACACGATTAATAACATTACTGCACCAGCAGTGAGTGCCATTATTTTTGCCATGCTTGTTCCAAGCAAACTTCCTATCTACGCTGTCATCATCGGTGCTGCTTTCGGTATCGTGATTGCGAAGATGCTTTTTGGTGGTCTTGGTTCAAACATTTTCAACGTTGCGGCAGCGGGAAGAATTTTCATTGCACTTGCTGTTACCAGCATGTTTGATGGAACGTATGTTGGCGTTGATCTTGTTGCAGGGGCAACAGCGTTAACCGCATTCCGTTCTGGTCTTGGTTTCCCAGGAGTACTCAATACGTACAACCTCACTGAACTCTTCTTTGGATACATTCCAGGAGCGATGGGTGAAATCAATACCGCAGCTATCTTGATTGGCGCAGCATATTTGATTATTAGAAAGTCTGCTGATTATAGAGTGATGTTATCCACTGCGGTGACATTTACCTTATTGATGCTTTTTGCTGGTTTGAAACTTTACCCTGATATGGCCATTCAATTTGCATTATTCCATTTGTTCTCGGGTGGTTTAATGTTTGGTCTTGTTTTCATGGTCACAGACCCAGTAACATCGCCAGTAACACGTCCGGGACGTTGGTTATACGGTTTACTTGTAGGGGTTGTTGTTGTTTTAATTCGTCTCTTTGGTGCATATCCTGAAGGGGTTGCATTTGCCATTTTATTTGCAAATATGTTTGTGCCACTTATTGATTATCCAAAATGGGCAACCAATAAGATTAAACCAGCATTTATTGCAGGTTATGTGATTATACTTGCGTTATTTAGCTTGGTGGTATTCTTCGGTGTAGGAGGTATCGCATAATGAAAAAATTACTTGAAAAAGATATGTTTCGTTACACCCTTGTATTAACAATTGTTGCCATTGTCTGTGGTTTGATGATTGGTGGTATGAATGCTTTAACAGCCCCCATCATTCAACGCAATTTAGAAGAAGCAGAACGTAAAGCCTTTCAGGAAGTTTTACCTCTTGGTGTAGACTTTGATAAACTAGAACTCGTTGAAGGTATACCATCCTCTATTCAAAGCGCTGTTCAAGGTTTAGACGCATCCAGTAAAGTTGTCGGCTATATCTATACAGCGAGTGGTACAAACCAACACGGTTCAATCTCTATTGTCGTCAGTGTTGATGCCAACGGTAAAATCTTAGGTGCTAGTATCTTATCGATTAATCAAACAAAAGGTATTGCTGATACTGAAAGCAACTTAAAGCGTTTTATTGGAACCCAAATTGGGACCAATACACCTGCAGGTGATATCATCTCAGGGGTTACAAACAGTTTAAATACAGTTAAAGCGTTGTTAACGGACATTTCAGTTGCACATGGTCTACTTGCTGTACCATCTGATCCATACGTTCAAGCGTTTGGAGAAGGTTATACGATTGTACAAGATACAACCTTCGTAGCCACAACACTCGTGAAACAAAAAGATGATGTTAAAAATGCTGCGAATCAAGTTGTCGGTCATATCTACACACTTTCTGGTGCTGGTGATTATGATAACGGTCAAGAAGTTGTTTCGGGATTCGCAATCACGATCAAAGTGGTTTTAGATTTAAACCAAAAAGTCGTTACGGTTGAACTACCACAAGAACTTTATGGACATTCAGGTGGTGCTCGTTATACTAAAATTTCAAATTATGTCAATACACTTGTAGGTAAGAATATAAACCAACTTGAATCTACACTTAACAACTCAGGCGATTTAGTTTCAGGTGTTACAGGTACAAGAAACCTAGTTGATGTCTTGATTGATGCACTTGTAGAAGAGGTGAACTAAAATGAAAATGAATAAACAAAACCTCTGGTTATTAATCAATACATTGATCATTTTAGTTGTTACCGCAGGATTCTTAGTTCTTAATGGGACAAGCATTCCAAGAGAGCCTAAAGATTTCTTGTTTGGTAAAGTGATCGAGTTAAGAAATGAAGAAGATATCGAAACTGCTCCAGTTTCAGGCGGATATGCCATTGTTGATTTTAAAGCAGAAGCGTATCAAGGCAAAACCTTTTTAGGAACTGTTTATAATGTAAAAATTAAGAACGGATATACCTACAGTGACGCTTATGATTTTGGAATGATTGAACTTCTTGTAGCCATTGATCCTGCTGGAAATGTTTTTGTTCAAGTGGTTGAACTCAACCAATCCGATTGGACTGTTAGAGGTATTCAAGCCTACATTTCTGAAAAGTATCAAGGTATTGCTTATGAATCAGTTAAAAGCATACCTGCATACGATGCAGCAGATATAACCGCAGGTGTTACTGCTACAGACAGTACAGCCGCTATCCAAGCGATCATTCAAAAAGCAATCGATATTCATTATGATATGTTAATCACTGATCCTATTGCTACGATGTATGGTACGGGTTATGTGATTACAAATGACGATACATTTGTGCCAACCGCATTCGTTACGAAACGTGAAATCGTTAAAAATGCATCCAATGTTGATTTAGGATACATATACACCGTTAGTGGTGTTGGCGATTATGACAACGGTCAAGAGATTGTCAGTGGTCACAGAATCACCTTGCAGGTTGCATTTGATGTAGACGACGTGGTCCTAGGTATTCTTATTCCAGAAGAATTATATGGACATACTAAAGGTAACCGATTAACAAAAATTCAAAATTATGTCAATTTACTTGTTGGTGCTACAGCAAGCGAATTCAGTGCGAGATTAGCTAATCCAGGAAGTATTACATCAGGTGTTACTTATACGAAAGACTTGGTGGATATCTTAATTGAAGCACTTGCGGAAGAGGTGAACTAAGATGACAGAAGCTAAAAAAGTTCCAGCTAAAAAAGTTGTTGAAGCTGATAAAGAGCCTACATTGTGGGAAATCTTTACCAAAGGTATTTGGAAGGAAAATGGCATCTTCGTTATGGTACTGGGTTTGTGTCCAGCACTCGCAGTTACCTCAACATTTGAAGGTTCATTTGGGATGGGGATTCTTGTTATCCTTGTCTTAATGATGACGAACACTTCGGTATCCTTGATTCGCAAGGTTGTACCGGATACAGTCCGTATTCCAGTTTACGTTATTATTATTGCAACTGAAGTTACCATCTTAAAGATGCTTGTTGATGCATTTGCTCCTGCACTTGCAAACGAACTTGGTGTATTTATTGCTTTGATCACCGTGAACTGTGTTGTCTTCGGACGTGCAGAAGCCTTTGCATCAAAGAATAGTGTGCCAAAAGCACTTTTAGACGGCATCGGTGTTGGTATGGGTTTTGCGATATCCTTAATGATGATTGGTTTCTTTAGAGAATTCTTAGGAACTGGTGCCATTGTTTTAGGTAAAACCTTACCTTTAGGATTTGAATATGTTGTTTTTGAAGGATTAGGTTTGGGCAAATATGCATTTGCAGTTCTTGTCCAACCTCCAGGAGCATTTATGGTTATTGGTATTATCTTAGCCATCATCACTGCTTCTAAACAAGCAAAGGGGGTTAAGAAATAATGAACTTAATCGCTATATTAATTTCTTCAATGATCATTAATAACATCGTCTTAATGCAGTTTTTAGGACTATGCTCATTCTTCGGTGTATCAACCAAGATGAAATCAGTGGTTGGTATGGGACTTGCGGTTATTACCGTTATTTTCCTTGCCGGAGTGATTACATACCCACTTTATCATTATGTCCTTGTATGGTTAAAGATTGAATACATTGACACAATCGCCTTTATTTTGGTTATTGCTTCCCTCGTTCAATTAACGGAACTTGTGATTAAACGCTTCAGCCAAAGTTTATACAAGGCACTTGGTGTTTATCTACCACTAATCGCAACGAACTGTGCGGTTTTAGGTGTAGCTTTAACAAACGTTGCAACACCACAATCTTACCCAGAAGCTTTAATGTTTGCATTAGGTTCAGGTTTAGGTTATGCATTCATTATCATTACATTTACAGCGATTCGTCTTCGCCTCGACTCTGCCAACGTACCCAAGGCAATGAAAGGTCTACCAATCGCTTTCGTGACAGCTAGCCTTATGGCAATGGCTTTCATGGGATTATCAGGAATTATCTAATGCAATATTTTGTTGTCGTTGGACTAATCGCGGTTTTTATTGCGATATACATGGGTGCGATGTATTTAAATTCTAAAGTTGCGATTCCAGAATCCTGCAAGGAAGCCTATCTTGAGGCACAAACATGTGAATCGTGTGCTTCTAAGAGTGGAAGATCATCTTGTAGTTTTAACGATGCACTTGAGTTTATGAAGGAGGTCAAACTATGATTGATGCATTATTTCCATTCATTGTCTTAGGATTATTAGGTATTTTGCTTGGGGTTGTCTTATCGCTCGCTAATAAGTATCTCCAAGTACAAGAAGATCCTAGAATCGATGCAGTTGAAAAGTTACTACCTAATTATAACTGTGGGGCATGTGGTACACCAGGTTGTCGAGCATTCGCTACAGGCATTTTGAATGGCGAAGTTAAAAATGTCTCACGCTGCAAACCCGGTAAAGTTGAAAAGCATTTTAACCCCATTTTAGCCTATCTTAAAGATCACCCAAATCCAGATGGATCTATCGTTGATGTAAAGATTTAGGACATCTATTGTCCTTTTCTTTACTTTTATAAACCTAATACGAATTGAGGAATGCCCGTGAAAAAAGGGATTGTTTTTATAACGTTGGTCTTAAGTTTGTTTTTATTAACTGCTTGTAAGAAACCAACGCTCTACACATTTAATTTTTATGAATACATGGACACATTTATCAGTATAAACGTGTATACCACAGATGCGTCAAAAGCGGATACGATGAAACAGGATATTAAAGAAATTTATCGAACATATCACGAATTATCGAACAATTATTTCGCTTTATCCGAAAACTCAGGATTTAAGGAAAATATCTATTCCGTTAATCAAAAAATTAACCAAGATATTGAAATCGATGAAGAACTCTATCTCATGTTAGAAGAGGCTGAACGTATCAAAGACCTAACGGATGGTTATTTTGATATCTCCATTGGGAAGATGGTTGATGCATGGAAAGAAGTTATTTTTGATGAAGATAACAATTATATGCATAATGAAGTTCCGACATCTGTTTTCCAAAGTGTGCTTACTAAACTAGAGGATATCTCTCTGGTAGAAGAACCTTATCTGTTGACAACATCATCAGGACAGTATTTTGTTAAGTTAACACATGAGGATGTTAAACTTGATTTAGGTGCGCTTTCTAAAGGGTATGCTACACAACTTGTTTATGAGTATATCCTTGAACAAGGTATAAAGTTTTTCTCCATTTCAGCTGGAAGCAGTTCCATTTCGATTGGAAAAAACTATAATCGAAACACGCATATGTTCCATGTCTCACTGGCAAGTCCAGTTCAAACAGGACAAACGTATGGGATGCTCTATGTTCAAAATAAAGCTATCAATACCAGCGGGAATTTTGAACAATATTTCTTGTATGAAGGATTGCGCTATCACCATGTTGTTTCACCAATGACAAAAATGCCAGCACAATATTATCACACAGTGACACTTATCGGAGATGATGCGGGGTTACTCGATGCACTCACTACAGCATTGATCTCCATGAATGAAGAAAAGTTTGAACAATTTTTAGAACAACATCAACAATCACTAAATCTTGAAGTTGTTCGCTTTAATTATGATGAAACCATTACATCACATCTGATTGATACGGTGTTTGAGGAGTTCTAAACAAGATGCATAAAATGGATAGACAAAAGAAAAGAGATTTCATACTTATCGGACTACTTTTCGTCCTTTTGGGCGGGACTTTTCTGCTGTTCAATATGCTCGTATTAAATAAGAATGCAGCCATGGCGCATGTTTATTACGGAAATTCAAGTAACCCTATCGTTACCATTGATTTTACAAAACAAACCGTCATTCGCTATTACGATCAAGACGTACCAAGCACATACCCTTCTGATTACCCTATTATTAATGAAGAAGAGAGAACAATCACATTATTAGGCGATTATACAATTAATGGTGTGCGTCAATTGGTTGTCATTCAGTATGATTTTGGTCGTAGAAGTGTTCAAATCATTCAAGAAGAGAGTCCTAATAATATTTGTAGTAGAGAAGGAGAATCAACAGGTTGGCCATTGATTTGTTTACCCAATCGCATTCGCGTTGAGTTTGTTACAGATCAAGGCGATTTTACTGTTTAACATCGCATGAGAAAAACACGAAAAATGACTTTGCTAGCCAATTTTCTAGCCATAGCCATTGTCTTGAATATAATTGAATCTGCGATACCTGTGATTCCCGTACCAGGAGCTAAATTAGGATTTGCGAATGTGGTGACATTGATTGTGTTGTACGTGTACACGTTCAAAGATTCTTCGATTTTAACCATATCACGAGTTCTCCTTGTTTCTTTACTGACAGGAAAACTTCTTGGACCCGTGTTTTACATGAGTATGTCAGGTGCCATTCTTGCAATTCTTGCCATGGGTCTCTTTAAGAAACTCAATTTTTTCGGTATCTTGGGCGTGAGTGTTTTAGGGTCGGTTTTTCACTGTATCGGACAAGTGATAGGCGGTTACTTTGTGATTGGCTCAACAGCCATCGTGCTTTATTTACCCATCATGCTATTTTTAAGTATTCCTGCAGGGGTAGTTACAGGCTTAATCGCACAACGCTTTTTAAAGATATGGGAGACTTGGAATAGAGATTTAAAATAAACATTATTTTTATCATTATCGCTTGATTATTCAAATATTGAATGATATAATGATTGCGCAAAACTTACTATGACACGTTGTCATGGCGGAAGGAGAAAACATATGAAACCAGGAATTCACCCAAAATATTTCGTGAATAAGGTCAAGTGTGCGACATGTGGAACTGAATATGAAGTGGGAACAACAGCGAATAACCTTCGCATTGATACTTGTTCAAACTGCCATCCATTCTACACAGGACAACAAACCTTTATTCAAGCAGCTGGACGCGTTGAAAAATTTAATAAACGCTATGGTTTAAACGAAAAGAAGTAAGACAACAAATAACGTGATGAATTGTCACGTTTTTTATTAGTGTATTGAGGGGAAAGGGGAAAAAGTAGATGTATCATACGTACAAGAATGGATTTATTGAAGTCGTTTGTGGACCGATGTTTGCGGGTAAAACAGAAGAGTTGATCAGAAGAATTAAGCGCTTGGAATATGCTAAACAAAATGTGCTTGTGTTCAAACCTAAAATAGATACAAGATACGCTGCTGAAGAAATCGTATCCCATAACATGAGCAAGAAACCTTCCATCATCATCGAACAAAGTTTGGAGATACTTAACTACGTCAAGGAAGATACGGATGCGGTGGTTATCGATGAAGTTCAATTCTTTGATCACGATATTGTCAATATTGCTGAAAATTTAGCAGATAAAGGTATACGTGTGATTGTTGGTGGGCTTGATCGAGATTTTAGAGGAGACCCCTTTGGTCCAATGCCCGAACTCCTTGCTAGAGCAGAATTTGTGACAAAATTAACCGCTATTTGCGTGAAAAGTGGGTTACCAGCAACGAGAACACAACGTATCATTAATGGAAAACCTGCCAGTTATAACGACCCCATTATTTTGGTTGGAGCAAATGAATCATATGAACCAAGATCGAGACATTATCATGAAGTCCCAGGAAAACCAAAAAAAATATAAGTTTATGAAAGCTGCACTTAAAGAAGCGGAGAAAGCATTACTCATCGATGAAGTTCCCGTTGGTGCAGTTGTCGTTTATGAAGATAAGATCATTGCAAGAGCGCACAATTTGCGCGAAAAGAATCAATCTTTTCATGCGCATGCTGAATTTTTAGCCATGATGAAAGCGGCTAAAAAAATTGGAAGTTGGCGATTGGAAGATTGTGACGTTTATGTTACAATGGAACCGTGCCCGATGTGTGCTGGCGCCATGATACAAGCAAGAATTAAACACTTGTATTATGGTACAAAAGATCCTAAAGCTGGTGGCGTGGATAGTGTTGTACAATTGCTTAATATTCCCTTTAATCATCAAATTCAAGTCGAATCTGGATTGTTGGCGGATGAATCGCAGAAAATCGTCAAAGATTTCTTTAAAAAACTGCGGATAAAATAAGAAATGAACTCCCCATCAAGCATCATCATTCAATAGTAGCATGTGAACCTGGTCAGGTCTTGATTGAAGCAGCCATAAGCGTGTTTACTATGTGGGTGATGATGCTTGATGGGGATTTTCAATGTTTCACATATTCATAAGAAACATCTTAAGAGATGATATAACCTGACTTTTGCAAGTTCTC
>DIER01000042.1:0-3513 GCA_002418725.1 Acholeplasmataceae bacterium UBA5769
TATCACCCTTCATCAGCGTAAGTGTTCAAACTAGGAGGATGATAAAAATGCAAAAACGAAGTAAGTTATTCATAGAGTACTATGAAAATTGGATAAAAATGTATAAAGAAGGAGCAATAAGAAAAGTAACATTAAATAAATACCATTTAGTTCTTAAATGGCTTAAGAAGCTTGCACCAAACCTAAAAACTTCTGAAATAACAAGGAATGTTTATCAACAACTTCTAAATGACTATGCAGAACATCATGAAAAACAAACAACTATGGATTTTCACCATCAACTGAAGGGGTCAATACTAGATGCAGTTGATGATGGGCTAATTGTAAATGATCCAACAAGAAAAATCATAATCAAGGGACGAAAACCAAGGGAAAAGAAGATTAAATACTTGAACCAGTTTCAGTTGCAAACCTTACTTACAAATCTTGATTTAACACATGAAATTAATTCTGATTGGTTAATTATGGTAATCGCAAAAACAGGGATGAGATTTTCAGAAGCATTAGGTCTAACGCCCAGAGATTTTGATTATGCAAATCAAACCATTTCAATCAATAAGACATGGGATTACAAAGGAATAGGTGGTTTTCAAGAAACGAAAAACAAGTCATCGATGCGAAAAATACAAATAGATTGGAAAACAGTCACACAATTTGCTGGTTTACTTAAAGACAAACAAATAAACAAGCCCATTTTTGTTGAAGAAAAAACTTATAACTCAACCATAAATCATACGTTAAATCGACACTGTAAAAGATTGAATTTACCACAAATATCTATTCATGGGTTAAGGCATACGCATGCATCACTGTTATTATTTTCAGGTGTTTCAATTGCTAGTGTAGCAAGAAGACTTGGACACGCTAGTATGACTACAACACAAAAGACATATTTACATATAATTCACGAACTTGAAAACAAAGATATTGACCAAGTGATGAGATTGTTATCAGGACTTAATTAAGCATTTTATACTTACGCTGATGAAGGGTGATAAGGGAATCTAATTGATTGAATAGAATTCCAATTTTCTTCTGTTCGTCTGGTTTCGGAACTATAGTATCAATCTCAGAAAACTCTTTCTTGTTAACAATTTGAAATGTTAGTGCTCCACCAAGTTTTTTCATATGCAAAGACCAATGATTACTCTGTGTGAATAGGAAATATGGATCATTATTCGGAGCAGGAACAAGTGCGTTAATTTGTTGATTAAAACTACCTTTAGAGCCTAATAAAGTGTTTTTTCCAATACTTGCAATACAGGTAACCAATACTGATTGAGGTGGGACTACTCGTGCAACTAGTTCACCTCTTTCACTTAACATTCTAACTGAAGAGATTGTAATATTTTGACTAATATCTGTAGGCGTAACCCAAATTAGCCCATCATCAGAGTAATAATCAGTTACTGCAGTTGGTGGTGTGTTTCCTGTGACAATACATCCGAGTTCTCCAACTTTACACTGTTCCCAAGTAATTGGGTAGGTAGCTTACTAAAACAGAAAGCAACAAAACAATACTCGCCAAATAAAAAAAATTTATTCATTGTAAACCCGAACTTTTAATCAATTTTTACGGATTTAGATTTGTAGGAGAATAAATTCTTTTCAATATAACCGGCAAAACTCACTATACCTTGCCATTTAACTAGTGAAGAGAAAAAAAACTTATAAATTGAAGAAAGAGGTATTTAAAAATGGATAAGTATAAAAAGAACTACAATGAATGGGAAGATGATGAAGATGATGGTCTACCACCAATTATATCATCTGCAGAATTTTTGGCTAACCCACCCAAACTACCTGAAGAAGTCATTGAAGGCGTTGTGCGTCAGGGACATAAAATGATGATCTCTGGTGCTTCAAAGTCAGGCAAGAGTTTCTTATTGATTGAACTTGCAATTGCATTAGCAGAAGGAACGAAGTGGTTGGGATTTCAATGCAGACAATCCAGAGTTTTGTATATTAATTTAGAAATCGATCCCAACAGTCTTCTCAATCGATTTTACGTTATCTATGAGGCATTAGGGATTAAAGCACGACACTTTAGTGATATTGTGATATGGAACTTAAGAGGTGAAGCACAACCACTGGATCAGTTAGCACAAGAACTTATCCATAGAGCAGATTATCACGGTGTTGATGTCATCATCCTTGATCCAATTTATAAAGTCATGATGGGTGATGAAAATAATGCAACTGATATGGCTCAATTTACGAATGTATTTGACAAGATATGTTATGAAACAGGATGTACCTTTGTCTATAGCCATCACCATTCCAAAGGTGCCCAGGGTTTCAAAAAGTCCATGGATCGTGCGTCAGGTTCTGGTGTTTTTTCCAGAGATGCTGATGCACAAGTGGATATGATTCAACTCAATCTCGTTGAAGTCCCATCACGTAATAATCCAGAAGAATCATCAGCAACCGCTTGGAGATTAGAAAGTAGTCTGCGAGAATTTAGAAGCTTTAAACCTGTCAATATCTGGTTTGAGTATCCCATACATAGAGTGGATGAGGCAGGAAAACTAGAGAAGAATTATGCCGATGGAGATCCTCGAGTTAACTTATTCAAAAGCTATAAACGTAATCAAACTACAGAGTCACGTAAAGAGGAGTTTGATGAAGCATTTGATAATAATAAGAAGAAGGATGGAACCTGTCTTGCTTTCGTCATAGCAGAGTATTTGGGGATAGATGAAAGAACTGTAAGGGATCGTGTAAAAGAATTTAGTGATGAATATCAAACCAAAAAGGGCATCATATCTCGAAAGAAGTGAACATGGGAAATAGGGAAAACGTCAATTTCTGTCAAGATTTCACGAGTTTGGCGGAAAGGAAAAAAATCCCTATATGCAAACTACCAAAAAAACTGGCGGATAGGCCTTATATAGTTGGATGTAACCAACACGCTAACGCATGTTTGTAGGATAGGGCTTGAAAGCCTGCCCTATCCCAAACAATGCATCATCGTTAGCACTCACCTTTCTTCCAAAGAAAAAAACGAAAAAGTAAAAAAGTGGTTAGCAATTACAATAATTTTCGTATGTTTCAAAATTCCGATAAGTCGAATATTGAAATATCTAATTTGGTATAATAGTCTTAAAGAAAGTTTTGGGGTGAGTCTATGAAAGATATCAATATCACAAAAACAAATAAGAAAATGTTTACTGGAGCATTTGTTTTATGGATGCAAGAGAAATATCCACACATACAAAGACCAGATATTATGGGGTCGAATGTGATGTACACCATTAATAGAGATTGTGGGTTTTCTATTAATGACTTAATCAACAAAAGAATAACACTAGATGTCTATCGTGATAAATATGAACAGTACTTTGAAACCATCAATAGAAAATCACCGAGTGGACATGCGAATGTTCAAAAGTGGAATGCTCAATATTTCATTGAATTTATAAAAGATGATTATATGAATAAGAATCGGACATAGGTTTCAAAGTATGCACATACAATGTACAAAAGCAATGCTCGACTACATCAAACCAAATA
>DIER01000042.1:3554-77438 GCA_002418725.1 Acholeplasmataceae bacterium UBA5769
AATTTATTAGTACTTATGCATGATCTCTCAAGATTTACATTGGTCTTTTATGGCTTTAAGAAAAGCCATTTTAAAGAACTCTATCCAATGGTGAGTGTTGCTATGGCTAATAGTATGCTTGAATCAGGATTTACACCAAATGAAATCAGTGCATATCTTGATCGACAACCAGAAACACTTGCATTTAATAAAACCAAGAACAGAATTCTCGTTGCTAGATTAAATAAAGCCGTCGAAACGACTGATCATATCCTAAGCACTGAAGGTTACTACGAAGAAGTGATAGAGCAGTTACATGCGAGTGTATTTTGTAATCAGTTACTCGTTTGCGAAGACAAATATAAAGTCTGTTATTATCCGGAAGAAAAATTGAGAGAATATTTAAACTTGTTTCTAGAAAAATAACACCCCCTGGTCAATGGTAGATTGGATTGCTAAGGTACCGTCTGAAGGTCATTAGATTTACATAAGTCCTAATTTGGAAAAATTGGGAATTTTAGAATGACTATTTATTAACCATTTTAATGAAAAAACAAAACATGTAAAAAACAAATCTAAAGTTATCCATTCTCGATGATACAGGTTGAAAGTACAAAAGATACAGATATCATTAGTAAGTGAAAGTGTCATAAATTTGAAAGTGTTTGACAGAAATTTTATAAAAATTCGAGATGAATTGATATCGTAATGCCCTATCAATATGATTTATCAAAAAAAATATCTTAAAATGATGCAAAATGATAAAATAGCAATAAATAGCTTAGTAACTAGAGATTAGTTTATGCAAATGTTTAATAATGTAATTTATACAAGATAAGATTGTGGGGACAAAGAATGCTGGCTTATAACGAAACAATTAAGCAATTTAATAATGACGTACTTAATAATCAAATCATGACTAAAATTGCTAGTAAACTAAATGCTGGAAAGTCTGAACAAACTGCATGGAAAGACGCCGCAGTTTACATGAAAAACATTCTTGAATTAGCTGGATTAGTAGATGATATCGAAATTGGAATGGAATTAAAAATTCCGATTACCAATAACCGAATTGATTTTTTGATAGCAGGGTTAAATGCGAATTTAGAAAAATCATTAATTATTATTGAATTGAAACGATGGAGTGCAGTTTCAAAAACGAATAAAGATAGATTGGTTAATGCGGATGATACCAGATATGGACAAGATTCACTGCATCCTTCATATCAAGCATATACATACAAACTTAATTTAGAAGCTTACAATGAAAACATTACCAATGAAAATATTCAGGTTTCATCATGCTCATATTTGCACAATTTATACGAAGACAAAGATATCAAAGATGTTTTTTATAGTAATTTTTTACAAATGTCACCAGTATTTGCTGCCACAGATAATCAACTCCTTGCAGATTTCATAAAAAGACATGTCAACAAAGCTTACCATCATCAGATTTTATATAAAATTGAGAATTCAAAAATAATCCCTGCCCAAATGTTGATGGATACGCTATCTGGTGAACTAACCAATAGTAAAGTATTTACCCTCTTGGATAAACAGGAGATATGTTATCAAAACATAATGAGAACCATTAAAGATCATGAAAACACTAATCAAAAACAGGTTTTTATTGTTAGAGGTGGCGCTGGAACTGGCAAGAGTGTCATCGCGATTAAACTACTCAATGAATTTATTCAACAGAAAAAATTAGCTTTTTATGTAACTAAAAACTCTGCAGTTAGAAATGTTTATAGTAAAAAGCTATCTGGTAAAGAAAATGCTCATTTAAAAACTTTGTTTCTATCAACCATTAAAATATCTAGAGATCGACCAAAAAATCAATACGAATGTCTAGTCATTGATGAGGCACATCGATTACCGGAAAGATCAAAATCAGGTAATATTCTTTTAGGAGAAGATCTAATCAGAGAAATCATTGAATCTACTAAAATATCAATCTTTTTCATCGACGAAAAACAACAAGTCGATATTAGAGATTATGCTACTGTTGAGAAAATTACAAATACTGCAAAACAACTTTGTAGTCAGGTATATGATAATGAAAACTTAAGACTATTATCCCAATTTAGATGTTCTGGAAATGATGAGTATATCAATGCAGTTGAAGGCATTCTATATAACGAAGAAGTAACGTTTGAAAATAACTTTGAGTATGAAGTAAAAATATTTGATAGCATTCATAATTGGCACGAAGCGATAAAGGATAAGATTGATCAAACTCCAAACAGCAGAATGTTGGCTGGAGATGTTTTTGATTGGATATCAAAAGATGATTCGACATTGTTTGATATTAATATTGATGGATTATCTTTACAATGGAACAAAGACACAACATTTAGCGCTGATGAAAGCCAAAAATATCGAGTAGGCCATATTGACACTGTTCAGGGGTTGGAGTTTGATTATATAGGATTAATTATTGGTAATGACTTAATATACAATTCATTAACAAAACAGGTTGAAACAGATTATACAAAACATCCTGACAATGCTGGTCATTTTAGAAGACACGGAAGAAGAGCACCTCTTGGAGGGGATTTAGCTCAAATTGATATGATTATAAGAAATACCTATAATGTCTTAATGAAAAGAGGAATGAAGGGCATTTACATTTACTGTATGGATAAGGGTCTTAATGATTATTTAAAGTCAATATTTTATCAAAGATAAAGATAATTACACAATAGATATTGGTATATAAGTCTATTCATATTACACCTAAAAAACAGACTAGAAAGAATGCATGGCATTTATGTGGTAAAAAGAGTTACTTATATCATTGAGAACATAGTGTCAAAATCAAATATCTATATATTCATCATATTAAGTATCATCAAAGGTATTGGTTTCTCTATTTCATAACGGAATGGAGGAACTTTTTTTGTAAACAAGCATGATTTCAAACGAAGGAGTTATTTTCTTTACAATTGAAAATATGCGATTATTATGTTACTAATAAAATAGGCATTCACTTTAGCATATAATAAAAGTATTATACACGTAGAGAAGAGGTTTTAGAGATGATCAATTATGAAAGATGCACACCAAATGATATAGATGACATGTTTGAAGCTTTCACCAAAGGCTTTTCAGATTATATAGTGAAGTTTGATTTAACCAAAGAGCGCTTTATTGAGTTGTTCTTAAACATTGAGGGAAACAGCATTGAGTACTCATACATAGCACGTGATGGAAGTACACCTATCGGTCTGATGTTAGGTGGTATAAAGACATATGAAGGTGTAAAAACACTTCGCTGTGGCACGCTAGCTATAGACCCTCTATATAGAAAGCAGGGCATTGCACAAGAGCTTTACAACAGGCATTATGCCATAGGTATTGAAGAGGGTTGCCAACAACTTTTTCTTGAGGTCATCAAAGGTAATGATAAAGCTATACGTTTCTATTTGAAACAAGGATATGACATAAAGTATGATATATTTTATTATCAGAAAAAAGATGTATCCTCACTCAAAGATATTGCTTCACCCAATCTTCAAATCAAAGAGATCGGATATGATCAAGCCAAAGCTTTCTATTTGGCTCATGATCGTTCTCATATTAACTGGCAAAATGATTTTGATTATCAAAGCCATTTTAAAAACATCCTCTATCTCGGTGCTTATCAAGAAAGTTTACTTGTGGGTGTTCTCGCACTGACGCAAACAGGTAAAATTTTCTATCTTTATGTGATAAAATTATATCGGTTGAATGGTATTGGAAAACAACTCTTGAGTGATGCGGTCAAACAGTATAACATCCCTTCTCTTCATCTTTCGATGACCAATAACGATGCTCTAAGAGCGTTTCTAGAAAAACTAGGTTTTGAGCTCCAACCCCTATCACAACACGAAATGTACTTACCGCTTTAATATCATGCATGTTTAAACATTCAAAAGGAGACTACGGTTATGGAAAATAAAGAAAAAGTGAAATGGTATATCTTCTTATGGGATGTGTTCATGTGTGCTCTTGGTTCTTATGGTGGACCAGAAGCCCATTATGGTGTCTTTTCATCCATCATGGTTAAAAAGAAGAAATATGTCACGGAAGAAGAATTAACGGAGATGATTGGTCTTTATGCATTAGTTCCTGGACCAAGCAGTACACAAACGATAACCGCCATTGGTTACTATGTTGGAGGGCCTATCTTAGCGTTGCTCACCTTTTTGGTATGGGCTTTTCCTGCGATTGTGACGATGGGACTCATCGGTGTATTCTTTATTCATATGGATCAAAGTGACGCTTGGAAACCAATCATCACTTATTTACCTGCAGTTGCTGTTGCATTTATCATTTATGCAGCGTTTACGCTATCCAAAAAAGTTTTAAAATTAAAAATGGATTGGATACTCTACATCATCATGTTGGGTTTATCCCTTTTACTGGTTGGTTATTCGATGTGGGTTGTTCCTCTATTACTTATGACAGGTGGATTTGTATTTCTGATCCCCCATATCAAAGATAAAGCAGTGACGAAGATCAACGTGAAACCAAAGTGGTATATCTTAGGTATTATTTTAGGCTTAGCATTACTTAACGAAGGACTAAGAACATGGATATCTGCCCCATGGGTTGTTCTCTACACCTCTTTCTACAGATATGGTTATTCAGTCATTGGTGGTGGACAAATCGTGATTCCACTCATGATTCAAGATCTTGTTCAGTCTCAATCTTTAATCTCTCTTCATGATTTTCTTTCAGGGTATGCCATTGATCAGGCGATACCAGGACCTCTGTTTAGTTTTGCAGCTTTCGTTTCATCCAGATCGTTTGCAGGCACTGGATTTTCATTTGCTGCAGGACTTATTGGTGGTTTAAGTATCTTCCTACCTGGGATTTTACTTGTATTCTTCATGTTTCCGTTATGGAAAAACTTGCGTCAAATGGTACTCATGAAACACTTTTTAAAAGGTGTTACCATCACTGCAGCGAGTTTAATTGTAATGACTGCCATCACACAGACTTATCAATTACCGGGTAACTTCACCGTTTACGGTGTGGTTCTCGTAAGTACATTATTATTGTTAACTAAAAAGATACCTGCACCACTGATTGTGATTGCAGCAGCGCTTTTAGGATTCATCCTCTAAAAACTAAATGATCATAAAGACCCCCTTTATCAAAAAAGTGTTTGATAAAAAAGGAAAATAGAGACTAGAATTGAATAAATTTTAGTCTTTTTTGCTAAATCTCAACTTAAGGTATTCCTCATCATCACATTTTTAATATCACTACATAAAAAAATGAAATCACATAAGATGATTTCATCATGTGCTTAATCACACATAGATTTACATTGGCTTTAAGCCTTTTTCTAATCTTTCAATGATAACCGCTAAACGCTTTTGTCTCGATTCTTGTTTTTTAAGCATGTAGTAACTCAATGCATATATCTTTTGGATAGAAGGTGTGAAACTTTGATAAGTCATCAATGCTTTTTGTGAGACACCAATCTTTTGTTTAAAGTCTTCGATATCAAAATCTTCTGGTGGCAAATCTGCTTTCTCCCATCTGCCATCCTTTTTCGCAAGTTCCATAGCCTCAAAGCCAGCAGGCATCATCAGACCTTGATCGATCAGTTTTTGTGCATAACCTTTATTACGTGTTGACCAAATGGAATGCAGTGTTCTCTTCGCAAAATATTTGATATAAAATTGATCATCCAAACGCTTTAATAAGCCATCAATCCAACCATAGCACAGTGCAACATCAAGCGCTTCAAATGGTGTTAAACTGGATGTTTGTTTTAATTTATCAAAACGAATCCAAATGCCTGGATGTTTTTCATGATGGCTAAAAAGCCACTCGTTAAACGCATTTTTATCTTTAAACATCATCGGATCCATACCATCATCTCCATAGGTTTAGCATAGTACGAATGTCTTCATTTTGTCAATGATTTTCCATGTTTTAGTGTATGATCAGAAAAATTATTCATTTCATAGATGACTTACATATGGTCAAAGAATAAAGAAAAACGTTTTATTTTCATCAATTTCAAACCTAGCAATCCTTACTTTTGATTATTTTATGTTATAATATGACCATCATTTGAGGTGGTTTTATGAAATTATCAACCGGTATGACTGTGTCCATTCACAGCTACAAGCATAACAAAAAGCTGCATCGCGTCTGGAAAAAATCCGTGGTATTATATCAAGATCAACACATGTTAGTCACAGGAAATAATCGCACGAAAGTGATTGAATGTGATGGCAGAAGTTGGCACACAAAAGAACCTGCCATCTGTTATTTTTACGCCGATCTTTGGTTCAACATCATAGGCATGTTAAAACGTGATGGTGTTTATTTTTATTGCAACTTATCTTCACCATATTTATATGATGGTGAAGCGATTAAATACATCGATTATGACTTAGATATCAAAGTGTTTCCTGATGGAAGTTATGTACTTTTAGATGAAAAAGAGTATCAAGCACATCAAGGTTCAATGTGTTATTCAGAAGAGATTCAAGAGATCATCTTAAGTCAAATTGAGGTTTTGAAACAGCGTATTGAGCGTAAAGAGAAGCCTTTCGATTTATCCGATATCAAATTATACTATGATAACTATAAAAGCATGACTAAAAAGTGAGGTTGCACGATGAGAGTGCTTCATACCGCGATTAAGATGAGTCTTGTCGGTGTCATCACGAGTTTGGTGACACGAGCGCTTGGATTAGAATATTGGCTGACGGCTGGGATCGTCGCCATTTTATCTATTTCACTGACAAAAAAAGATTCACTTTTGTCTTCGGTCAAACGCGTCATCGATGCCATTTTTGGGTTGATGCTATCAACATTGATGTTTTTAGCGTTTGGCTATAACTTTGCTGTCTTTAGTGTCTTCATCTTTATTTTTGCCTACGCTTCCTTTCAACTGAAAATTCATGAAGGTATTGTCTTATCGCTTGTGTTAGTCTCCCATTTACTGAGTGAGGGGACGTTTAATTTCAATATGATAGGTAATGAACTCTCGATCTTATTTATCGCAGTAGGGGTTGCGATGTTTTTTAACATCATTTACCCTCAATCCACAGAAAAAGTGCTTGATAAGCATGTATCTTCCATCGATCAGTTGATTCGTGATCATTTGTTTATGCTTGCCATCTTACTCAAAGATCCTGATTACCATGATGAGTATTATCGTCATTATGCAACGTTGGATCGTAAGATTTCACAAACCATTGATGAGGTTGAAATGGTCGATAAGGATTTACTCTTTTCCAATGACCATTCGTATTTAGCATACTTTCACATGAGAAAAGAACAATCTTCATACATCAGGCACATGTATGAGCATGCCTTCAGGTTAAGACAGATACATCCCTTTGCCGTCGAAATCTCTGATTATATCAAGACGATTGCCAATGATATTGGTTTATACGATAGAGCGACGGGACAGTTAAAAAGATTGAGTTTGATCTTACAGCACTACAAAACATCACCACTCCCTGCAACCAGAGAAGAATTTGAGATGCGAGCTTCGCTTTTCTACATCTTAAATGAAATCGAATCTTTCTTGGTGGTAAAAGTTGATTTTCACCATAGTTTCCCCAATTTTGGACACGGGCACTCTTAGGAGTGCTTTTCTTAAGCCTTTTAGTCGATATAAAGTGTTATATTTGTTAAAATAGCAGTGATTAAAAGGAAGGGAGTTTTACAAAATGACATTCATTAAATCATTTAAAAATTGGTTCTCACCCATGTTAACCACCATCATTGTGATCGCAATCAGCGCTTACACCTTAGGGTTAAGCTTAGGCGGACAAAACATTTTTGATCAGCTCGAACGCTTTGTACCAATTTTACTCGTTATCGTTGCTGTGGTAGGGCTTCAGCTCTCTAAACAAAGTTTAGCAGCACATTTAATTTTATTCTTCACCGCTTATTTACAATCCGGAAGAGATTTGATTGTTGCGATGACCTCATTTGATTTCCAAAGCTTTTCATTTGGTGTGACGTGGACTATTCCACTCATTATCAATGCGATCATCTTTGTTTATCTTTTGCTCTACATTTTATCGTTTGCTTTAGATGGTAAAGCGAAGTTTAAATTGGAATCTGGTCCCGTTTTAACATCGGCGATCATCGCATTTACCTTTTTCTTCTTTAGAGATGGTTTTTCCATCGCAGTCTTAAAGATAGTTCCACCGCTTATTGCACTAGCGTTTGGGTCTGAACTGTTTGCCATCGTCTTGCTATTGGCAGGTGTGAGCGATGTCCCCTTTGATTTGTTATCAAAGATTGTTGAAGGTGAATTTTTTCAACAAACATTTGGTTATTATCTTTTCTTAGCTTTTGCACTTTACCTTATTTATGGTGCTGTGACAGCGATATTAAAACACTTAGGTCAACGATAAAAAAAATGGAACTTGCGAAAGTTCCTTTTTTAATGCCCAGAAGATTGTGGTTCAAGGATCTCTTCAATCGATGGAAGCGCGTTGATCTCTCCAGCTTTTGAAATCGATATTTTAGCAAATATGGGTCCCAATGTTTCATAAACTAAGACGGATGCCATAATGATCGTGGTTAGTTCAACAGCAAACTGAGGTAACTGTTGCATAACGATGACAGATAAACCTATCGATATACCACCTTGTGGGAGCAATGCAATACCCAACCATTTTTGTACTTGCGGTTCTGCTTTCACGGACTTAGCCCCAATAAAGGAACCTAAGATCTTACCTGTAGCGCGTGCAAGGATATAACCTAGACCAGCTAAGCCTACTGACTTTAAGATGGCAATGTCTAAGGAAGCTCCAGCGAGTGTAAAGAAGAGCACATAGAATATGGGAACAAAATCATTGACTGCTGAGAAACTACGATTCGCAAACTTTCTTAAATTTGCTAAAGTTGCACCCATCATGATGTTTGCAAGTAAAGGAGATAAATCAAGCCACATCGCAATCCCTGCAGCAAGACCGACGAAAAACACCGTTTTGATTTGGAGTTCATCTTTAGGATCCACTTTTTTAGTAACATAAGATAAAAGAATACCCAAGCCTAAACCTAAGAGAAGCGAAGCGATGATCTCAAACAAGGGAATACCAATGATGGTCAGCACGGAAACATCTTGACCACTCACTAAAATTTTTGCAATCGAAATGGCTATACCAAACGCCATAATGCCAAACACATCATCCAGTGCAACGACAGGTAAAATCGTTTTCGTTACGGGTCCATAAGCACGATATTGTCGAATGACCATAATCGTGGCTGCGGGTGCTGTTGCTGCAGACATCGAGGCAATAACTAAAGAGAAAGCAACAGGAAAATCAAAGATAAAATACATGACAGAAAAAACCACACCGATTGCACCAATGACTTCAGCAATCGTGATGATCGCGATTTTTTTACCCATAGCAACGATATCTTTTAACATAAACTCGCTACCGATCCCAAAAGCAATAAAAGATAAGGTCAGTTCACTGATGATTTCAAAGGATTCTGCTTCCTCCCGGCTGACAAACTCAAATAAAGATGGACCTAAAAAAAGTCCAGCGATTAAATATCCGGAGACGCTTGGTAACTTTAGCCATTTTGCAAACTTACCAAAGATAAACCCAACCACAAGGATGAGACTTAATTTTAAAATAACATTCATAACAAGACCTCTTTGTATCATATTTCATAAAGAAAAGCGCACAGCCATGTATGGCTATACGCTTGGTAACTCCTATGAGGTTAGCTGACGGGTTAGGACATCCAAGTTGCCCTTTCTTTTATAAAGAATTCACCCCAAAATAATGGTTCCCCCACTCCTATGTTTTACGATTCGGAGATTGCGACGTGTGCATTATAGCATGGAAAAAAAAGATAAGCAAGCCTTTCATTATCAATTCATGTAAAAGATAAAGATGAGCCCATGTTAAACAAAAAAGCACAGTAAACTGTGCTTGATTTTTTCATGGAGCGGGCGAGGGGAATCGGACCCCCATTTCATGCTTGGCAAGCACGTGTAATAACCATTATACGACGCCCACAGCCTCATGCTTTTTCATGATAACAAATATTTACGATGATGTCAAGCACGCACATCAACTTTTTCATCACTTTTTAGAGGATTCTGATGAACAGATGTTAAACATTGGACAAACCACGCAATTTGAATGATTTATTGTATAATAAAGTTAATAGATCAACTCAGAAAGGATGACGTATAAATGACCCTTCTCGCCTCTAAACTCAAAGAAAATATTTATGCGATGATTCCGATCATTTTAATCGTATTTATCCTTCACTTAACCGTAGTTCCCATGACAAGTGTTGAGTGGGTTCGTTTTAGCATCGGCTCTTTTTTCATTGTCATCGGATTATCTTTGTTTTTGATTGGTGTTGATCTAGCAATAACACCCTTAGGAAGTTTAACAGGTGCTGAGATTGCGAAGACGAATAAACTCTATTTTGTGTTATTGGCTGGCTTTATTTTAGGATTTGTCATCTCGATTGCTGAACCTGGGTTACTTGTCTTTGCCAATCAAGTGGATTTTGTCACGAATGGTGCTATCAACGCTTCAACCATCTTAATCACTGTATCGATTGGACTAGCCATTCTTGTCGCCCTTGGTTTCTTAAGAATTATCTTTAATATTCCGCTTTATAAAATACTACTTGTCCTATATGCAATGATCGGAGTCATGGCTATTTTCTCTTCACCTACTTTTTTAGCGATTGCATTTGATGCCTCAGGTGCGACCACAGGTGTCTTAGCAGTTCCTTTTTTACTGGCGCTATCCGTTGGTATTTCGAAACTCAAAAGAGACTCAAAGTCACAAGAAAAAGACTCCTTTGGTCTGGTAGCGATTGCCTCAGCTGGTGCCATCATGGGTTTATTGATTTTAGGCTATTTTGCAGAAAACTTAACCTTCGGTTCAAGTTTAGGTTTAGGTGAACCATCCCCTTACATGTTTAGCCCCTTTTTAGAAGAATTTCCGAGTTCACTCAAAGATACATTATTAGCGTTTACCCCACTCTTGGGTATCTTCATCTTGCTGCAGCTTGTGGGATTTAAACTTTCCAAAAGACCTTTATTCCGCATGATTAAAGGTTTCATCTATGCCCTTTTTGGACTTTTCATATTTTTAGTTGGTGTCAATGCAGGGTTTATGGATATTGGATTACTGATGGGTCAAACATTAGCAGAAAAAGAACTGAAATGGGTGATGGTGTTTGCAGGTTTCTTCATCGGATTATTTACCATCATTGCTGAACCAGCTGTCTCAGTCTTAACACATCAAATCGAAGACATTACCTCAGGTTATGTCAAACGAAGACTGGTGCTCATTCCCTTATCCATCGGTGTTGGATTTGCCATTGCGATATCGATGCTTCGGATCATGATTCCAGAATTACAGTTATGGCATATCTTACTTCCAGGATATCTTATCTCGCTTGCTATGATGTTTTTTGTACCTAAACTGTTTGTGGGGATTGCCTTTGATGCAGGAGGTGTAGCGACAGGACCACTCACCGCAACCTTTACCTTAGCGTTTGTACAAGGTGCTGCCAATGCTTATGACAGTGCAAACGTGGTGACTGATGGCTTTGGGATGATCGCACTTGTTGCGCTAGCACCCATTATCACTTTACAACTTTTAGGTTTTGTTTATAAAATAAGAACAAGAAAGGCAGGTGTGTAACATGGAACATGTTTCACTACTTACCGATTATCAACTCGTGATTGTCATCGTTAATTTTGGCGTTGGCAGTAAAGTCTTAAAGATTATGAAACAAGAAGGCATACAGGGCGGGACCATTATTTTAGGTAAAGGCACCCATAAACAGCCATTACTTGAATTTTTAGAACTCGCAGAAACAAGAAAAGAAATTGTCTTAATGATTGCACCCTTAAGAGTTGTCAATCCTGCACTTGAAGTTTTAAATGAGAAATTGAAGTTAAATAAACCAAACCATGGTATTGCATTTGTCATTCCAGTGATCAAATTTATGGGGATGGGAAAATACGACCGTACCTATAAGCCACATGAAGGAGGCGTTAACATGACTGAATATCAAGCAATCTTTACCGTTGTTGATAAGGGAAGAGGACAAGATGCTGTCGATGCTGCAACATCTGCAGGAGCCAAAGGGGCTACCATCATCAACGCGAGAGGATCAGGGATTCATGAAACAAGTAAACTGTTTAACATGGAAGTAGAACCTGAAAAAGAAATGGTCCTTATTTTAGCGAAACATGAGATTGTTCAAGACGTTATTCAAGCCATCTCACAACAATTAGAACTTGATAAACCGGGCAATGGAATCTTATTTGTTCAGGAAGTTCATCAAACATACGGGATTCGTTAATGTTTAAAAAATATCCTTGGCTTTGGGTGTTGATCGCTCCTTTTTTGATCGGTTTTATCTTTAGTTTTTTAGTGGTTGGTGGCTATTGGTTTAACTTTACTGAAGGCATGAAACGCGTACCTTGGTTTATGTATATCCTTGGTTTTTATATCACCTTTTTCATCACATTAACCATCCATGAACTCTCACATCTCATCACCTTTGTGATTAAAGGAACGAAGATTCGCGCCCTTTACCTTCACATGCTTGTTTTCTACAAGACAACCAAAGGATGGCGCGTTAAAATTAAACCTAAACTTTGGTTTTTAATGGGTGGGTTTGTGGTTCCTGATTTGGGAGAAATAAACGATGATGAGACTTATCAATCATCGGTTGATGCTTTTCGTCATTCGTTGATCGTTGCACCTTATGTCACGATTGTTTTTCTGGTGATGAGCATCATCATCTTTATGATGGCGATTGCATTCGGATGGAATCCCTATGTGATTGGGTTCTACAGCCTTTTTACCTTTTACACGGCCATTCTCTCATTCTTTTATATCAAGAGCTTTAAACTGTCAAATCAGTGGTTCTATGGAGACTTTGTCGCTTATCAGAAGATGAAAGATGATCTTATCTTTCAGATCGTTCAAATGTCACAGTACCGGATGTTTTCTCTCAAAGAGTCGAAAGAAACAGATATGTACCTTTTTAACAAAGTGAAAGAAGCGATGCGAAGTGGTGAGCTTAAATCAAGTTTATTTTACCAACTTCTGATTTTAAACTACATCGAAGCGGTCACGTTTCATGGGTTTGAAGAAGACCCTTCAATCAGAGAAAAGTTAACCAGATACCCTTATGGACCCCATTATCACACAGAACAAGGCGTGATGTTACTCTATGATTTGGCTGTTTATTACTATCACTTAGGAATGATAGAAAAAAGTTATCAACTGATTGAACAAATCAGAAAGAAAGCCAGTCCAAAGATTGATGAAAAATCATTGTTATATTTAAGAAAAAAACACGACCATATTTTGCATATCCAATACGATCAACTTTTTCTTGATCAAAAAGAACATGTTAAAATCCGAAATTCAGGGTTATATGAGGATTTAATCGATTTAGATGAGATGATCAAAGAGATGCATGAACCCCTAGATTTTAAGGTCTGGGAAACGAAAGTAGAACTTACTCAGGAAGAAAATGAAGAAGAAGTATAAAAAAAGCGGCTCATTTGAGTCGCTTAATCGTTTTCATGGTGCCCCCAGCGAGAATCGAACTTGCAATTCAGCCTTACCATGGCTGCGTTATACCATTTAACTATAGGGGCATGAATGTCACATGCAATATCGATTTTAACTGAAAGCATGCGATAAGTCAATCATTAATCTCAAAAAAAGATGAAACAGACAGAAAAAAGGAAGGGGATCTTTTATTACATAAAAAAGATGATCCGGTGTTATAATGAACGTAACAAAATGAAGGGAGATTAATATGGCAAAAAAAACATACAGAAGACCATCAAAGAGAAAAAGAAGATCAACACAGCAACAAATACTTGGTTTCCTTTTAGTTCTTATTGTCGGAGCGATCGTTTATCTCTTCCTTCCCGAAGAAGAACTTCAGTTAACACCGACATATAGCAGTCTTCAAAATGAACAAGGTTTTTATTATTATCAGGATGTAGGCATAAGTGATTATACCTATACCGCTCAAAACTTGATTGGTCAAGCACTTATGCTTGAACTTAGAACCATCACCAATGACACGAAAACATTGATCACTTATGGTGATGTTAGACAAGCACTAGAAATCATTGACCGCGATTTGAATGAAACCGATAAATTATGGGGTGCTTATGATAACACGATGATTAACGCGGTTTGGGACCAAGGAGAAACGTGGGATAGAGAACATGTTTGGCCAAATTCAAGACTTGGACTTAATCGCATTTCCAATACCCAACGAAGTATTGCAAGTGACCTTCATAATTTAAGAGCAGCGACGGGATCTATCAATTCATCGAAAAGTGATCGTTTCTTTTCTGATGGTTCAGGAGGGGCAAGAACAACAACCGATGGTGGATTTTATCCAGGAGATGACCACAGAGGGGATGTTGCACGGATTTTATTTTACATGGCAATCACTTATGATTATTTGGTTTTAACCGATGATTTAGACCTTCTTTTAGATGAATCCTATCATTATGAAGTGGAAGGTGCTCGGATGGGACAACTGAGTTTACTCCTCACTTGGCATAAGGAAGATCCCGTCTCAGCATTTGAGATTGCAAGAAACAACCGTATTTTTGAGATTCAGGGCAATCGCAATCCTTTGATTGATCGTCCGGAGTTTGTTCACCTCATTTGGGAAAATAAAACCATTGGTGATTTAGCAAAACCAGAAACGGTTGAAACAACTATATTTCATCTTTTGACCTATATGATTAAACCGAGGTACTTTTTATGACAACATATTCCTTAAAACCAGGAACCTATCTTGTTGGAGATCCTGCCATGATCATTAAAAAGACAGGAGACGGGATGGTGTTATCAGAACATCTTTGGGAAGTTTTCTATCAAAACCCTCAAACGTTTCAACGTTTAAGTTTAGATGGTGTATCATTTTTGATCACAAGAACCGCAGAAGGTGATGGCATCTATCAAGGTGTGGGTACGGATACAGGAACCATCATGATCATTGATGTGGATCAGCATCAACATGATGAAAGACTTCATTTAGGTTTAGATCGAAGAGGGATGATGACCTTAAGATTGCATGAAGAAATGACGGTTTCCATGGACAGATTTAACCTCTATTTTTCAAATGGAATAACGATTATCACCAACAGTGATGACATGTGAGATAGCCCCTAGGGCTATTTCTTTTTTTGGAAAACGACTTATCTTTGAAGGTTATTTTATGTTATATTACTTGTGTGAGGATGTGAAGACACGATGAAAATGATTTTAAGGCTTGTCAAACCTTATTGGCAAATGTTGGTGATTTCTTTATCGTTTAAATCTGTTGGCGCACTTGCTGACTTATTTTTACCATGGCTTATTGCCTATATGATCGATAAAGAAATTCCTCGATTAAGAGAACAAGCTAATGCCAGTTTAAATTCGCTCTATCTTTTAGGCGCACTCATGGTTTTGATCGCTTTTTTAGGACTCTATTTGAATGTGGCTGCCAACCGCAAAGCAGAGATGATTGCTGCACTTTCGGTTAAGGGATTAAGACATGATTTATTTTCAAAAATTGAACGTCTTTCTGCCAATCAGGTAGACCGTCTGACAAGACCTTCCTTGATCTCAAGAATGACGACAGATACCTATAACATGTATAATGCCACTGCAAGCATGCAACGTTTAGGGGTCAGAGCACCGGTGTTACTCATTGGTGGTATTTTGATGTCTTTGTTGTTAGACCCTGTTTTAACACTGATCATGGTAGGGATGTTACCGCTCATCATCGTTATCGTCTACTATTCATCCAGAAAAGGGATTCCTTTATATAAAAGAAGCCAAGGTTTTGTCGATCAACTTGTACGAAAATTAAGAGAGTATGTCGCAGGAGCACGTGTCGTACGGGCACTTTCGATGAGTGAACATGAAAAAGAAATGTTTGATCAAGCCAATCAACAAACGGTTGGTGCCGAATTAAAGGCGAACATCACCATGGCAAAAATCAACCCCATGATGCATGCTGTCATGAATGTAGGGCTTGTTTTTGTTTTAATTGCAGGAGCTTATCGTCTTCATGAAGGTCAAACTGAAATTGGACAAATCATGGCGTTTGTCACCTATTTCACCATCATTTTGAATGCGATGATGTCGATCACACGTGTCTTTGTTTTAGCTTCACGTGCAACTGCTTCTGCAGAACGTATTGATGAAGTTTTAAACATGCCACTCGATTTAGTCGATGGTATGGAATCCATTGAAAAAAGAAATGATGTACCGCATATCGAATTTCGTAACGTTTCATTTTCATACAATCAAAAAGAAAGTAATTTGAAAAACATCAGTTTCAAACTATACCAAGGTCAATCCTTAGGCATCATTGGTGCCACAGGTTCTGGTAAGACGACGTTGATTCATCTGCTCATGCGTTTTTATGATGTGGATGAAGGTGAGATTCTTATCTACGGGAAAAACATTAAAGAACTTAAACAACAAGCATTAAGAGAGTCCATTGGTGTGGTTTTCCAAAACGATTTGATTTTCGCAGATAGCATCTATGGTAACATCCAATTTAATCGAAGTGGGATCACGGATGAAGATATCGAAGTTGCAACCCGTGTTGCACAAGCGGAATTTATTTATGAGAAAGAACATGAAATGTCGCATCAGATGGCACAACGTGGCATGAATTTATCTGGTGGTCAAAAACAACGTGTCTTAATTGCACGAGCGATTGTTGGTAAACCTGAGATCATGATTTTAGATGATGCATCCTCAGCACTTGACTACAAGACTGATATGAACATGCGTAAAGCACTAAAAAAGGAAATGACCGATACAACGATGATTATCATCGCACAACGTATCGCATCCTTAAAGGATTCAGATCTTATTTTACTCATCGATGATGGTAGGATCATGGCTCAAGGTACCCACAATGAACTGCTTGAATCCTCAAATGTCTATCAAGAGATTGCTTACTACCAGTTAGGAGGTGAGCGTTCATGATGTATGCAGGAAAACAGGGCAGAGGACGAAATGACGGTTCGGATCGCGCCAAAAATAGAGGTTATGTTTTAAAAAGACTGTGGAACTATCTCTACTTTTATCGTAAAAAACTATACATCGCCATTTTCTTTACCATCGTTTCTAACGTCTTGTCACTGGTGGGTCCGTATCTTTCTGGTCAAACCATATCTGCGATGGAAGATGGTGTTGATTTTGAAAAAGTCTTTTTGTTTGCAGGATTGATGGTGATCTTTTACCTTTTAAGTGCGCTCATCAGCTACATTTTATCGATACAAATGACGAAGATTTCACAAAGCGTGACTTATAAGATGCGTCAAGACTTGTTTGAAAAATTGAATAGGGTCTCTATTTCCTATTTTGATCAAAACCAAACAGGTGATATCATCTCACGGATGAGTTATGATATTGATACCATTAATACTTCACTGGCAAACGATGTGGTGAGTACCTTTACCTCAGCCATAACGGTGATTATTTCTTTGGTGATGATGATCTTGATGTCTCGAGTTTTAGTTCTCGTCTTCGTTTTAACGGTTCCTATTTCGGTTGTGATCACACGCGTACTTTCACGCATTGTGAAAAAGAAGTACCGAATTCGCAATCAAAAGTTAGGCGAACTTAATGGATTTGCTGAAGAAATGATTACAGGACAGAGAACCATACAATCTTATGTTCAAGAAGAAAGTGTTCTCAAGAAATTTGATGAAATCAACGAAGCAGCATCCAAAGCTTCTTATGAATCAGGTTATTATTCAACATCGGTTGGTCCATCAGTCAACTTTATTTCCAACCTTTCGGTTGCTTTAGTAGGTGTCTTTGGTGGTATTTTATACTTCTTTACAAGGATATCGATTGGTAATTTAACGAGTTTTACCCTTTATTCGAGACGTTTTTCAGGACCAATCAATCAGTTTTCAAACATCATGGCAGACATTCAAAGTGCACTAGCTGCAGCAGAGAGAGTCTTTCATGTAATCGATCACGAGGACGAACCTGGTGATATCAAAGATGCGATTGATTATGAGGATGTGAAAGGTGAAGTTTCTTTTAAAAACGTTACCTTTGGTTATTTACCCCATCAAAACGTATTAAAAGATGTCAGTTTTAAGGCGAACCAAGGACAAGTGATCGCCATCGTCGGTCCCACAGGTGCTGGGAAAACGACGCTTGTCAACCTGCTCATGCGCTTTTATGATGTCGATGAAGGCGAAATCTTGCTCGATGAGCATGAAACCAGAACATTAACCCGTAAAAGTTTAAGACGCGCATTCTCCATGGTTTTACAAGATACTTGGATTTTCCATGGTACTGTCTTCGACAATATCGCTTATGGTAATGGCGATGTTACAAGACTTGAAGTGGAAGAAGCAGCAAAGAAAGCACGTATCCACTCCTTCATCAGTCATCTACCTGAAGGTTATGACACCATTTTAACTGATGAAGGCATGAACATTTCAAAAGGACAGAAACAGCTTTTAGTGATTGCTAGAGCGATGTTATCCAAAACGAAGATGCTTATCTTAGATGAAGCGACATCAAATGTCGATACACATACTGAAGTACAAATCCAAAAAGCGATGTTAGCACTGATGGAAAATAAAACAACGTTTGTGATAGCACACCGTTTATCGACCATCCAAAATGCGGATATGATATTAGTTGTTAAAGATGGTGACATCATCGAACAAGGTCATCACAGGGAATTGATTGAAAAACAAGGATTCTACTACGAGCTTTATCAGAGTCAATTTGCATAATTGGATTTCTTTGATTATTTCCTTGTGTTTTATGGTATGAGTGTGTATAATAGAAATAGGCATTCAGTTGCCAAGTATAAGTTTAAGGAGTATCATAATGAAAGGCGTAGTAAAATGGTTTGACGCTGACAAGGGATATGGATTTATCTCTTCAGCAGAAGGTAAGGACATTTTTGTACACTTCAGTGCAATTCAAATTGAAGGTTACAAAACATTAGCAGAAGGCGACCAAGTAGAATTCGAAGTCAAGAACGGCGATCGCGGCCCACAAGCAGCAAACGTACGTAAGGCGTAAATTTTAAAGGTAGTAATGGGGATCCACTTTCGGGTCCCCCTTCTATTTGTTTAGGGGTAAAACGTTTTCATAAAAACGGATGCATTTTTTGTTTGACTTGACGTTTAATCTATCATACAATAGACCCATACAATTTAAAAGCATAGAGGCAGCGATGTAAATGAGTAAGATTTGGAGCCGGCAGGCCATGAAAAATCTGAAAGGTAACCATCGCCGAATGAACATCTGGGCACAGGTGGCATCATGGGGTTATAGGAAAGACTTATAACACTCCTACGAAAGTAGAGGCGCTAGCAAAAATATGAAATTTTTCATTTTTTGAAGTGTCCTCTCGGATGCTTTTTTTGTTGAAAAAACAAAAGAAAGAGGAAGAGAGTATGAAAAAAGTATTTGTTTTATTTATGTTAGTTGCAGGCCTTATTGGTCTTGCAGCGTGTGGCTCAAGAGAGCAGTTTGATTTAGAGAATGAAACCGAATTTGTGGTTGGCTTAGAGGCAGCATACGCGCCTTTTAACTGGTCAACGCCGACTTCAAGTTCTTTTACATATCCACTACATGCCCAAAATGGTGTCTTTGTTGATGGTTATGATGTGGTCATTGCAAAGCGTATTGCAGATGAACTGGGCTTAACTTTAGTGATTAAAGCCATTGAATGGGATGGTTTGATTCTTGCGTTATTAGCCGGTGAAATCGATATGATCATTGCAGGGATGAGTCCAACAAGTGAACGTGCGGAAACCGTTGCGTTCTCACAAGAATATTTTAGATCAGAACAAGTTATGGTTGTCTCATCAACAGGAAATTATGCCAATGCGACGTCATTAAATGATTTTAATGGTGCACGCGTTGTTGCACAACTTGGGACACTACAAGATGCGCTCATCGAACAAATCGTTGGAGCAACCCGTCTTGAACCACTTGATACTTACGGGATGTTAGCAACCGCTGTCAGCTCAAATGCAGCAGATGCTTTCATCGCTGAACTACCCGTTGCACAAGGTATGGTTGCAGCCAATAGCAATTTAACCATCATTTCATTTGCTGAAGGATTAGGTTTTGTTGTTTCAGAAGAAGATGTCGTTGTTTCTGTAGCACTACGTCAAGAAGATGTCAACTTGCTCAACGCAGTCAATGGTGTCTTAGCGATGATTTCGATCGAAGAAAGAAACCAAATCATGCAAGCTGCGCTCAATAGACAACCGAACGCATAATGTGGATTTTAGCAACACTGCCACCAAAAGATGAATTCATACGTACCATGTGGTATTTGGTTGATACGTATGCAACATTTTTCATCCGTGGTGTGCTCATTACATTATTATTATCTGTCGTCGGAACAGTGGGGGGATTTATTCTCTCCCTGTTTTTGACGGTACTACGCACACAAGAAATTGATCAACGAAGAGATGGTTTTGGCACTCGCGTTTTAAAACGTTTTGGTCGTGGATTTTCTTTAGTATACATTACTGTTTTTAGAGGAACACCGATGATTGTTCAAGCAATGATTTTCTATTACGGAATTTCACCACTACGTCTTTCATGGTGGACACCATTGATGGCAGGGTTAACAGTTGTTACATTAAACACAACGGCATACATTGCAGAAGTGATCAGAAGTGGCATCAATGGGATTGATAAAGGGCAGATGGAAGCGGCACGCTCTTTAGGTTTTTCAAGAAGAGAAGCCATGTTTTTAATCATTTTCCCTCAAGCCATCAAGCATTCGCTTCCAAGCATTGCCAATGAGTTTATCGTCAACCTAAAAGATACGGCTGTTTTATCCGTTATCGGTGTATTCGATCTCTTTAGAGCAACCTCATCGGCAACTTCATCCAATTTTAGAATTGTTGAAGGGTTCTTTATTGCAGCGATCATCTACTTAATCTTAACCTATATTACCGGTAAAGTCGTACAAAAATTGGATGTTTTTATGGAAAGTAAAGAGGTGAAAGCCAATGCCTAAGCACATTTTAGAAATCAGAAATGTTCATAAACGTTTTGGTGATCAACTCGTACTCAATGGCGTCACCCTTGATGTTTCTGAAAAAGAAGTGGTTACCATCATCGGTTCATCTGGTTCAGGAAAAACGACGCTTTTAAGATGTCTAAACTTGTTATCAGAGCCTGATGATGGGCATATCTATTTCATGGGTCCTGATCTGATGGATCCCAAAACCAATTTAGAAGAACTGCGCATGCATATTGGTATGGTGTTTCAATCTTTTAATCTTTTTAATAACAAATCCGTTTTGCAAAACTGTATTTTGGCTCCTATGAAATTGCTTAAAAAAACGAAAGAAGAAGCCACAGAGATCGCATACAACTATTTAAAAAAAGTAGGTATGCAAGATTTTATCCATCAAAATGTAAACAAACTTTCTGGTGGACAAAAACAAAGAGTTGCCATCGCTAGAGCGCTTTGCATGAACCCTACCATCATGTTATTTGATGAACCAACAAGTGCACTCGATCCAGAAATGGTGGGCGAAGTATTAACTGTTATTAAAAATTTAGCCAATGAAGGTATGACGATGGTGATCGTTACGCATGAAATGGCTTTTGCTGAAGATGTCTCTGATCGCATCGTTTTTATGGACCAAGGTGTCATCGCTGAAATGGGAACACCGAAAACCATTTTACATCAACCCAAAGAAGAAAGAACGAAAGCCTTCTTAAGAAGATATCGTTCCAACTAGCACTTCTCAGGAAGTGTTTTTCTTTTGATGTCTTGTTACTGGTAGCGCTTTTATGATATACTATCTTTAAAGATGGGAGCGTTGATAATTATGGAGAAAGATCTGTTAGAGGTAGAGCGTCAGCATCTAGAAAACGTTGTGAAGGAATGCGATCAAGCACAGCTTGAGGACATGGAAAAGAAGTTTGCATTACTTTACACCTATGATGCTGTCGGTATGGTTGGTAAAAATCGAATCCCTTATGAGGATGTCAAACGTTGTAGCCAAGCAAAAGCTCTTCTCGAGTATAGTGAAAGAGAACAAAAAGAAATTCTCAACCATTTAAAAGCTTTCGAGTTTGTGATGCAAGAAGCAAAAGAAAAGAAACCGTTTAACGAAGAAAAGATGAAAGACATCCACGAAATTCTCGTCGATGGTATTTTCCAGGGTGGTGTTTACCGCAATGTCAATATTAACATTTTCGGTGCGACACACCAGCCACCCGATTATGTCAAAGTTTATGATCGTATGGCTAAATTCTTTGTTAATCTTGAACAGTTTGATGGCACGCCACTTGAACTTGCCACGTATGCACATGCAAGCATTGCAAAGATTCATCCATTTGTCGATGCGAATGGCAGATTAGCAAAACTTGTGCTTAACTATTTCCTAGTGAAGCATCATTACTTACCAATTTCAATCCCGTTGGAAAAACGAGAAGACTATATTGAATACTTAGAAGCATTCAAAACAGACAAAGATTTACATCCATTAGTGCAGTTTTTCAAAGATTTACTCATCAAACGATATGAAAATGTGTTAAAAGAGTTAGACATTTAGAGTGCGCAAGCACTCTTTTCTCTTTTTGTATATGAATAGTCTATTTTATGATAAAATAAGGAAGGTGATTAAGAATGGCTATTTATATTGGTGATGTCAACCACATGGTTGTTAACCGCAAAACAGATATCGGGTATATGCTCGATAAAGGATTAGATCAAGTTTTCCTACATAACAATGAATCGCTCCATCAAGAACTCAAAGCAGGAGACGAAGTGGATGCTTTTTTATATTTTGATAACAAGGGTAGACTTGCTGCAACCCTTAAAAAACCTTACATTACGGTGACAAAACCAGGGTTTCTTAAAGTCAGTGATGTGAAAGAAGATTTAGGTGTGTTCTTCGACATGGGTATTGCAAAAGAATTGCTTTTATCCTATGAAGACTTACCGAACAACAGAGATCAATGGCCTAAAGTAGGCGACACACTTTATCTCTACTTGAAAGTCAAAGGCAAATTGGTTGCTAAGCTTGCTTCTAAACAAGATGTGTTATTAAAACCAGAAAAGGAATTAGCTTTAAAGAGTTCTGTTAAAGGCTTTATTCAACGCATCGGACAAGAAGGCGCGAATGTGTTAACTGAAGATGGTCATTTTATTTTCGTTCACAAATCAATGATCAAAGAAAGCATTCGATATGGTGAAGAAGTTGAAGTGAAAGTGACTTACTTATCTGAAAAAGGGTATACAGGATCACTTGCTGAACAAAAAGAAGTTCAACTTTTTGAGGATGCAAACATGATATTATCTTACCTCATTCGTGTGGAAGAGATGCCATTGACATCAGATTCAACACCCGAAGAGATTGATGATGTGTTTAAATTAAGCAAAAAGGCATTCAAACGTGCCTTAGGTCATTTGTACAAAGAGCGTAAAATCATCTTTGAAGATGGAAAGACAAGGTTGGTAAAAAAATGAGCGAACACGAAAAAGATCCTTTCGAAAAATACGATAAACTCTTTGAAGAACAGGATCGTAACAACATTGTCAAATCAGCATCATCAAAGAAGAAACACACATCATATACAGAACCACAAGAACCGAAGAAGACAACCATGTCTGAACAGGATAAAAAAAGAGCGATTCGCATTATCCTTACCGCGTTCTTTGTCATCTTATTTATTCAAGCTATTCCAGTGATTATCTACAGTCAAGGGTTAGGTAATTATCGCATCGCTCCATTTTTCTCCATCATTTTTGTTTTTGTAATTATCAATATCCTAATCAAGGTTTTTAAAAGGTGAGTTCAATGAGTCAACAAAGTAAAAAAATGGTCGCATCCGTCACATCACGTGATGCAGACTTTGCACAATGGTATACCGATTTATGTTTAAAAGCTGAACTGATGGACTACAGTGATGTCAAAGGGTTCATCATCTATCGTCCTTATGGTTATGCCTTATGGGAAGGTATTCAGACCTATTTAGATCGTCGTTTCAAGGAAACCGGTCACCAAAATGTTTACATGCCTTTGGTCATACCTGAATCCTTATTCCAAAAAGAAAAAGAACACGTGGAAGGCTTTGCGCCTGAAACCGCGATGATCACAACAACAGGCGTTGAAGATTTACCTGAACGCTTAATTGTCCGTCCCACATCAGAGACGCTTTTTTGTACGCATTATCAAAAAATTGTGAATTCTTATCGTGATTTACCTAAGTTATACAACCAATGGTGCAGTGTGGTTCGTTGGGAAAAAACAACCCGTCCTTTTTTAAGAGGTAAAGAATTCTTATGGCAAGAAGGTCATACTGTTCACGCCACAGAGGAAGATGCACGTAAAGAGACGTTAGATATTTTAGAAATCTACCGCGAACTTGGTGAAAAGCTATTAGCGATTCCTTTTGTTACGGGAAGAAAAACGGAAAAAGAAAAATTTGCAGGTGCTGTTGAAACATATAGCATTGAAGCGTTGATGCACGATGGTCAAGCCTTACAATCGGGGACAACACACTACTTTGGTCAAAACTTCTCGCAAGCCTTTGACATTAAGTTTACCGATGAAAAAAATACGCTTCAATATGCTTACCAAACGTCATGGGGCGTTTCCACACGTTTAATTGGTGCAGTAATCATGGTCCATGGTGACGATGAAGGTTTAATTTTACCACCATATCTCGCACCCACACAAATCGTGATCATTCCTATTCAAGGTCAAAAACCTGAAGTGAAAGAAGCTTCTGAAAAACTTTATCATGAATTAAAACAAGCAGGATTTCGCGTCAGCTTAGATGACTCAAATAAAACAGCAGGTTGGAAGTTTGCTGAATACGAAATGAAGGGCTACCCTGTTCGTATTGAAGTTGGTCCAAGAGATTTAGAACATGGCCATGTCACTTTAGTAACACGTCATGACCGCATGAAACATCAAGTGAATTTAGGCGACGTTGTGAAAGGTATGGATCTGATGCTTAAAAACATGCATGATACCCTTTACGAAAGAGCACTTAACCATGTGAATCAAAACACCTATGAAGCGAAAACGTATGATGAATTTAAAGAGTATATTAAACGCGGTGGCTATGTTGCCATGAGCATCAGCGATGAAGAAGCAGAAATTCAAATCAAAAAAGATACGACAGCAACGGCACGTGTCATCCCCTTTGATCAACACATCATCACCCCTATATGCCCTGTGACTGGGCGAAAAGCGACGAAGACCGTTTGGTTTGCCAGAGCTTATTAAGTATAAAAATAAGACCGATCAGTCAACTGATGCGGTCTTTTTCTTTTTCTCTTTTTTCTCTGGAACAGGATCATACTTTGGTTTAAACAAAGGGTTACATGTCAATATACGCTTAGTTGTTAGAAAAGACGCTTTAAAAAAATTAAAGCGGAGATAACATTCTTTCGCATAGGCAGAACACGTTGGACTATGTCTACATTTATGATTACTGTTGGGGGAAATCTCTTTTTGATACCATTCGATTAATCGAATTGCTAGTTTTCTCATCTCGTCACCAACCACATTATAACATGATTTTCGACTTGTGGTAAATTTACGAATTTGGCTCATTTCACTATGAACGTTATAAAAATATGTTATAATTAGGCTACAAAACAAGAAAACGTTTACAGGAGGTTAAGGATGAAGGAGTATACCACCAAAGAAATTCGCAACATTGCCATTTTAGGACACCAAGGATCAGGCAAAACGAGTTTGTCTGAAGCGTTACTTTTCGCAGGTAAAGCCATCGACAAAAAGGGAGAAGTCGAAAGAAAAAATACCGTATCTGACTATTTAGTGGAAGAACAAAACAAACTATCAAGCCTTTCACTGAGTGTTCTACCCGTTGAATGGAAAGACTATAAGTTAAACTTTATAGATGTTCCAGGTAGTGATGAATTTGTTGGCGATTTAAGCCAAGCCCTAGAAGTTGTTAAAGGTGCCGTGATTATGGTCGATTCCCTAAAAGGTGTCGAAGTCGGTACTGAACGTGTATGGTTAGAAATTAGAAAACGTCACATTCCAGCCATTATTTATGTGAATAAAATGGATAAGGAAAATGTGAAATTTGAAAAAGTATTAGAAGATATTCGTGAAAAGCTTGGTAAAAAGGCTGTTCCTTTCTGTTGGCCTATCGGGAAAAGCGAAAATTTTGAAGGATTTGTTAACGTTATCGAAATGAAAGCACGTATCTTTGATGGCGTGGATTCACATGATGCACCCATTTGGGATGAAAAGAAACCTAAAGTAGACGAACTTCACAACATGATTTTAGAGAGTGTTGCTGAAACATCAGAAGAACTCTTAGATTTATTTTTAGCAGGCGAAGAAATTCCTGAAGCGAAGGTTAAAGAAGCGCTTCGTCAAGGGATTATTGAAGGTGAGCTCACACCTGTAATCGTTGGTAGTGCAACCAAAACCATCGGTGTGCGCACCCTATTAAACATGCTGATTGATTATTTACCAGCACCAGACGAATTACGTCCACTCATCCTTCAGGATGCGAAAACAGGTGCAGAAGTGACTCGTCATACCCATGATGATGAACCATTCTCAGCGTATGTTTTCAAAACGACGGTTGACCCATTCTTAGGTCAAATCAATATGCTTAAGATTAACAGTGGTACTTTGAAACTTGGTCAAGATGTCAGTATCTCCAATAAAGGCGAGATGAAAAAGATTACAAACGTCTTTATGCCAAGAGGTAAAACACAAGTGGAATGTCAATCATTCCATGCAGGTGATATTTGCGCTGTTGCAAAACTTGAAGGTATTGAAACAGGCGATACGCTCTCCGATCCAAAGAGTTTGGTCATCTATGAAGCGGTCACATTACCTACACCGGTGATCTATATTGCCGTTCATCCAAAAAATAAAAACGACGAAGATAAGATTTCGATGGCACTGAACCGCATCAATTTAGAAGATCCAACGTTCGAAATTAAACGTAATAAAGAAACATCTCAACTTCTTTTAGGTGGCATGGGGATGACGCATCTTAATTACGTATTAGAACGCATTAAAAATATGTTTAAAGTTGATATTGAAATCGATGAACAAAAAATTGTTTATCGTGAAACCATCAAGAAAAAGGTGGATGCTGAAGGTAAACATAAGAAACAATCCGGTGGCGCTGGCCAATTTGGTCACGTATGGATTTGGTTTGAACCTTCGGATAAAGAGTTTGAATTTGCTGAAGATGTCTTCGGTGGTGCCGTTCCAAGAAACTACTTCCCAGCCGTTGAAAAAGGATTGATTGAAACCTTAGAAAATGGACCTTTAGCAGGATTCCCCGTCATCAATATTAAAGCAACCCTTCATGACGGTTCTTATCACCCTGTAGATTCCAATGAAATTTCATTTAAACTGGCTGCAGCACTTGCCTTTAAGGAAGCATGTAAAACAGCACAACCCACCATTTTAGAACCTATCGTCAAAGTTCAAGTGACCATTAAAGACCAATTCGTTGGTGATGTCATGGGTGACATGAACAAACGTAGAGGTAGAGTTCTTGGTATGGAACAAGCAGACGGATTCCAAGTCGTCATCGCTGAAGTTCCTGAAGCAGAAATCGTCAAATATGCCATCGACTTAAAGGCGATGACACAAGGTAGTGGATCATTTACCCGTGAGTTCTTAAGATACGAAGAAGTCCCACATCACCTAATTGATAAGATTGTCGAAGCTTATAAGAAGTAAAAAACAAACAAGCCCGCTAATATCAATTAGGAGGGCTTGTTATGCTTTGTGAACATTGTCAAAAACGAATCATCCCAAAGCGAACGCTTTGGAACTTGTTTGAACCAGAGATTCATCATCTATGTGAGATGTGCTATCAAACTTATCCACTTTTACCGACACATGAAGTGATTCCGGTTGAAGGGGGAAGGGCAGACGTATTTACATTGATCTCAAAACCGTATCCCGTCACACCGATGGCCTATCAATCATTTTTCATGAGTTATTATCAGATGCACGAGATCTACTACAAACACCACGTTCTACTCATCTTTGATGCAATCTCTGATGACGTTTGGCATTTGCTTGATCATTTGTCGTTTGGCAATCTAATGATTGTCAGACTCTACGAAAATAGTCATGATAAAGGAGAAGAACTATGAAATTCGAAATTGTAGGAAAGAATGGTTTTACACCCACTGACGCCATCAAGGCATACGCGGAAAAAAGATTACACAAAGTGGTATCCTTCTTTGGTCCGGATGTTATTTATGAGGTTCGTGTGGTCTGCAAAGTCTATAAAGATCACCACAAAATCGAAGTAACAATTCCTGCGAAAGGTACAGTACTTCGTGCAGAAGTTTCTGACCCTGATATGTATTCAGCTATTGACAAAGTAAGTGATAAACTAGTCGCTCAAATCAGACGCCATAAAGATAAACTCAAGAATAACCTTGAAAAAGAAGGCGTCAAGCAAGCTTATAGCCGTGAATTTGATGTTGAATCTTTAGAGAAAGACATTTTAGCATCACAGTTGGTTAAGTCAAAGAAAGTTGAACTTAAACCGATGACTGCTGAAGAAGCGATTACCGCGATGGAGTTATCTGGACATGATTTCTATGTGTATTTAGATCGTGAATCATTTAGAACCAATGTGGTATACCGCAGAGATGATGGCGATTACGCAATTATTGAAACTCAACCTTTGTAAGGAAGCTGCGGCTTCCTTTTTTTATGCAACAAAAAAGCGATGATCGTCTCATCGCTTTTGTTTAGATTAAGATTAAAGTGCTTCTTTGTATAAACCTTCAACAACATCCCAGTTCACGACACTGAAGAACGCAGAAACGTAGTCAGGGCGTCTGTTTTGATAGTTAAGGTAATACGCATGTTCCCAAACATCTAAACCGAGGATGGGTTTGCCTTCTGCAAGTGGTGTATCTTGGTTTGGCGTTGATAAAACTTTTAAAGATTTATCATGATTAACGATAAGCCAAGCCCAACCAGAACCAAAACGTGTTTTTGCAGCATTGGAAAACAATTCCTTAAAGGCATCAAATGAGCCAAAAGCTTTTTGGATGGCTTCCAATAATGCACCTTGTGGTGTTTGTCCGTTGTTGACTTTTAAAAGTGGCCAGAAGAAACTGTGGTTGAAGTGACCACCACCGTTGTTTTGTACAGCACCACGAATGTCTTGTGGGACTTTAGATAAATCTTTTAACATGTCCTCAAGGGGCAAGTTAAATTCAGGATGCTTTTCTAAAGCAGCGTTTAAGTTTGTAATGTAAGCTTGATGATGCTTGGTATAATGGATTTCCATTGTTCTCGCATCGATAAAAGGTTCTAATGCATCATATGCATAGTTTAACTTTGGTAATGTGTATGACATATTTCATTCCTCCTTATTGATACCTCTATCTTATCAATTATTTGGCATCTTATCAAATGATTTGCCCTTTTTAAATAAAAAAAGTCTAAATTATGGATTAGACTAATTTTAAATAGTGCTTGATTTTTTCTTCATCGATATCGATATAGATGGTTTGCTGATTTTTATAAGTGACCTTGTATCCGGGAACACCAGGAATCTTTTTAATATACTTAATCAACGTGTAATCGACAGGAATCGATGAAGATAACTTCATGCTTGAAAAGTAGGCAGCAAGCATCGCAGCTTTTCTAAGAATGGTTTCGTTTAGTTTAGAGGTGTTGACAACCACATGTGCCCCTGGTGCATGTTGGACGTGAAACCAATAATCATCCTTTTCTGCAAGTGTGTGGGTGATGTATTCGTTTTGCAAGTTGTTTCGTCCAATCGTATAGGTGATTTCACCCTCACGAAGCATGGTGAGTTGAGGTTTATCTTTCTTTTTCTTCACTTTTTCCGGTTTCGCTTTTTTATAACCATAAACGACCAGTTCAGCCTCTAAATCTTTGATTGTATCTTGTGTGGACATGGATAAAAAGAAGTAAAGGGAGGTAAAGTGTTCAATTAAAGCTTGATTTTGTGTGATCTGTTCACCGATGTGATGGATACCACGTTTCGCTTTTTGGTATTTCTTGTAAGCATCCTGTGCATGATCATTGAGTGATTTTGAGGGATCTAGGCTGTAGGTTGTACCTCCTAAGTCGATGTGCGCGTAATTGGCTGAAAGATCTAAACCACTGGCATAAATCAAATCACCTAATTGCTTGATGTTAAGTTGTTCTTTGGTTTCATCTAATAAAGCTTCAAGTTGTTGTTTCTTGCCTTCTAGTTTTTTTAATTGTTTTTCAATAAACAGTTTTTGTGAGATGTAGGCAGGTTTTTCTGTCTTGATGTCATCATCTAAGAGTAATGAGAGCGATGGATAATGTTTCTTTTTCACATCTTCACCAAAAAGATCAAAGACATAAAAACGATTTGTTTGGATGTTTCGTGTGGGATGAAAGGGCAGTTCTGACCACTGTTGGCGATGCTCATCAAGATAACGTGCTAACATAGGCGAGATGCCCATATAAGTGTCTACGAGACTTTGTGGGGATTCAATCTTCTGATAATCAATCATGGACGCATTCTTTTTATCCGATGGGAAAAAGGTGAATTGTGCCTGAGGAAGAAGTTGTCTTCCGGTATCGAAAAACATTTTCTTGAAAGTATCCATGATGATACCATCTTTCACTAAAATCAAATTGGAATGTCTTCCCATCGCTTCAAAAATGAGTTTTTTAGGCACAGGACCATCGATAAGGTCGTAGGTGATGAAGTTTAAAATCATGACGCGGTCGGTTTCATATTGTGTGATGGACTCCAATATGGAGCCTTCTAAATGTTTTTTTAAGGTCATCAAAAATTGTGATGTTTGGGTCTCACTGAGCATATGATGGGTTAAGTGCATCCGAAAATGTTCAGCAGAAATGTTGATGGCTAAGTGCTTTTTCTCACGCTGATGATAAAAAGATAGCACAAAAGCATGCTCATCTTGTTGCATAATCTTTTCAAGTCTTGCACGCTCTAGCGCTTGATTTAGTTCGCGTGTCAAATGATAAATAAAATACCCATCAATCATGAAAATACACCTCATGGCTATTTTACCATAAACGCCTTATCAACCTCTTCTTGAAAACGCTATTGAATGTAAATTGTTTCATTTCTATTTACAGTCTTGGATAAATCATATATAATAGTTAATAAATGTCTTAACTAGGAGGAGCCTCATGAAACTCAATGAACGTGGTTTACTTGTTGTATTATCTGGCCCTTCAGGTGTTGGCAAAGGTACGGTAAGAAGAGCACTCTTTCAAATGCCAAACCATGATCTGGTCTATTCAGTTTCCATGACCACCAGAGCACCTCGTCCTGGTGAAGTGGATGGTGTCGACTATTATTTTGTCAGCAAAGAAACGTTTTTACAGCGCATAAAAGATAATAAGTTTTTAGAATGGGCAGAATTTGTTGGCAATTATTATGGCACACCAAGAGATAAAATTGAAGAACAGCTTGATCAAGGTAAAGAAGTTGTTTTAGAGATAGAAGTTGAAGGTGCCCTTCAGGTAAGAAAACAAATGAAAGACGCAGTCTTTATTTTCTTGGTTCCACCCGGGAAACATGCGCTTTATGATCGCTTAAAACAACGCGGTACAGATACGCTAGACATGATAGAGCGCCGTATGAAGAAAGCTGAATCAGAATTTTTACTCGCCCATAAATACGACTATATTGTTGTTAACGATGAAGTGAATAACGCTGCAGACCGTATTATGGCGATCATCCGTGCCGAGCACGCGAAAACCGAAAGAACAATTCATAACTATATTAAGATGATTGGAGAAAAATAAAACATGGTAAAAAATAAAGATGGAATGCGTTATCCCTCAATCGATAAACTGCTATCCAAAATTGACTCTAAATACAAATTAGTTTATGCAGCAAGCAAAGTTGCACACATTATTGAGTCAGATAAATTAAAAGTTGAAGGATCACAATGTGTGAAAAGCATTGGTATCGCTTTAGAAGAAATTTTAGACGACAAAGTGCATATTGATTTTGAATCTTAAGAAAGCGTTCATCGCTTTCTTTTTTTACCTCAAGGTTTTGTGTTACAATAAAAGAGGTGAAAAGAGTGAATTTAAAAGATAAAATTGCGCTTTTACCAACAGAACCGGGTTGTTACTTGATGAGAGATGCACAAGACGAAGTCATTTATGTTGGTAAAGCTAAAAATTTAAAAAACCGGGTAAAATCATATTTTACGGGTGCCCACAATGAAAAAACAACACGACTCGTCCAAGAGATTCGTGATTTTAACTATGTGCTCACCAACAGTGAACGCGAATCACTCATCTTAGAAAATAACCTCATTAAACAATACCTACCTAAATATAACATTCGGCTTGTGGATGATAAAACATACCCCTATATTGAACTGACTGAAGAAGCACATCCAAGACTTCAAGTGGTTAGACAAAAAGAGATTAAAGGACGTGTTTTCGGTCCTTATCCAAACGTCTATGCAGCAAGAGAAACGGTTCGATTACTCAATCGGCTCTACCCCTTTAGAAAATGCGATGTCATGCCTAAAAAGGCATGTCTTTATTATCATATCGGACAATGTTTAGCACCTTGCATTCATCCAAAGGTGGAATATCAAAACACCATCAAAGAACTCACAAAGTTTCTCAAAGGGGATACAAAAGATGTGTTAGTCAAACTTAATCAAGAAATGATGGAAGCAAGCGAAGCGATGCAGTTTGAAAAAGCCATCGAATATCGTGACATGATCAATCACATCGAAGCAACCACAGAAAAACAAATCATTAACTTAAATGATTTTAAAGACCGGGATGCGATCAGCTATGCATTTAGTCAAGATGACATTTCACTGGCTATTTTGGTGATGCGTCAAGGAAAAATCATTGATCACCATCAAGTGGTTTTCGCTTATGCGGGTGAAGTGATGGATAACGTGCTCAGTTATCTTCAACAATTTTATGAGCTTCAAATGCCTGATGAACTCTTGTTCTCTGAACGTTTTTCTTTAGAGGATATTGAACCATTTTTTGGTAAAAAAGCGATCATACCTAAAATTGGAGATAAGAAAAAAGTGGTTGATCTCGCATCAAAGAATGCGGATTATGATCTAGAACATCACTTTATGCTCTATCGCCATCGCGATGAGAAAAGACAAAAAGCATTGGAAGATTTATCTGCTCTTGTCCATACGGACGTGAAAGTGATTGATATTTATGACAATGCACAACTCTTTGGTACTGCACCCATTTCAGCCTGTGTCGTTTTTAAAAACGATGGTTTTGACAAGAAGAGTTACCGAAAGTATCATTTACAGACAACAACCAATGATGATTATCAAGCAATGAAAGAAGTCACGTATCGACGATATCAAAAAATGCTTGTTGAAAATCACCCTTTTCCAGATCTCATTTTAGTCGATGGTGGAAAAGGACAACTGAGTGCTGCCAAAGAAGTCCTTGATAGTTTAGGGTTAAAGATTAAAATAGCAGGCTTAAAGAAAAATAGCAAGCATACCCTTGAAGCACTCGTTTATGAAAATGAAGTGATTCCTCTTCTTAAACAAAGTGAACTTTATAAATTCTTACTTAAACTCTCAGAAGAAGTGCATCGATTTGCGATTACCTTTCATAGAGAGACGCGCAAAAAGAAGGCAGCATCATCCATTCTTGATGATATTAAAGGGCTTGGCGAAAAAAGAAAAAAGCTTTTATTAAGCCATTTTACAAGTATTGAACAGATCAAACAAGCCTCTGTTGAAGAACTGAAATCACTGGGCATACCCGAAGCGGTAGCCAACGCTATGAAAGAGGAGTTACTATGAAAAAAATCATCCATCAAGTCGATCAAAAACACTCCGTTTTCTATGTGATTTTAGAGGGAAGAAAAATTGGTTTTTATCTATCCAATCGCTTATCGAAAATTTTCTTTTCTTATCTTGATCAAGGTGTTTTGGTTGATTTTGAAATTCAACCTAAAATGAAAAAGATCGGACTTATCTATTATTATCAGGTCGCTCATTTCAATCAAATCATTCGCTTAAATCCCTATCAAGTACACTATGATTTATACAGTTTGAGAAATCAAATGAAAGATGTGTTAACACAGCATCATTATTATCTTTATATTGATTTTGAAATGACCATGCCAGGTTACCGTGAGGAAAGTTTTCGTCCTGAAATCATACAGGTAGGTTATGTGCTTGCAAGAGCTAAAGAAAATGCTGTTTTACAAGATGGCTATTACGTTCTTCCCAAAGAAGCTAAAACTTTATCAAAACGTACCAAACGATTCTTAAACTTAGACGAAGAGGTCTTCTTTAAACAAGCGATACCTTATGAGATGTTCTATGACAAACTTGAAGCGATCATGGAAGCATATCATCCCAAACTCGTGGTTTGGGGAAAAAACGATTTAACCGCGCTCAATGATTCTTTTAATCTCCATCAAAAAAAGAGATTAACCAGTGATCAAGATTTCATCGACTTACTAAAACTCCACAAAGATTATTTTAATTTAAAAGATGATTTAGGACTGTTTAAAGCCTATCAAACCTATTACGACATTTCATTTGATCAAGCGCATGATGCCAAAGACGATGCGTTTGTGACGAAACTTGTGTTTGACGCATTTCTATCCTATATGTAGAAAAAAACTAGAAGTGATTTCTAGTTTTTTTGTTCGTTTTCTTTAATTTTTTAAATCCGTAATCACAGGAATCACGAGTGGTTTACGCTGTGTTAACTCAAATATTTTTTGATTCAGATGTTCGATGACTGCATTTTTTAAATTCAGTTCGTTGTACATCTTTTTGTTCAGTTCAGTTTGTGTGATGCGTTTGGCTTCATTAGCTAAGGATTGTGTAATCTCTTCGTTACCCTTCATGTAGATGAAACCTCTTGAAATAATGGTGGGTTCATTAATCAGTTTTTTAGAGGTCGAATTAATGGATAAAATGACTGCAAATAAGCCTTCTTCAGAAAGTAATTTGCGTTCTTTAATGACCGTGCTTCCGATATCACCAATGCCTGTGCCGTCGATATAGATTTCACCTGAAGTGACTTTGCCAGCTAAGCGAATGGTATCTTGAGTAAGTGCAGCGACATCACCGTTATCCATGATCAAAATGTTTTCAGGTTTAACGCCACAGTCTACAGCGAGTTCTTTATGTGTTTTCAGCATGCGGTGTTCACCATGGATTGGGATAAACATTTTGGGTTTCACAAGACTTAAAACGAGTTTTAAATCGTGTTGAGCACCGTGCCCTGAGGTATGTGTATCCGCGAGTGGACCATGTGTAATGACTTCAACATCTAATCTAAAGAGTTTATTGATGGTGCGATTGACACCCTCTTGATTACCTGGAATCGGTGAGGACGAGAAAATCACGGTATCACCAGCCATCGCTTTCACTTGGCGGTGTGAACCATTCGCGATTCTGGAGAGTGCAGCAAGTGGTTCCCCTTGAGAACCTGTCACGATGATGGTCACTTCGTGTGCTTTTAAGCGGTTAAAACCATCTCCGGTTACAATCGTATCCTTAGGTGCTTTGATGTATCCTGTTTGCATACCAGCCTCAATCGCCCGTTCCATTGAGCGACCAAATACAGCAACCTTGCGGTTATTCAATACGGAAGCCTCAATGATTTGTTGAATGCGGTACATGTTCGAAGCGAAGGTCGCGATAATGATACGTCCTTGAATGCGAGAGAAGAGTTCATTGATGGACTTCCCAATTTTAGAATCAGATTGAATAAGTTCATCACGTTCCGCGTTGGTTGAATCTGACATCATACACAAGACACCTTCTGCACCAATCGCAGCGAGTTTCTCATATTCAGCACCAGGTCCAACAGGTGTAAAGTCAATTTTAAAGTCACCGGTATGAAACAAAATGCCTTGAGGTGTCCTAAAGACGATACCAAACATATCTGGAATCGAATGATTCATGCGAATAAATGATATTTCTACACCTTTAAATTGATATTTGTAATAACTCTTGTATTCTTCGATTTTAGGAGGCTTAATATCTTGATGTTCCATGAGTTTATACTCAATGAGATCAATGGCAATACCAGCTGCATAAATTTTAGGAATGGTTACTTTCTTAAGTAGGTATGGAATACCTCCGATATGGTCTTCATGCGCATGTGTGATAAAAAGACCAACAATACGTTCTTGGTTTTCCAAAAGATACGTATAATCGGGAATAACATAATCGATACCAAGAAGATGTTCATCTGGAAACAGAATGCCTGCATCCACGATGAAGATCTGATCTTCAATCTCATATATGTATGTATTTTTTCCAACTTCACCGAGTCCACCTAAAGCAAAAATGCCGAGTTCACCGGTTTTGAGTAATGGATTTTTCATAAAAACCCTCCTGCAGCGAATATTACAGTACTATTGTATAATAAAACGTCATCAATTGGTAGTGGAAAGCATAATATGTTATAATTATTTTGAGGTGGATGATGAGAACAATTATCTTTTTTGATGTCGATAACACCATGTATAACAACACAACCGGAGCAATCCCCAACCAAACACGAAAGCTCCTTTTTGAACTTTCAAAACGTGAAGATGTCGTTTTAGGGCTAGCTACAGGACGTGGCATGACCAAATTAAGCATTATTCAAGATGTGATTCATCTCTTCACCTATAAGGTTTTAGTGAATGGAGCGTATGTATTAAAGCATAACGATGTCATCTTTGATGACCCTATCGCAAAAGAAGATCTTTATGAAGTTCTTCAGTTGATTGAAGGAAGTCCTCTTACCATCGGTATGGTGGGTATCGAGGATGAAGCGGTAAACCGTTTAAGCGAAACCGTTCAAAACGGGATGAAAGCACTCAGAGGGCTATCCCCTAAGGTTGATCCCAACTTTCATCATGAACATCCAATCTATCAGCTATGGATGTTTGCAGATCAGGAACAATCCATCTTAGATATGGCAAAGAAGATGCCCAAATTCCGTGTTTATCCTTGGCACCATGGTGGTGCAGACTTTGTATATCCAGAAATCAATAAATCTTTTGGGATTAAAAAAGCACTTGAAAAAGAGACAGATTACAGATTAATTTGTGTGGGTGATGGTGCAAACGATATTCAAATGATTGAAATGGCTGATATTGGTATCGCCATGAATAACACCAGATTTACCGAATTAAAAGAAAAAGCCGATCATGTAGCGCCACATATCATGGAAGATCAGCTTTACGATTTCTTTAAATCGTTGGGTCTAATTTAGGTCTTAAACGATCTTGAACATCTTTAATGATTTCTTTCGGCACATAAGGTGAGATGTCTGCGTGATGCACGACCAGTTCCTTAATTGCTGAAGAGGATACAAAATGGTTTCTTGAAGATGGAAATAAAATAATGGTTTCAATGTTTCGGTTTAAATTGCGATTAAATTGATAAAGCATGTATTCATTCTCATAATCCGCAATGTTTCTTAGGCCACGAATCATCAAATCAATCTCGTTTTTCTGCGCATAGCGCACAACAAGATCTGAGGTTGATGTGACGACCAAGTTTGGCATGTCTTCTGTGACACGTTTAATCATTTGAATGCGTTCTTCGGTAGTGAAAGTAGGTGACTTCTTGTAATTATCTGCAACAACGACATGAAGTTCATCCACAAAGCGTGATGCACGTTTAATAATGTCTAGATGTCCAATCGTTAATGGATCAAAGGTACCCGGATATACAGCTTTTTTCATAGTTTTACCTCGTTTCAATTTAAGTATAACATGACTTATAGCAACAATTTCAAAGGAGAAAATAAAAATGAATGTTTTTCGTAAAAGTCTGCTTGTCCAATTATTACTCTTTATTGTCTTTATATTGATGGGAGGATACACGATTTTAGAATTTTATCTTCGTGCAAGTTACCCATGGATCGGTTACATTTTACTTGGTGTACTGCTCTTGATTGGAGCACTTGGTTTTTATCTCTTCAAACGAGACGATAAACGTGTCTGCATCATCACTGAAAAAGAAATGAGTACCATTCGTTTCTTACTGTATGGATATTTTATTGTCTACGTCATTGAAATGATTTTACCATCGATCATCAAGACGATTAATCTTGAAGTCTTAACGATTGTTACAGGCATTTTATTGATTGCGATTGCATCCGTTGGAACGGTGATTCAACTTAACATTTTAAAATCAGCCAAAAAATGAAAAGGAGAAATCTATGAAAACGATTCAAGAGGTATACGTTTTAAAAAATGGTGTCAAGATGCCTAAAGTGGGCTTTGGCACATGGCAGATTCCAGAAGGCGACGTTTGTTATAATTCAGTTTCACAGGCGTTAAAACACGGCTATAGACACATCGATACAGCGGCAGCTTATCGCAATGAAAAGTCTGTCGGAAAAGCCATCAAAGATTCTGGTATTCCAAGAGATCAAGTGTTTGTCACATCGAAATTACAATCTCATATCAAAACATATCAAGAAACGCTCGATGCCTTTGAGCAAACCATGAAAGAACTGGATATGGATTATCTAGATCTATATTTAATTCATGCACCATGGCCATGGAATGAAATTGGTAAAGATTGCAGTGAAGGTAATGTTCAAGCCTACAAGGCGATGGAAAAGCTTTACCGTGATGGTCGTATTAGAGCCATTGGCGTTTCCAATTTTTCACCGAGTGATTTAGACAATATTTTAAAACATTGCGAAATCATCCCCCATGTCAACCAAATCGCATTCTTCATTGGTAACAACCAAGAAGAAACCAAAACGTACTGCGATGCCAAAGGAATTTTAGTTGAAGCTTATTCGCCACTGGCGATTGGTTATGCACTTTCGAATGACAAAATCATCGACATGGCTAAATCCTATCAGGTCACACCCGCACAACTTTGTATTCGTTACTGCATTGAAAAAGGTACTGCACCACTTCCTAAATCAACTCATGAATCAAGAATCATTGAAAATACAGGTCTTGATTTTAAGATGAAAGAAGAAGATGTCTTATCCTTGGATGCCATTAAAGATGATCCAAGACGTTGGAATTAAATCAAATCTAAATGAAAAAAATGCTAAGTCTCAGTGGACCTAGCATTTTCTTTATGTTATAGATTTAATTCTTTTTGACAGGATTCACAATACCCATAAACGGTCATATCGTGATGTGTGATCTTGAAATGATGGTCTTTAGCAACACTTTCAGCAATATCATCCAAATGACAATCCATTTCATACATTTTTTGACAGTGAATGCAAATCATGTAGTGGTGATGATCTTGATGGGTCATATAATAATAAGACGTGTTTTTCATGGTGCTTTTTGAAACTAAACCTTCAACAAAAAAAGTATCTAGCGTTCGATATACGGTGGATAAATTCATAGTGTGATCTGGAAGATCTGCTAAAATCATCTCAGCACTTTTAGGCATATGAGATTTCTTCAGTAAAGTTAAAATCATCTTTCGTTGATTAGTCATGCGCATGGTTATTTCCTCCAAAGGGGTTTAAGTCCTAATAAAACCAAGAAAACAAGCGTATAAAGGACAACTATGGTCGAACCAACAGGGATTTCAAGTGGGTGAGCCACAAAAATTCCAGCAACAACGATGAAAACAGAAGACAAGACACCAAGAAGTAAGGTGTTTTTAAAACTTTTCGTCATCTGACTTGAAATCACAGAAGGGAAGACGACTAAAGCGGAAATCAATAACGTTCCAATCGTTCGAACACCAATCACAATGAAAAATGCTGTAAGTCCTGAAAGCATATAACCAAGGAGTTGAACTTTGATTTTACTAAACTTCGCATAATTTAAATCATAGGTCATCGTAAACAGTTTACGATAAAAGCTAAGTACAAATAACCCAATAAGTAAGGTAATTAAAAGTGATAACATCATCTCGGTGGTGGTTGCAGTAAACATGTTACCAACGAGCATACTTTCAATCGAGATATTGAAACCTTGCCCCTTTTTAACAATGATTAAACCAATAGCAAAGGATATCGATGAAACGAGTCCTATCGCAGCATCACCATTAATCGTTTTGGTCGTTGACAAATATTTAATCAATAAAGATGCAAGCATGACAAATGGAATAGCAATCCATAATGCTTCACCAGAAAGAAGAATACCTAAAATAATACCAGCAAAACTCACATGTGCTAATCCGTCAGCAATCATCGCTTGTTGGTTAAGCACCAAGAAAGGTGAGAGGAGTGCTGCAGATAAAGCAAGTGCAACACCAATCACGAGTGCTTGCTGTATAAAACCATAACTTAGAAAATCAAGCATGATGATGCCCCCTATGTTCAAACTCATGGAAATCATGGTATTTACCAAAAAACTTAATGGTTTGATCGACATACATCACGTAGCAGTTTTCAGTAACCGCATCTGTTAAGTCGTGCGTGACATGAACGATGGTAGCCTTTGTTTTGTGTTGGATTTCGTCGAGAAGAAAATAAAACTTTTCTCGAAATGACGGATCTAAAGCAGACGTGGGTTCATCTAAAATGAGAAGATCGGGATTGGCGATGAGTGCTCTAATCAAAAAGACACGTTGCTGCTGTCCACCTGAAAGATGAGCCATCGATTCATTGAAAAGATGAGAAATTTCCATTTTAGCTAACCACTCTTGAATCAACGTGCATTCTTCTTTGGTGGGTTTTAAGCGTTGCTTACGAAATCCAGAATAAATCACTTCACGCACCGTCATGGGCATGTTTGTTTTGGTGTTAAGCTTTTGAGGGAGATAACCCATGTGTTCAGCATTGATGTTGATGGTACCTGCAGATGCTTTAAGTAAGCCAACAAGTGTTTTAACAAGCGTTGTTTTTCCGCTACCATTTGGTCCAACAATATGCAAGACTTCACCTTTTTTCAGATGAAAACTGACATTGCTTAACGCTTGAAATTTTCCAAAGGATACGCTGACATTTTCATATTTAACCATGAGTTAATTGAGTGCCTGTTTGATATAATCGATGTTTCTTTCGAGTAGATCGATGTAACGGACACCTTCCTCCAATTCTGTTTTTGTGACATTATGGTAGGCATGTAGTTCTAAAATGACTAAATTGTAATTTTGTTTAGCAAGTTCGTTTTTAATCTGAATGGCAGCTTTAGGTTCTGCCAACTCTTCAACAAAGAGAATGTGAATGTTTGCTTGTTTCACGGCATTGGTGAAAGCAATAAGTTCAGCACTAGTTAAATCCGCATCTGGTTTGAAACTTTCAAAAAGTGATTCAATATGCAAGTGATAGCGTGCCCCAAACAACCCTAAGGCATTGTGACCTGCAAAGAAGATGTCACGATCAACGTAGCCGTTTTGGATATAAAGATCAAAGGATTCATGAAGCTCATGCAGTTCTTCATGGTAAGCTTCCGCATTGTCTCTATAAAAAGCTTCATTTTCAGGGTCTATCTGAACAATCTGTTCTAAAATAGCATCAAGCAATTGCATAGCAACGACAGGATCTACCCAGAAATGAAGTTCATCATCGTGATCGTGGTCATCATCTTCTAAAGGTGTGTAGGCTAAAGCGTGTGCATGATGATGTTCTTCTAATGCATAATGTTCTGATAAATTCATGACAACCGTATCTTTTCCTGCAAGGGTAGAAACGTCTTTAATCCATGTATCAATCTCAAAACTTGTAAAGATAAAAAGCTTTGCGTTTTTAATCGCGACCATATCTTTTGATGTTGCTTCATAAGCATGCACTTCAACACCGGGTGGGACAAGTAAACTCACCGTCATTTTGTCACCGACAATCTGTGATGCGAAATCGTATTGTGGAAACATCGTGGTGACGATGTCTGCTCTTTTTGATGTGGTGCATGATGCTAAGATAATGAGTGAAGCCAATAATGTGATAAAGAATGCAATCTTTTTCATGTGAAAACTCCTTTGTGCAAATGATTTGCATTTACATTATAGCACACCAAGGTTTACTTGCAAGTGATTTGCAAAAAGAAAACGATAAAGTGCATAAAAAATGGGTTAAATAGACAGCATTCATTGAACAATAAAGAAAAATATGCTAAAATGCTAATGAGAACTAGAGTGGGATGATGATTTCCACTCATTTTATTGAGGTCCATATGAATTTAGAAAAATTGAAAGAAAAATTAATACCAATCCTAGCGAAAAAAGATTTAGCGGTTTACTCGATTCGTACGAAACGTGAATACGGCGAAAAAATCGTGGAAATCTTAATTGATACAGAATTGATGGATATCGATGAATTAGAAAAGATTCATCTTGAATTTCAGGAGTCCTTAGATGAGGATGATCTTGATCCTGATTATTTCTTAGAGTTATCCTCGTTAGGTGTTGAAAGACCTTTGAAAACCATTGAGGAAATGACGAAAGCGGTTGGAAGATATATCTATTTAGAATCACCAAAGTATAAAGGTTATGGGAGCCTCATCACCTTTGAAAATGAGATTATAACGTTAGAAGTCAATGACAAAGGTCGTATGAAGAAAATTGAAATCAAGTTTGATGATGCACGTAAAGCGCGCACAGCCATCAAGTTTTAGGAGGATATCATGATTAGTAAAGAGTTTTTCAAAAATATCGATTTGGTCGCTGAAGAAAGAGAATTAAGCCACGAACAAGTGGTTGAAGCTTTCGTTCAGGGCATGATTGCTGGCTGTAAAAAAGCACACGATGTACGTTCTTGCCGCGTTGAGATTAAAGAAGACAAAAATGAAATCAACGTCTTCAAACAACATCTCGTTGTGGAAGAATATTCCATGGACGCTGATAAGAACTATCAACAAATGCTTTTAGAAGAAGCCAAAGAGATTAATCCTAGAATTAAGGTTGGAGACATCCTTGAACAAAAGATTGATCCCAAAGATTTTGGTCACTTTGCTGTGCGTGATTTCAAGAGCCGTTTAAATGAAACGCTCATCACCATGCAAAAAGAAAATCTTTACAAGCACTTTAAGAAGTTTGAACATGAAATGATTGCAGCACGTGTCATCGATGTCACAGATGAACATTACCGTCTAGACATTGGTAAAGATTTGACAACGTTACTTCCTAAAAAAGAAGCACTTCCCAAAGATAACTTCCATGTAGGAGATTATGTCAGAGTCTATGTCTCCGATGTTGAAATGAAGACCAAATGGCCTAAAGTGTTTGTCAGTCGTTCACATCCTTCACTCATTATTCGTTTACTTGAAAGTTTTATTCCAGAAATCAAAGATGGTGTCATCGAAGTCATGGGGATTTCACGTGACCCAGGTGATCGCTCGAAGATTGGTGTGAAATCCAATGATCCTAAAGTGGATCCTATCGGTGCATGTGTTGGTGAAGGTGGGTCTCGTATTCGTGAAATCGTGAAGGCACTCTCGGATGAAAAAATTGATCTCTTCCGTTGGAGTGACAACGAAAAAGAATTGATTGCGAACGCTTTACAACCTGCTGAAGTGATTGCAGTCACACGTGTGAATCCAAAAGAAAAGAATGCCCTTGCAATTGTTCCAGACAATCAATTGTCACTTGCGATTGGTAAGCTAGGTCAAAATGTTAAGCTTGCTGTTCAAGCTTGTGGCTGGAGCATTGACATCAAGTCTGAAACCATGGCACAAGGTGAAGGTATCCTTTATTAATTGAGGTGATGCTAAGTTGAACACAAAAGTTAAAAAAATTCCGTTGAGAACGTGTGTCGTCACGAAAGAAGTTTTACCAAAGAAATCACTCATTAGAGTCGCAGCGACTAAAGAAGGCGTTGTCTCGATTGATTTAAACGGTAAAGCACCTGGTCGTGGTGCCTATCTCAAACTTGCTAAAGAAGTTATTCTCTTGGCAAAGAAAAACAAAGCGCTTGACCGTAAACTGGAAACAACCGTTCCGGAAGAGATTTATGAGGAACTCCTGAAACTTACTCATGAATAACACACTCGGTTTAGCATATCGCGCAAGAAAAGTTGTTGTGGGTACAGATTTAACCATAAGCTCCTTGCGCATGGGCAAGTTACAACTCATTTTACTTGCTACAGACGCTTCGCATACAACCAAGAAAAAGGTTTATGATAAAGCAAAATTTTATCAAGTCGAGGTCATCGAAGAATTAACTTCGTTTGACATTTCGATGGCATTAGGCAAAGATGACATCAAGGTGATAGGAATAACCGACAGGGGGTTTAGTCAATTATTGATGAGTCAGAGAAGGAAGTGATTTTATGCCTGCAAATAACAAAAAATTTACAAACAAAAGACCGGATAACAGAAAACCACAGGTCACAAAAAAGGAACCTAAAGTACAGGGTGAAAAAATTCTCGTTTATAAACCAGAGATGAATGTTTCTCAAGTCGCTGAAGGTTTAGGATTGACCAATGCGTCGATGATTAAACGTTTGATGCAATTAGGTTTAATGGCATCTGTCAACCAAATCATTGATCGTGATACGATTGAAGTGATTGCGATGGATGAAGGTTATGAAGTGAAAGATGAAGTGATCACCGATGTGACACGCTATGATGAAATGTCCGTTGTTGATGATCCGAAAGATATGGTTAAAAGACCACCAATTGTCACAGTTATGGGGCACGTTGACCATGGGAAAACCACGCTGCTAGATGCGATTCGTAAATCACGAGTTGTCGAAGGTGAAGCGGGTGGTATCACACAACATATTGGTGCATATCAGGTCATGCGAAATGGTGAAGCCATCACGTTTATTGATACTCCAGGCCATGCCGCATTCACTGAAATGCGTGCCAGAGGTGCGAAAGTTACCGATATCGTTGTTTTAGTTGTCGCAGGGGATGATGGTGTCATGCCACAAACCTTAGAAGCACTAGACCATGCAAAGGCAGCGAAAGTGCCCATCATTGTTGCAGTAAACAAGATGGATAAACCACAATCCAATCCAGAACGCGTGATGAATGAACTTGCAGAAAGAGATTTGTTGCCAGAAGCATGGGGCGGAAGAACACCTTATGTCATGGTATCTGCGTTGAAAAGACAAGGGATTGACGAACTCTTAGATGTCATTCAATTAATCAGTGAAATCGAAGAATTCAAAGCAAACCCCAATCGTTTGGCTAAAGGTACCGTCATTGAAGCCTCTCTTGATAAAGGAAGAGGACCAGTCGCAACCCTCATCATTGAATCTGGGACACTGCATATTGGTGATTATATCGTCATTGGTAACACCTATGGTAAGGTTCGTACCATGACCGATGATTTAAAGAAGCGTTACAATGAAGCTGTTCCATCACAACCAATCGAAGTGACTGGTTTAAATGAAGTTCCTCAAGCAGGGGATATCTTCATGGCATTCACGGATGAAAGAATCACCAGAGATATTGCACTTGAACGTCAAGCACGTCATCGTGAGAGTGAAGCGAAGATCATGAAGAAAGCATCCCTTGATAAGATGTTTGGTGAAATGGAATCCACAGAAAAAGAATTAAACATCATCATTAAAGGTGATGTTCAAGGATCGATTGAAGCGTTAAAAAACTTATTAGAAAAGATTAATATTGACGGTTTCCACGTGAACGTTGTACGTTCAAGCGTTGGAGCCATTACAGAAAATGATGTCACACTTGCGAGTGCATCACACGCTATCTTGATTGGGTTTAACGTCAGACCAACCGCAGCGGTTAAGCTGGTTGCTGATCAACAAGGCGTTGAAATTCGCTTATACAACATCATTTACCGTATCCAAGAAGACATTGAAGCTGCACTTAAAGGCATGCTTGTACCAACATTTGAAGAAATCGTTACTGGTCAAGTTGAAGTACGTGAAACTTTCAAGATTTCAAAGATTGGTACCATTGCAGGTTGTTATGTCACCGATGGTGTCATCAAACGTGATGCACTCGTCAGAGTCATCAGAGATGGTATTGTCGTGTATGAAGGAAAACTTGCTTCACTCAAGCGCTTTAAAGATGACGCTAAAGAAGTTAAACAAGGTTATGAATGTGGTCTTTCCATTGAAAACTTTAACGATTTAAAAAATGGAGATATCATCGAAGCATCACAGATGAAAGAAGTCGAGGTGGACTAACATGTCAATTACGACAGATCGTTTAGCAAGTTTAATTCAAAGAGAATTAGCACCTATTGTTAACACTGAAGTGAAAGATAAGAGTTTCGGGTACATCAATCTTACCGAAGTCAAAGTAACCAAGGATTTATCTTTTGCAAACATTTACTACACCATTTTGTCTGATGAACCCAAAGTGTTAGAGCGTGCAAAAAACGCACTTGAAGATGCAAAGGTTCAAATTCGTATGGAACTTGCAAAGAAAATTAAAAACACACGAAAAATTCCTGATCTCGTGTTTAAGTATGACGAAGCGCTTGCTTATGGCAACCGTATCGATCGTTTACTTAAGACAATAAAGTAACTTCGGTTACTTTTTTTGTCTTGTGATGATGGTATAATAAAGTAAGGTGAAGTCCATGTTTGCACAAGTCGTTATTGATATTAAACACGAAGAAGTGAATCAGCTTTATGATTATATCATACCTAAAACTTATGAGGGTTTTTTGTCACGTGGCATGCGTGTCATCGTCCCCTTTGGACACATGGAACGGATGGGTGTTGTCGTATCGATAACAGAGAAAAGCGAAACAGCAACCAAAGCGATCAAAGATGTGTTGGACATAACACCTTCCATCAATGATGAAGCCTTTCACATGCTCGATGTGATGTCTAAGGGAAGTCCAGAACTCATCTCTGCCCTTTATCAAACCGTCATTCCACCAGAACTTTTAGTGAGTTATCAAAAGGTATGTCAAATCATTCATAAAGAATTTATCCCTGAGGATTTAAAAGAACATTTTAGTCAGAAAGGGATTTGGCGACTCAATTTATCGGATCAAATCTATTATCCAAGATTAAAGCGTCTCAAAGACTTAGGACATGTGTCCATTGATACCCTACTTCGTGAAAAAAAGACCGAAAAATGGGTGAAATATTACCGGTATAACCCTGATCATCGTTATCAAAAAATAACATTATACCCTGTGATAGAAGAGATTAAACATCAAGAAAAAACGTATACGAAAGATGATCTGCTAAGTCTAGGTTTAACAGTGTCGATGATTAAAACGCTGACAAAACATGATGTGTTCATCGAAGAAGATATAAAACAACAACGTAAGATTCAGCACGTGTTTCACAAGGTCTCTAAAAATCTCACCTTAACACGTGAGCAAAAAGATGCTGTTGAGGTGATCAACAGTGCAAAAGCATATGAGGTCTTTTTACTCAAAGGCATCACGGGCTCTGGAAAAACAGAAGTCTATATCAAAGCGATTGAGAAAATCATTAAAGAACAGGGACGTGCCTTGGTGCTTGTTCCTGAAATTCATTTGATCGCGCAAATGGCTCAAGAACTTACCTCACGTTTTGATAGAGTAGCCATCTATCACTCTGGATTATCAAAAGGTGAGCGCTATGATCAATATCAAATGATAATTCAAGGTGAAGCAGACGTCATTTTAGGAACGAGAAGTGCTGTTTTTTTACCCATCGATGGGCTAAAACTTATCGTGATGGATGAAGAGCACGATCAGTCATATATCCAAAAAGAAGGGGTTTATTACGATACGAAAGAACTCGTGTTATCACGTGCTAAATTTCTTAACATTCCGCTTATTTTAGGCTCAGCAACACCTTCAGTTCTTTCTATGTATCAAGCAAATCAAAACGTATATAAAAAACTTGAACTCACAGAAAGACCACATGCCATCAGTTTGCCAAAATTGACATTGGTCGATATGAAGGAAGAACTTAAAGAAAAACATTATCACATGTTATCAAGACCTTTGATTCAAGGGATTGAAGAAAGACTAGAACGTAAGGAACAAACCATACTGTTTCTCAACCGAAAGGGCTACGCGCCATTTGTGATGTGTAGGTCTTGTGGCAGTGTCCCAAGATGCGAGCATTGTGACGTATCCTTGACGTTTTACAAGGATAAAAAAATTTTAAAATGCCCTTATTGTGGCTACGAGAAAACCTTTGATGCAACCTGTCAGACATGTGGTGAACCCAAGATGAAAGAGGTTGGCGCAGGTGTTGAATACGTTGAAGAACAGGTGAAAAAACGTTTTCCACAAGCCAGAGTGCTTCGTATGGATCAATCGGTGATGAAAACCAAACATGCGCATGAGTTGATCTGGCATGAATTTCAACAAGCGGATGCGGATATATTGATTGGTACCCAAATGGTTTCAAAGGGGCTGGATTTTCCCAAAGTCACTTTGGTAGGTGTTTTATTGGCAGATATGTTATTCAATATACCATCCTTTCAAAGCAGTGAGAAAGCCTACATGTTACTCACGCAAGTGACAGGTCGCTCAGGCAGAGCACTGAAGGGTGAAGCCATCATACAAGGCTATGATTTAAATCATTTCTCAATCAGAAGTCTTGAAAAACCTGATGAATTCTTTTATAAAGAAGCTCTTTATCAGCGTAAGTTGTTGCAGTATCCCCCCTATGTTCAGACATCACAATTACTCTTTACTGGACTCAGTTTTCTGCAAACATACCAGCGTGCTTTTTTAATGAAAAAAGAATTAGAAAAACAAGGTTGGACTGTGCTTGGTCCAGCACAAGCGATGATTAAAAAAATCAAAGATCATTACCGATTTACTTTAACACTAAAATATCAAAAACAAAGTCTAGATCAACTCTTTGAGCTGATGAACAGGTTGAAAACACCTGACATCACCATAGCGTTTCTTCCGACACTCGATATATGGTAGGTGAATAATGAACATTATCTTTATGGGAACACCCCAATTTGCAGTACCTATTCTTGAAATGTTACACCAAGAGCACCACGTGCTGATGGTTGTCACACAACCCGATAAGGCGGTAGGAAGAAAAAAAGTACTTACCGCATCTCCAGTGAAAGAGAAAGCGCTAGCCCTTTCGCTTCCCGTGTTTCAGCCTGTCAAATTAAAAGAGAATTATCAACCCATTTTAGATGTAAAACCAGATCTCTTAATCACTGCAGCGTACGGTCAAATGCTACCTAATACGCTATTGGATCAAGTGAAAGCCATCAATGTTCACGGCTCTCTTTTACCAAAGTATCGCGGTGGTGCCCCCATTCAATATGCCCTTTTTGATGGTTTAAGAGAAACCGGTATTACCATCATGTATATGGCATACAAGATGGATTCCGGTGATATCATCAGACAACGCGCACTTTCTATTTTTGAAAACGATCATTACGGCTCTTTATCAGAACGTCTTTCATATTTGGGTAGAGATCTTTTAAAAGAAGTGTTGAACGAGATGAAACAACATGACATTTCATCCTACCCGCAAGATGAATCAAAAGTGACGTTCGCCTACACGTTAAAACCAGCCGATGAAATCATCCATTTTCATACAACCACAGAGGCGATCATAAATAAAATACGAGGATTAACACCAGAACCAGGTGCAACTGTCTCGATTAAAAACACGACACTGAAGTTTTATCGGGCACAAAAAAGTGATATAATAGACAAAGAAGCAGTCCCTGGAACTGTCCTCATGGCTAAAAAGAAATTAGTGATTCGAACGCTTGATGGGGCTATTGAGATTCTAGAGATTCAAGCACCAGGGAAAAAAATCATGCCTATCAAGGATTTTTTAAACGGTCAACAACTATTAAACGAAGGTGACGTCTTCGAAGAAAGGAAGTATTTCTAATGGGAGATAAAGATACAAAGAAGAAGATTATTTATACCAGACAAGAAATGTTTGAACTTAACAAAAAGATTTTACAAAAGCGCGGTGTTTCGATTGATGCCATCGCAGAAATCAGTTATAAACAACAATCTCGCTACTCAGATAACGTGTCACGTGAGTTATGTGTGGAATCTGTTGAAAAGATCTTATCACTACGTGATGTTTTTCATCATGTTCAATTGGCTTGTGAAATCGATCGCCTTGCTGAAGAAGGTATGTTTCAAGGTCCTATTCAAGAAATCATTTATCAAGATTTAGGTTTATTTGGTATTGATGAAACCATGGGGTTAGACGTTTCAGGTCTTTATGGAACGATTGGACAAACCAATTTTGGTGACATAGATGTCAATAAACACGGTATTGTGAAACGCTTAAACGATGCGGGGAAAGAAGATGGCATTTGCCATACTTTCTTAGATGACATTGTCGGTGCGATTGCAGCTGCTGCATCAACCCGTGTTGCACAAGTTTTAAATGAAGAAATTGCCAATGAAGAAGTTGGCGTGAAACGCTTTAGTATTTTTGATATTGAGTGAGTGGTGGCGTGAAAAAAAGATTACGGGATAAAATGAATGTCAAAGTACTCGGTAAAGGTATTTTTGCCAAGTACTTTGGTTTTGAACAAGGCGTCGATATCACAGATGATGTTGCCGTTCTTTTTCGTCGTAACGTTGTCATAAAAAACATCGTCTTCGTCTCAAACTTAATGTATTCCGTCATTCTCTTTTTGTTATCTTTATCGACCAGAGATCAGGTGAGTGATTGGATCGTCACATTCATCGCATTTCCATTAACATACGTGATCAATAAATTTCTTAAAAAATTGATTAACATGGATCCACACGATAAAACCAAACAATCGGTTGCCATGTATGTTTCAGCTTTTTATATCTTTTTCTCATCGATTTTAATATATGCTCGATTATATCAAAGAGAATATTTTGAAACAGCAGCATACATCTTAATGTATTACGCGATTGTCGTTATTTCTCTTTATCAAGAACGTAAATTGTTATCCTCGTCTTTTCAAGGACTGCTTGCACTCTTAACCGTCATTCATTTTATATGGACCTATAACATTCAAAAATTGGTTAATGGCGAAAGTATTGTTCAGTTTTTACCAAGATTTGTTACACTTCCTGAGTTTAGTGATATTTTACTGCGTACCCTACTCTTTATTTTGTTCTATTTTGTTGTCTATGCGATTGTTTCTATGGGGCAGTACATGCAAGAAGAACGTAAAAAAGAGCTGATTAAAAGACGTCAAGTTCAAGGTGATTTCTCACACATCGTGGGTGATTTGTTCTCCGTCGTCTTTTCAAGCAGTTATTCTTTAATGGAGAAAAGACATGCATCTCAGGTCCAACAAATGAGTGAAAAACTCGCAGACTATTATGGCATGAGCTATGAAAAAATTAAAGTCTTGAATGAGTATGCGTTAATTCATTTGAAATACAACGAAATTAAAAACATGTTAAGTGACATGAACACTTTTAGTGAACAGTCTTATGATGTCTTAAAAGAAAAAACAGAACTGGGTTCAAAGATTGCAAAACGCATGCAGTTGGCACAAAAGTGTGAAGATATTGCAAGAGCACACATTGAAGATACCGCTAACGATAATTTCTTAAAAGAAATGTTACTTATCCAACCAGAGATTGAATCTCAGATCATTTTACTCTCAGATTTATACATCACCATGCGTGGCCCTAAGCCATACAAAAGACCGATGGCACATTCGATTGTCTTCAAAGCTTTTCAATCGGATTTAGGGTATTATTTTGATCATGATTTAAAGGAAAGATTTTTAAAGTTTCACGATGAATTTGCTGAAATGTATAACAATTTCTAATCTTTTAAACTCGTTTTGGTTGACATTCTACGATTCTTCATGTAATATAAATCAGGATTACAATTTCATTTAGTTTCACTTATTCAGAGCTACCGAGGCTAGTGACCGAAGACGTAGCAGCAACCTATTTAAATTAGGTGCTAAGTACGAGGGGTTAAGTGACCCATCAATAAGGACGAATTCCATTGACCTATGGTGTTTCTCCTTGGAGAAGCACTTTTTTTTGAAAGAGAGGATATATCATGTTTAGATTATTTAGTAGTGAATCCGTCACTGAAGGGCATCCAGATAAAGTAGCTGATTACATATCGGATGCAATCTTAGATGCCGCATTAGAACAAGATTCAGAATCACGTGTTGCCTGTGAGACAGCAGTGACCACCGATTATGCCCTTTTGTTTGGTGAAATCACCTCCAAAGCAACCATTGATTTCAACAAAGTCGTTCGAGATGCCATCAATCACATTGGTTATAACAAAAAAGAATATGGCTACAATGCCGAAGATGTCGTTATTGACGTGAAGATTAAACCACAATCACCAGATATTGCACTTGGTGTTGATGAAAAAGAAAATAAAGAACAAGGCGCTGGTGACCAGGGGCTTATGTTTGGTTATGCAACCAATGAAACGATCACCTTAATGCCACTTCCCATTTATTTAGCACATCGTCTATCAGAACGTTTAAGTCATGTTCGAAAAGAAAATATCATACCAGGTCTTCGTCCTGATGGAAAAACTCAAGTGACAGTAGCCTATAATGAAAAAAATCAACCTGCCTTTATCCATACGGTTGTTTTATCGACGCAACATGATGAATCATGGACACAAGAAGCGCTACACCAAGAAATAATGAAACATGTGATTTCTCCTGTACTAAAGGGTTATGATACAACCGAAACAGTTTATCAAATCAATCCTACAGGACGCTTTGTGATCGGTGGTCCACACGGTGATGCAGGTTTAACAGGAAGAAAGATTATCGTTGACACCTATGGTGGTTATGCACGCCATGGTGGCGGTGCATTCTCAGGTAAAGACGCATCCAAAGTAGATCGAAGTGCTGCCTACATGGCGCGCTATATCGCTAAAAACATCGTGGGTTCTGGTGTCGCAGATCAATGTGAAATTCAGATTGCATATGCGATTGGTATCGCAAAACCAGTGTCACTTCGCATTGATACCTTTGGTACAGAGCGTGTAGCACTTGACATGATTTATGATGCGGTTAATCAGAACTTTGATCTTCGTCCATCAGCCATCATTAAGACCTTACAACTCAAGCGTCCTATCTTCAAAAAAACGGCTAACTACGGCCATTTTGGCAGAGAAGATGAAGCATTCAGTTGGGAAAAATGTGATCGTATGGATATCTTTAGAAAACTCTTATAAAATAAGATTTAAAGCATCAAAATTAAGCGTATGTGATATTCATTAAAGTTACAAGAAGGGGGAGCATCTCATGCCGACACCAATCATCATCTTTATAGCGATGGCTTTTGTATCAAGCATGATCATCGGATGGACCATCTCAATGATCCATCATTTTAAACGTATGGTTATCACCATTGATCAAGCAGAATCTGCCATCGATGTTGCACTCATGGAACGGTTTGAAATGTATGCGTTGTTGCTTGACTTGATGCAGTCATATGTTCATAAACAAGCACAACTTTTTTCCATCAAAAAATTAGAACAACCAACATCGATCAGTGAAAGACAAGCTTTTACTGAACGTCTATCCGAAGGATTGAAAACACTTCAAGAGGTTATCGAAAAAACCCCTGAACTTAAATCATCTGAATCCATCATGAAGCTACAAGATGACGTGATCGAAAATGAGGAAAATCTATCAGCAGCATGTCGAATTTATAACGCAAATGTTTCTTATTACAACCAAAAAGTCATCGTTTTTCCAAGTGCTATGATTGCGCGTTGGAAGAACCATGTCAAACGACCTTTTTTCGAAGTTCACGTAAATAACAAAATCGAAGTTCATCACCATGCATAAGATTTAAAGTTCATATGCTTAAGGGGCCCTATCGGGGTCCTTCTTTTTTTATCAAATGAAGATTATGGTAATTTCCCATAAACAATGAAATCGCTTGTAAAAATGACCCTATTATAGTAATATAATAAAGACGAAAAGGATGTGTTTCTATGCTAAAAAAATGGTTTGATCCAGGTAAAAAAGAGCTTAAAGAGGCTAGAAAGATTGCGGATAAAGTCTTCGCACTCGAAGCTGAAATGGCAAGTTTGTCTGATGCTGATCTGCAAGCAAAAACACCGTGGTTCAAAGAACGATATCAACAAGGTGAGTCACTTGAACAACTGATGCCTGAGGCATTTGCTGTTGTTAGAGAAGCTTCAAGACGTGTGACAAAACTTTTCCCATATTATGTTCAGGTACTTGGTGCTGTTGCGATTTTCCACGGGAATATCGCAGAAATGAAAACAGGTGAAGGTAAAACATTGACCGCTGTTATGCCAGCGTATTTATCTGCATTAAATGGCGAAGGCGTTCACATTGTTACCGTGAATGAATATTTGGCGAAACGTGAAGCGCAAGGGGACATTGGTGACCTCTTCCGTTTTTTAGGTTTAACGGTTGGTTTAAATTTAAGAGACATTACACGTGAACAAAAGCGTGAAGCCTATGATTGTGACATCCTTTATTCAACAAACGCTGAATTAGGTTTCGATTACTTAAGAGATCACATGGTATTATATGCCAAAGATATGGTTCAACAACGTGGTTTGACCTATGCCATTATCGATGAAGTTGACTCCATCTTAATCGATGAAGCGAGAACACCACTCATTATTTCTGGTGGTGAAAAGAACAACCATAACCTCTATCAATCTGCAGACCGTTTTGCAAAATCACTTCGGGATGAAGATTTTGAAATTGATTTAGAGTCGAAAACGATCGCTTTGACTCCTTCTGGAATCAAACGCGCAGAACAAATTTTTCAATTAGAAAACTTATATGACTTACGCCACGTAACCCTTGTCCATCACATCAACAATGCACTTCGTGCTGTTCATATCATGGCAAGAGACGTTGAGTATGTCGTTCAAGATGGTGAAGTTTTAATCGTCGACCAATTTACCGGTCGTATTTTACGTGGTCGTCAATTTTCTGAAGGCTTGCATCAAGCATTGGAAGCTAAAGAAGGTGTCCAAATTAAAAAGGAAACCGTTACGGTTGCAACCATTACCTACCAAAACTTCTTTAGAATGTATAAGAAACTTTCCGGGATGACCGGTACAGCGAAGACCGAAGAAGAAGAATTTAGAGACATTTATAATATGGATGTGGTTGAAGTTCCAACGAATGCACCTGTGATCAGAAACGATGAACCTGATTTTATTTATGCAAACCAAGAAGATAAATTTAAAGCACTTTGTGATGAAGTTGAAATGCGCAATCAAAAAGGACAACCCATTTTAATTGGTACCATTGCGGTTGAAACCTCAGAATTATTATCTAGAATGTTGAAATTAAGACGTATCAATCACGAAGTCTTAAACGCTAAAAATCATGAAAGAGAAGCTGAAATTGTCGCTAAAGCCGGTTTGATGGGCTCTGTGACCATTGCAACCAACATGGCTGGTCGTGGGACCGATATTAAGCTTGGCCAAGGTGTTGTTGCACTTGGTGGACTTGCAGTTCTCGGGAGTGAACGTCATGAATCGAGACGTATTGATAATCAGTTAAGAGGTCGTAGTGGACGCCAGGGAGACCCCGGGTATTCAAGATTCTATATTTCTGCAGACGATGAACTTATGCAACGCTTTGGTGGTGACACCTTTAAGCGTCGTATCGAAATGCTTGAAAAATTGAATACCACCGGTGAACCACTGGCATCGAAAATGTTTTCTAAGTTTGTTGCCTCTGCACAAAAACGTATTGAAGGTAACAACTATGATACACGTAAAAACGTATTAAAATACGATGATGTGCTTCGTAAACAACGTGAAATCATTTATAAAGAACGCCGTGATGTTTTAACGTTAGAATCGATTGAAGATCAAGTGAGAGATACGGTTCGTAAAAGCCTATCAAGAACACTGCATCAGTTCATTCATAGCGTGGGCAAAAACCAGTTTAAGATTGACGATGACAACATCATCGCCACCTTCAACGGCAACATCTTTATGCCCAATACCCTTCAAAAAGACTATCTTGAATCCTTAGACGAAGTCGAGTTAGAATCGTATATTTTAGAACTTGCTGAAAAGGAACTCGATCGTAAAAAGGCGATGGTTCCACCTGAAATTTATAATGAATTCTTAAAAGTTGTCATGCTTCGTGTCATTGATACTTACTGGATGCGTCACATTGATGCGATGAGTGAATTAAGACAAGCTGTAGGCTTACAAGCTTATGGTCAAACAAGCCCATTGGTTGTTTATCAACAACAAGGTTTAGCGATGTTCAACGAAATGGTGGCAAACATTGCCAATGATGTGACACGATATGCGATTCGTGCCCAAATTCAATATAATGTTGAACGTGAAGCCGTTGTTAAAAATACACAAACCAATGAAGGACGCAGTGATAATCGTCCCAAAAAACCCAAGGTTAAAAAGAATCGTTCACAACGTAATTTACCTTGGCGATAAGGAGGTGTTTTTGTGGAAACCTATGAAGTTAATAAGATCATGAGTCAATTTAAGGAAAGCATCAACGATTTAAGAAAAGCGATAGGCCCACAGAAACTTGAGGAAACTTATCAAGCACTCAATCTTAAGATGCAAGATCCTACGTTTTGGTCAAATACCAAAGAAGCCAAAAGGGTGACCAAAGAAGCGACAGAAATCAGAGAAAAGCTTGACAAGTTCAAAGCTATTGAACAAAGCTACCTTCAACTTTTAGATTGGTATCAAGTCAGTGAAGAAGGCACAGAAGAATGGGCTATCTTAGAGACCGATCTTGAACAACTACAAGAAGAACTCAAAGTTTTCGAGGTTGAAACCATTTTAAACGGTCCTTATGACCATGCAAACGCGATTTTGGAATTACACCCCGGAGCAGGTGGTACAGAGTCACAAGACTGGGCTGACATGCTTTACCGTATGTATTTACGCTATGCACAAAAGAAACGCTTTAAAGTAGAAGTCCTTGATTATCAAGCGGGTGAAGAAGCTGGCATAAAATCGGTGACGCTTCTGATCAAAGGTGCCTACGCATATGGCTATTTAAAAGCTGAACGCGGCGTCCATCGTTTGGTACGTATATCTCCTTTTGACTCCAATGCGAGAAGACACACATCCTTTGTTTCGCTCGATGTGTTACCTGAGCTTGAAGAAGATTTCGATATTGATCTTAAAGATGAAGATTTAAAAATTGATGTTTATCGTTCAGGTGGTGCAGGGGGACAATCGGTCAACACGACCGATTCAGCTGTGAGAATTACGCACTTACCCTCAGGTATTGTCGTCACCTGTCAAAACGAGCGCAGTCAATTAAAAAATAAAGAAGCAGCCATGAGCGTACTTAAAGCAAAGTTAATGCAAGAAGAGGTACGCAAACAAGAAGAACTTTTAAAAAATATTCAAGGGGAACAAAAAGAAATCGGTTGGGGCTCACAGATCAGATCTTATGTGTTCCATCCCTATCAAATGGTCAAGGATCATCGTACCAATTATGAGGTCGGTCAAGTCGATCTTGTCATGGATGGTGACATTGATGGATTTATCAATGCGTATCTGAAGGCAGGTGACGCGAATGAATAAAGCTAAAATTCGTGAAGTAACAGAAATAACAGCAGGTGTGGTGATCATGTCTGCTGGTTTCTATTTTTTCCTTTTACCGCTTAATCTTGTCATTGGTGGTGTGATGGGTGTTGCTGTCATCACCAGAGATGTCATACCCGTTTCTTTGTTCATGTATATCGCAAACTTTGTTTTATTGATGCTTGGTTGGTTAGTGTTAGGTAAACTCTTTTTTGTTAAAACGGCTTTTGCGACACTTTTGTCACCAACCATCGTATGGATCCTCGAAAAAACGGTTCCTGCCGATTACTTTATGAAATTTATGACCGAAAGTCCACTGTTGATTGGTGCTGCTTTTGGCGGGATATTCTTAGGGATTGGTTTAGGTATTGTCATTAGAAATAATGCCACAACCGGGGGGATTGATGTTGTCCAAAACATTATGCATAAGTATTTACATATGCCATTTTCTACCGCGATGTATATCACAGATGGGGCCATCATTTTAATTGCGATGATTATCAATTTCCAACTTGGGCTCTATGCGGTAGGCTCCATGATGATCAGTGGGCTTTTAATCGATCGGTTATCGATTGAAGGCAAAGCGGGTTATACCGTTTTCATTGTGACAGATCATACAGAAATGATGCAACAAAAGATCTATGAAAAACTGGAAAGAGGAATCACCAAAGTCAAAGTTGTTGGTGGTTATTCTAAACAAGAAAAAGATATGATCATGTGTACGGTCGACCGTGCACAACTCTATATGTTTAAATACATCATCAAACAAGCAGATCCAAAAGCATTTACCTTCGTAACGAAAACAAAAGAAGTCCTTGGTGAAGGCTTTAGTAGGGAGAGTGCACAATGGTAAACAAAAAACTTGGTATCTTATTTTTAATGAGCGTCATACTGGCTTTTTTTGCAGGCTTTTATGCACAGCGCATCATCCCATTTTCACCTCAAACAAACAGTGGTGATATGTTTGACTATATCATCCAGTCCTTTGAGAACTATTATTATTACGATTTAGATGATGATGAAATTCATCAAGCATTTATAGCCACCATGGAAGCATCGATCAACAAGATTGCTGAGCTCAATAACGATCCTTATACGAGATTGGTGGCAACCCCTTTAGCCTCAGGTCCATTTGATGATGAGAAATTTGTTGGCATTGGTGTAAGTTTTGTTTTCGAAGCACGTGATCTTCGGGTGGGCTATGTCTACCCGCAAGGCGCAGCACATCAAAAGATTTATCCAAATGACTTGATTGTTGGCATAAAGAATGGTGATGAAGACGTTTATTTTAAAGATTTGAATACCGTAAATGACGTCTTGTTGCTTCTTAGCGGTGAGGTAGATGAAACAAAAAACTTTCTCATTTTAAATCCTGATGGTGAAGAAGATGTCGTGTCCATCACGTATAAAGAAATCTTAACACCAACGGCTTACAGTTTAAACCTCGGTGAACCCAACATTGCCTATATCAAAATTGATCGCTTTTCCGGTGCATCCGATGGCACAGCTGGCACAGCACAAGTTTTCCAAAACACACTAAACGAACTTGAAGCCACACTTTTAAGTGGTGAAGGTAAAACGTTAATTCTAGATTTAAGAAACAACCCTGGTGGCGCACTCACTGCGCTGCATAACCAAGGTGTCTCTTCGGTACTTCCAGGCATCACACAACAACTTCTCACACAAAACGTTGAAGCACCGCTATTCACGATGATTCCAAAAACAGGAACCGTTCAACGGTTTTATGGAGCCTTAGCGCAAAAGAAACCGTATGACATCAAGGTGCTTGTGAATGAACACTCAGCCTCTGCAGCAGAAGTGCTAGCTGCTGCTTTGCAGACACGTGGTGGTTATGAACTTTATGGAAGACCAACTTATGGGAAAGGCGTTTATCAAAATCAGGTCAGATTACAAGATATCAAAGGTATCCGTTATGCACTCGTCTATACCGAAGGTGAATGGTTTTACGGTGATAACCTCAATGTAAGCACGACACCACTTCACGTCAATCTCATTGATAATAGTGGTATACAAAGCATCGATATGCCGGTTTACCGCGGGGAAATGACTGTGGATGGCGTCTATCAAGGACTATCAAACTATCAAGCATTCCTCAATATCTATTATGGTTTAGAAGGCGTAAACAGATTGCGTACGGATGGCTATTTTGATCAAAAAACCAAGGATGTTGTCTTTCAGTTCAATACTGAACATGAACTGTCAGGAGATACCATTCATCTTTTAACAGCGAGAAAAATCCATGATCTCTACATGGAGATGTTATTTGATCTTACTTTAGATAAAGAATTACAGCACGTGATAGATATCATTTTAAACCGTTAAAATGAAACAGATAACAGGCATAAAGAAACTAAAGAAGGCCATTGAAGTCACATTTGATGAAGACCTTGTGGTCGTCGTTGAACCTGAACTTGTCATCAAATATCATCTAAACGTGGGTAACACCCTAGATGAGGCTACTTTTTTATCGTTTGATAACGAAAACATGTACTTATCAACGTTACGTTTCGCACTTTCTAAACTAAAGAAAATGCTGACTGTAAAAGAATTGAAGGATATCCTTTCAACACGTGATGTGCCAATCTCTATCCAACGCCGCGTCTTAAATCATGCGATTGAAAGAAAGTATCTCGATGATTTAGCTTATGCGAAGATGTATCTCTCTTTGAGACAATACCAAGAAGGTCCTCAGATGATGAAACATCGGTTAAAAGAAAAAGGTATTTCAGATGCGATTATCCAAATGATTTTTGCGGATTATCTAGAGAAAGATATCGTCGAATCGCTCGTTAAATCAAAACTCACAAGTATGAAGAAAAAGACCAAAAAACAAGCCTTTCAAACCATTAAAATGCAGTTAATCGCGAAAGGTTTTGACCATGATGTCATTGATCGATCTTTACATTTTAATGTTGAACAATATCAAGGTGATGAACGTATGCTACTCGAAAAAGCATATCAAAAGATACAGCACACGTATCAATCCAAGCTGAGTGGTTATGAACTCGAACAAAAAATCAAAGAAAAATTATATCAAAAAGGCTTTTCTTATGACATGATTAAAGCCTATCTTGAAGAAATTAAGCTTCAATCATGGTAAAATCATGGTTGAAGTTTTTTATGGGAGGCTATGTTTATGACCTGTTATATCAATGGTGTGATACATACGATGTTACATGAAAAAGAGATGTATCATCAACTAGTTGTTGAAAATGGTATCATCGTTAATGTTGGAGACGCACTAGATCTTAGTTCATGCGACCAAATCATCGATTTAAAGGGAGCTCATCTATATCCAGGTTTTGTCGATGCCCATTTGCATTTATTAGGCTATGGTGAACATTTAGCAACCCCTAATCTTTCTGCATGCACCAATAAACAGATGGTCTTTCAACATCTTGATCAATTTAGGGGTAGTGCTTACCTTTTTGCACAAGGTTACTTGGATCAAGGGATAACCGCGGAAGAACTAGAGATTCGTTATCCTGGGCAAATCATGTTGTTAAGACACAATGACTTTCACGGTTTAACACTTAGCAAAGCAGCGTTAAACCACTTTCATGTTTCTGATGACACAGGAATCCTTAAAGAATTAAAAGCTCAGCACGTGCTCGATTTGATACCAAAGAAGACCAAACAAAGTTTGATGATGATGCTTGAAAAAGCGATGGATTCACTTTATCAGTATGGCATCACCGGTGGTCATTCCGATGATTTGTTTTACTATAATGGATTTGATGAAACGTATGCGGTTTTCGAAGATGTCATGAAGAAAAAACCATTTAGAACCCATTTGTTGATGCACCATGAAGTGATCGATGATTACATCAAATCAAAGAAACTATGGGGTATTCAATCCCCTTATCTTGAGTTAGGTGCAGTTAAGATGTTTTATGATGGAACCATGTCTTCTCAGACAGCGTTGATGAAAGATCCATACAAAACAACCAAGGATAACGGTGAAGTTGTGATGGGTAAAGACCATTTCACCGAAGTCTTATTAAAAGCGAGATCATATGGGCTACCTGTTGCTGTTCATGTCATTGGTGATTTAGGTCTTGATGAAGTCGTTGACCTGCTTCATACATATCCACCAAAAGAAGGTTTAATGGATCGTATCATCCACGCGCCGTGGATGATGCATGAGACCCTAGCCAAAATGAAGGGTAGACCGATGACTTTTGATATTCAACCTCCCTTTTTAGCATCTGATCTACCAAGAGCATACCAACTGTTTTCAAAAGCACCAGATGCACATTTTCCGTGGAAAACGTATTTGAATCATCAATTGATACTGTCAGGTTCTTCGGATGCTCCTGTTGAAAATCCCAATCCGCTTTTAGGCATAAGAGATGCGATCTTTAGAAGATCAAGGGTTGATCATCAAGTGTATCAAAAAGAAGAAGCATTATCTGCTTTTGAAGCCATTAAGCTCTATACCACGACCGCGCATGCACAAAGTTTGATAACGCCTCGTGGGTACATCAAAAAAGGTTATTTAGCTGATTTTACGGTCTTAGATCAAGCCATAGAACACATGGAAGAGGAAGCTTTTAGTAAACCTCATGTCGTTATGACCATCATTGATAATAAGATTGTCTATAGACGTGATTAGGGGTTGCATAAGACTTGAACCAATCGGTTTAATCAAGTAAAATAAGTTATGAATATAAAGGTTAGGAATGACAACCATGAAACTCGAATTTTGGCTAGATTACTTATCACCCTTATGCTATAAACAGCATCAGGTGATTGAACAACTCTATAAAAAATATACTTTTGAGGATTTAGAACTCTTATACCGTAGTTATGAGATGATTCCTTCTTTTGAGCCTACCGAAAATTGCACGTTCGAATATGTGCTTTCACAACATCACGTCTTAACAGATGAAGAGGTTAAAGTCATGTTTGGTGAACTGCCAAAATCATTAAAACCTGTCAAGGTCATCGATGCACATCGTCTGTCGCATCTTGCTAAAAAATACCAAAAAGCCTTTGAGTACAACAAGCAAATTTTTAAAACTTATTACGTTGAAAAACAAGATATATCCAAACACGAAGTGTTAAGAAGAGTCTGTAAGAAAGTTGGACTTGATTTAGGAAAAGTGGATGAGGTTTTATCAAGTGATCTTTTCTATGATGCAGTTCAGATGAACCGCGAAAATGCCATTATGAAGGGCATTTTTGAAATCCCTCACATTCGTATTGATGGCAAAGTTAGGCTTGCAGGTTACCATTTGGAAGAACATGTTTTAGACGCTTTGACACAAGCAAAAATCACGTACGTAAAGACTGATTTCTGTGAAGGAGAAAATTGTGAACGTAAAAAGACTCGCTGAGTCTTTTTCTTTTGAAAAAAGGAAATTGACATTCGTTTTCAGAGCGTTTTATCCGTTATTTCGTTGATTTTCATAGTATTTTTTCATAAACTATGGTATAGTTAATAAGGTTTAAAAGAATTGAGGAAAAAGATGAATCTATTATTTAATGAATTACCGATTTTAGAAACAACAAAACAGGCAATTGAGGCTTTAGGATTGGTCGAAACAACGTCCATTCAGCATCACGCAATCCCTAAAATGTTAGAGGGAAAAGATCTCATTGGCCAAGCACAGACAGGAACAGGTAAAACCTTCGCGTTTGCTATTCCTATTTTAGAGAAGTTGGACTTAACAGATGACCACATTCAAGCGCTCATCATCTGTCCAACCAGAGAACTGACACTTCAGGTGTATAAAGAGTTTATTAAACTAGTCAAATTTAACAAAGCCATTCGAGTCACCTCCATTTATGGTGGTGAATCGTACAATAAACAGTTTAAAGCTCTTGCAGAAAAGCCACACATTGTTGTTGCTACACCAGGAAGAGCGATTGACCATCAGGATAGAGGTACCATTGATTTTTCAAGAGTCAAAGTTCTCGTGATGGATGAAGCCGATGAAATGTTAAAGATGGGCTTCCAAGAAGATTTAGAACGTTTACTTAAAGATACACCCAGTGAACGTCAAACTGCACTTTTTTCAGCAACCATTCCCCCTTTCATCAAGAAGGTCGCTGAGAAGTATCAACATCAACCAGAAATCGTTAAGATTGAAACACCAACGTTAACGGTTTCTAAGATCGAACAAATTGTGTACCATGTTAAAAAATCTGACCGTGATCATTTGCTCATTCGTGTGCTAGATTACTATCAACCAGGATCGGCGATTATCTTCGCAAACACCAAATCCGATGTTGACCAACTTTCAGATTATTTGCAAAAAAATCATTACGAGGCAGATGCGCTACATGGCGATCTCAAACAGTCACAACGTGACTACGTGATGAACCGTTTTAGAGTGAAAAAACTCAAATATTTGATTGCGACCGATGTCGCTGCCAGAGGACTTGATATTTCTCACGTCGATATGGTCATCAACTATGAAATTCCTTTCGAAGATGAGGTTTACGTACACCGTATTGGTCGTACAGGACGTGCGGGTAAATCCGGAATGTCTGTATCCCTTGTTTATCCATCCATGAGAGGAAAGCTTCAAATGATTGAACGCTTTATCAAAGCGAAAATGATTGAAAAAGCGATTCCAACGGAAGCTGAAATTGCTGAAAAGATGGAAAAGCGCAATTACAAAGCCATCAAGGATCTTGTTTCAGCAAACGAGAAATCCCATGATGTGATGATTGAAACACTTGAAGCCGAAGGGTTTACCAAGGATCAAATCATTTCAGCTTTGATTGAACAAAATCTTGAAATGCCAAAAACTTATGATCCCATTGAAGTTCCACAGGCAAGACGTCGTGATGACTCACGTTCGTTTGAAGGTCGCAGTCAAGACAGAGGATCGAGAGGTTCAAGAGGTTTAGGTGAAACAAGAACCCCTAGAACATCGTATGATTCCAATGAACCAAGAGAAGGAAGAAGAGGTAGTACAAACTATCGCATGGCATCCATTAATCTTGGTAAAGAAGATGGCATTCGTCCAGTCCAACTCCTTGATTTATTCAAGAAGCATGCCGATATGTTTCCAAAGAATATTGGGGATATTGTCATGAATAAAAAAGACACAGAATTCCAAATTCATCCTGCAGCAGTCAAGCGTCTTGAAGAACTTGATGGTAAGGTTATCAACGGAAAAAAGATTAGAATATCGCTTGGAAAGAACAAATAACTCAAAAAAAATAGAAAATATGAATCATTCATGTTACAATGAATATGAAATTCATATTTTTTATTTTATAAAAATAAAGGAGGACATGATGGCACATCTGTTTGACACGATACACCCGAATTTTTTCAGTGTGCTCTCCTCCCCTAATAAAAAGACTTATGTCGATTGCATCTTCATCATTTATCATACGATTGACACCGTTGAAGACGCTTTTCAGGGGGACCGTGAAATCATCATCCAGAGGCTCATCGATTATTTTGATGAACAACCTCAGGATGAATTTTTAGATATGGAAGACGATGAAGTCGCCCGCACCTCACGTCAAAAAGCGCTCCATGTCATTTCTGTACTAAAGAAGAACGGTTGGCTTGGTGAAGAAGAATTGGGCGATTATAAAACGTCACTCAATCTTTTTGATTATTCCATTCAACTCATTGATATGCTTGAAAACATCGCACAAAATCGCCAAAGCGAATATACGGGAGAGATTTATACCGTGTATTCTCTTTTGTCTAGTTTTAATATTGATGAAGGCATTGGTGTTTTAGAACAGGCGTATCAGAAGACGCAAGATATTTTAAGAAAACTGAAATCACTGAAGGCAAACATTTATCGTTATTATTATGACATCACGAAAAAGCACAATAAGAATGACCTTCATCATCTGTTAGAAAAACTCTTGGTTGAATATAAACAGAATTTTTTTGATTCTGCTTACTACAATTTAAAAACAACCGATTCATTACCACGGTATAAGCGATCGATTTTAGAATCAATCAATCGTCTTCAAAACAGTGAAGACTTGATGGATAAGTTAGCCTTTAAAGTTCAAAGTGTTAAGCGTATGGATGACTACAATGAAGCATTTCATTACATTGAAGACAGATTGCGCTACATTACTGACTCATTTGCGTCTCTTGAACATCTCATTTTAGCCATCGACCGTAAAAACGAGCAATATATCAGTGCGGCTGCAGCAAAGATTTTATTCTTGACAAACCAGTCTGATGACATTGAAGGTATCTTTAATCGCTTGTTTAAAATTATCTTGACCCAAAAAGAAGTTAACTATAACCAGTTATTCTTTATCTCTCAAATGAGAAATTTAGATACAGGGTCACTTTATAACCAACGGCGCATGAGAGCGGAACCTGTCATTGAAGAAATCACATTTGACGATGACATGATCAGTGAAGAATACCGCAGAGAAAAAATTAAAGCTCTTTTAAAAAATAATATCTATGGTAAAAAGGAAATCGATGAACACGTTAGACATCTCTTAAACGGAGAAAAAACGATCGAAGCACAACATATTCCAATTGAAACCCAAGAAGATTTTGTGAAACTGATCTTGATTTTCCTTTATTCTAAATCTGTGGGTATGCACTACGATATAGAGCTTTTAGGTAAGGAATGTAAAAACAATTTTGTTACCTTCCAAAATTTCAAAATTAAAGAGGTGAGACGATGAATAAGGCACAAGCATTAAAACAATTCAATGAAGAATATGGTGCGTTAAAAGAAGGCGAAAAAGCGATTTTTTCACGTATCACTAATAAACTCTTTCAAGTCAACTACATCACTAAGAAAAAGCCCGGAGATACCAATGACTATCGCTTTATTCTTGCCTTTAAAGAAGCCTTTGAAGCATTCTTTGAACTCACTGATTTTACGTTAGACATTAAGCGTGAAGATGAAGTGGTTTATATTCAAAACAATAACCTCTTTAACCATATGCGATTAAGAAAAACCGAAAGCGTGTTGATGCTTGTCATACGCATCATATATCAACGCAAAAAAGATTATGTGACGCTCGATGAGAATGTCGAAATTTTCTTGCATGAAATTCATGATGAACTGTCGCGTATTGGCTATTTAGATAATAAGCGTATCACCAAAGATAAGCTTAAACCTGCTTTATCCTTTTTACGCAGTTATAACATCATTGACTATATTGATCGTGGGTTACATGATGATGCGCGTATCAAGATATATCCAACCATTTTGTACGTAACAAATTTAGATTCTATCAAGGAAATCATTCAAAAACTTGAGGGTTACATGGAAGGAGGAAGTGACGAAAGTGAAGAAACTGACGAAGATTAAACTGATCAATTGGCACTTATTCTCTAACCAAACCATCGATATCAAGGACAATGCACTCATCTCTGGGGAAAATGGTTCAGGTAAATCAACCCTATTAGATGCGATGCAGTACCTATTTGTTGGCGGTAGAAGTGGCGCAAAATTTAACATTGCAGCAACCGATGATGCGAGACGTACCCTTGAGGGTTACATTCGAGGTCGTATTGGTGCTGAAAACAAGGAATACTTACGCAATGGAGACGTGATCTCACACGTCGCTTTAGAGTTTTTTGATGAGCAAATAAAGAAGTTTAGCACCATTGGTGTCATCTTAGATTTACCCAAAGGTGGACAACTCAAAGAACGTTTTTATCTTTTAGATAACGTCTCGATACACGACGGTTTATTTTTAGAGAAAAAATACCCACGTGACTATAAGAGTATGAAAGCATATCTCAAGTCCATTGAAGTTGAGTTTGCACCTTTTGAATCGCAGAAGAAATACAGAGATGCACTCGCGCGTTTCTTTGGCATGGATGCGACAAAATACGCTAAAATCTTGCCTAAAGCATTGGCTTTCCGCTCGATTGATTTACAAGCATTCGTTTTCGAGTTTTTGCTTGACGATGATCCCATCGATATTCAATCCCTTAAAAATAACGTCGCTCAGTTAAAGAAAGTTGAAGCACAAATCAAACGTGATCGTGAAAAGTTAGAAAAACTAGATGCCATCATTCAAACCGGTGAGGATATCACACAAAATAAAGATCAGAAAGATATCAATCAGATCATTGATCAACTGAACTGGGTTGAAAAACGTGAAGCGTTCATGAAAGATCAAGAACAAAAGTTGCTTTCAATTGACAAGAAACTGGATTATTTACGTGATGCTAAGGCACAACTTGATGATCAGATGGAAGAAGTCGAACAAAACATTTTAAATCTTGAGCGTGCGAAAAACGATTCAGACTTATCTCGAACACTACAATCCTATCAAGATGCGTTAAAGAAAAAAGCGAATGAATACGAATCTCAAAAAGAGATGATTGAACAACTCAAAGATTTATTAATTAAAGAATTTAATGCCATCAAGGAATTGGTCAACTTATTGCCAAGTCAAAGTTTAAAAGCGTTTGTTAATTACATGCAAACAAATGATGAACAACTCCAAGCTGATGAACTCGAATCTTATCTTCAAGCACTTGATGTTGAAGTGTCAGCTTATAAACAAGCTTACTTTGCTGAAAAAGATAAAGTTGAACAAGAAAAAAGAACGCTATCTGATGAGATTCGGATTTCTCAAACCAGAGTGAATCAACTTAAACGTCATGTTAAAACTTATCCACCCTATGTTGAAGCGCTTATTAAATCACTGAACGATGAACTCTCCCAACATTATCACAAGGAGATCAGAGTGCGTCCACTTTGCGAAATGATAGAAATCAATGACGAAAAATGGCGACATGCACTCGAAGGTTATTTATCCACACAACGGTTTGATATCATCGTTGATCCAACATACTTTAGTGATGCACTCGATATCTATGACCGTGTGAAATTTGAACAAAAGATTTATGGCGTGGGGCTTGTCAATACCCAAAAACTCAATGCTTTTGAACAAGTCAATCCTGGAACACTGGCAGAAAAGGTAACGACCGATCATCTTTATGCCCGTTACTATGTAAACATGATCATGAATAACACATACTGTGTTGAAAATGTTCAAGATTTAAAAAATTATAACCGTGCGATCACACCTTCGTGTATGACCTATAGCAATTTTACCGCGCGTCAGATTAATCCAAGAACTTATGAAGTGCCCTATATCGGATCTCAAGCGACAACCATCCAACTTGAGATGGAAGAAAAACAACTGTCACTTTTGGAATCTAAAATGGATAAACTTTATGATTTATCGGATAAAAATGATCGTATCATGCGTTTATTGAACCAATCAAAGTCAAGCCAACTTGTGCATCAAGGTCAGCTCAAATATTTGGATTTAATTAAGCAAACGAGAAAAGAATACACACAAATTGAATCACAAATTCAATCGCTTGGCAAAGATAAAAACATTCAAAAATTAGATGAACAAATCGAACGTGCAAGACAGCAGCGAAGACAACTTCGCTTAGATTCTGAACAACTTGTGGGTGAGATAGCAACACTTCGTGAAAACAGACAACGTGTCTATGATTTAATCGACGATATCAAGCTCAAAATCGAACAGTATGCGAAAGAACAAAAAATCTTGTCGCTGAAGCATCCTGAGAAGTTGTCGCTTGCCAACACCCAGTTTTATGCGTTGAAACTGAAAATGAAACACGACCATGATCAGATTACCGATTATCTTGCGCAATCAAACGTCAGTTTGACTGGACAGATCGTCAGAGGGGAAGCAGATCTCATCAACCAGATGAAGTTCTTCAACATCAACTATCACTTCGGTGCATCACCTGAATTTGATTCATTAATCGCCTACGAACAGGAAGCACAAAAGATTAGAAACAACGATTTGATTCGTTATGAGATTGAAGCTTCTGAACTCAGAAGAAATTCAGAAACCGGATTTAAAGAAGAGTTTGTGGGTAAACTTAGAGCATCGATTGAGAATGCCCAGCAGCAAATCGAAGAACTTAACTATGCATTAACCGATAAGACCTTTGGTAGTGATTCCTATCAACTGATCTACAGAGCTTCTGAAAGCCCTGATTACAAGGTTTACTATGAGATCATCATGGCCAATGAGGCGATTCAAAAGCATACGTTATTTACCGAAGGGTTAAGTAAGAAAAATGAACAAATTTTGATGGAACTCTTTGAGAAAATCGCATCCAATGATCCAGAATATGACCAGTTGACCTATAAGTATTTAGATTATCGTAACTACATGTCGTATGACATTGAAGTCACGAATAAAAATGGAAACAAATCATATTTTTCGAAAGTATCCAAAGAAAAATCAGGTGGGGAAACGCAAGTACCTTTCTATATTGTTATTGCTGCGTCCTTCCAACAACTCTTAACCAAAAACCGTCGTGTGGATTCAGGTTGCATCGTCTTATTTGACGAAGCATTCAATAACATGGATGAATCCAGAATTGATGCGATGATGAAATTCTACAACAGTTTATCGATTCAACTCTTAATTGCGGTACCACCACAACGTGTATCCAACATCATCAATTACGTGAACACAAGTCTAGTTATTGTCAAAGATAATGACTACGCGATTGTTGAAACATTTAAGGATGATCGTTTATTACGTGTCTAATGAAGATGGCCCTGCGAGGCCATCTTTTTCATCAAAATAGAAAGCAGGGGAGCAAATGAAAAAGATTAGCTTTAAGGATTTAGAGCAGTTAGCATCCAATTATCAAGAGAAACCGGTTCAACGTGCGTTAAGCCGTGTCATTGTTAAAAATGAACTTCAAGGCTTGTTCGAAAAGTTAGAACAAAAACCAGCAACACAATTCAAATTTTCCAATGAGATCAAGACGTTACCCGTCACGTATCAAAAGCAATCCGGTCGTTGTTGGATATTTGCTGGATTAAACGTGCTGAGAGAAATGGTTGCCAACCAATTTGGTTTAAAAGACTTTGAGTTGTCACAAAATTATACCGCTTTTTACGATAAACTTGAGAAGATCAATTATTTCATTGAAATCATGGATGACTTTTTAACCTGTGATCAAGACGATCGCACGTTACAACACATTTTAAAAACAGGTATTCAAGATGGCGGTCAATGGGACATGTTTGTCAGTCTCGTAGAGAAATATGGTGTGGTACCCAAAGAGGCGATGATGGAGACAGCATCTTCATCAAACACTGGCTTCATGAACCGTATTATTAATGTCAAACTTCGTCAGTATGCCGCCAACGCAAGACATCTTGTTGAGGATGGATTAACTGATGAAATACCTGCATTAAAACGTCAAACCTTAGATGAACTGTATACCTTTTTAGTGACCAATTTTGGTATGCCACCACAAACATTTAACTTTGAAGTTGTCGCAAACGATACCTATCAAATCATCAAGAACTTAACACCACAACGTTTCTATCAAGAATACATGAAGGATATTTTAAAAGATTACATATCCATCATTCATGCACCAACCAAAGATAAACCCTTTATGAAAACATATAGTGTGGCTTATTTAGGTAATGTCATTGAAGGTAGAGATATCAAGTATTTAAACCTCGACATGGATCAGTTTAAAGATCTTGTCCTAAAACAGCTTTTAAACAAGGAACTTGTCTGGTTTGGTGCGGATGTGGCACGGTATGGTGACCGAACCTCTGGTGTTTGGGATGATGAACAATTTGATTATGAAGAAATGCTTGAAATGAGTTTATACATGACCAAAGAAGATGAGCTTGATTATAGCAGTTCATCCATGAATCATGCCATGGTCATCACAGCTGTTAACCTTGATGAAGGTAGACCTAACCGTTGGAAGATTGAAAACTCTTGGGGTGATTCAAACGGCAATAAAGGATATTATTTGATGACAGATACATGGTTTGACCGATATGTCTATCAAGCAGTTGTACACAAGAAATACCTTTCTGAATCGCAAATCAAGGCATGGGAAGAAAAACCAACCATCTTAAAGCCATGGGATCCTATGGGATCTCTTGCAAAATAAGAGGATAAAGACCAATGCTAATGCAATAAATCCAGTTGCATAAAGCAACAAGTTGTGCTACAATAATAAGGGTCTAAGGACCGGGACGTGGCGCAGCTTGGTAGCGCACTTGCATGGGGTGCAAGGGGTCGCAAGTTCAAATCTTGTCGTCCCGACCATTGAACACACGAAGCGAGATTTTCTCGCTTTTTTTGTTAAAAAAACGAAACATTGGCACTTGACAATAAAGAGTGCCAGATGTAAAATAGAAGTGAAAGGAGTGAGAGTATGTTGACCATTAAAAACAGACTCAGAATTCTTGGATCTGATGAAGATGTCCTCGAAATCAAAGCATTCCTTGACCCAGGTAAGAAAGATGATTCAAAAGGTTTGGATTTTAAAAAGATTTCCCCTTCGTTTAAAGGAGAAATCCGTGATGTAGAGATTGGCTATGATGTCATTAACTTTACATCGAATGATACCATTCTAGATTGTATCAAAGATCTTTCAAAGCGGTTTGATGGTGTGAAGTTTGCACTTCAAGCCTACAAAGAAGAACGCACTGAAGAGAAAGATATGTTGATGCTCAATGTAGAAAAAACACATCATGTCATTTATAATGGTGTCATCATCTCTGAATCCAATGCATCATCCAAACATGTTGAATCAAAACGTAAGGATCAAGCTTTGCTAGAAGACAAGTCAAAAGAGAGTAAGGGACATGAACTTGTTTCAAGAGAATCGTTATTTGACCTGCAGGATAAATTCTTCAAAGATATCCAAGCATTCATGAAAGACTTTACAGAATCGTTTTTCAAACATTGGTTCTAAAAAAAAGCTTCCTCGAAAGAGGAAGTTTTTCTATTCAGAAATGATGGAAATATAATCAGTTGTTAGGGTAATCGAAAGGTTACCATTTCGAACTCTCAGTTCATCAATCATCGCTTTTTGATCGATGTTCGCTTTCAGTTTTATCAAATAAGTTAACTCAAACATTGTCCCAAAATCAGTTGTTTTCACGCGTGAAAGTTGACTGGATTCAACATACTTATGAAATACATCATCAAAAACATGCGCATAATTAAGATTTTCAGGAATGATAATTTTGAGTTTAGCGTGTGTTTTTCTTTGGATGTCAAGTTTAAACACATTGATCAAAATTAAAACGATGGCAATAAATGCTGTAATCATCAAGGCATACGTGATCATGCCTAAAGACATGGCAAGACCAACCCCAACGGCACTTAAGATGTAGGTGATGTCTCTGGTGTCTGTAATGGCACTACGAAATCGAACAAGGGTAAAGACACCTGCTAAACTAAAAGCTCTTGCGATGTTATTGGAAACAAGCATGATAATGATAGATACCACAAGAGGTAAAAGCAGTAAGGTTGTGTTAAACGCGTGATCATAAACCGTCTTACGATGTGTAAAGGCATAGATCAGTGAGATCACACCTCCTAAAAGCGTTGAAATGAGTAAAATGAGAATGACTTTACCAACCGTCATGTCGGTTAAGTCAATCGTTGTAAAAAATGTCATCATCGGTGTTTCCTCCTATATAATCTTCATAAGCTTTTCCGTATTTTGAAAACGATTGGCTATAAATTTTGTGTAGTGATAAGAACTTAGCAAGCCATAAAGGAAAGTTATTATCGGATTTGATTTCCATTAAAACATGATTTTCAGAAGGTAAAATCAATTTACCTTCTGGGTTTTCTAATGATAAGTTTTTAGTTCGGTAAACAATATTGAAATCAAATGTGATTCTTAAATCATCATGCTCAGATAACAATGCGATACGATCATAGCGAATATAAGCACCAGGCTTCGCTTTATGAAGAGAAATAAAATAGTCTATTTCTTTCATCACTTGTTGACTATCATAGCCTTCAAGGTCAGGCATCAGGTGTTTTGATAAATAATCTTTAGCCTGCTTATAGGTCATGGTAACGCGTCTTTTGTTCACACGACCATGATGTTTTTTCTTGATTTCTAAGAAAACGTCACTATCGTCTGATAGCGGGTGGGCATAAGTTCTTAATCTTAATTTTTCTTTGTATGTAGGTTTTTGAACAGAATTTCGAATGATGCTATAATCCTTGGTGTCAAAATAAAGGTTATAGATCGTATAGTGCTTTCCATCTGTTGAATAGGGGTCATGGGAGAGATAGTTTTTAAAATGAGCAATACATGCGTTCATCGTATCTTTCGTGATTAAAAATTTACGTTCATAACGATTAAAGATACGGTTATTCATGGCTCCTCCTACGTGATATATACCCTTGATAAAAAACGACTAACATGATTATATCACTTTCTTTACAATTGATAAAGATAGACAGTAAATATTATATATTTAGTGGTTAATGAGTTTCATAGAAGAGGTTCAGGGAACTTCGATGAAAAGATTCGATAGAAAATGAAAATAACATTAGACAAACGGTCATCTATTTGATAAAATAGTGATTGCGACATGATGTGCACCCGTAGCTCAGTTGGATTAGAGCGTAACCCTCCGAAGGTTAAGGTCGCATGTTCGATTCATGTCGGGTGCACCATTACATGGAGGAATACTCAAGTGGCTGAAGAGGCGGGCTTGGAAAGCTCGTAGGCTGTAAAAGGCGCAGGGGTTCAAATCCCCTTTCCTCCGCCATTTTAATCTAATTACGAGTTTAT
>DIER01000028.1 GCA_002418725.1 Acholeplasmataceae bacterium UBA5769
GTTAACCGTTTCTCCAACGGGCCAACGTCTAAGCGCATATATAATTATACCAATTTATGACGAAATGTCAAGACAAATTCTTGGCTTTTTTCATCAATTTTCATTCAAATAAAAACTTTGTTTTTTTGAGTGTTTTAACTGGTCAATTCGATGTACTTACTTTTGTTTTCCCATCGTCTGGATTGCCATCTTGTATACATCATAAATCCTCTAATCGTCTCATCCATAGCATAAGCAATGTAAATACCCATTAAGCCAAAAGTAAGATGAAGTCCTAATAAATACGCCATCGGTACAGCAACACCTAACATGCTAAAAATAGCCATGACAAGCGGAAATGTGGTATCTCCAGCTGATCTTAAAGCTTGGATAAAAACAAGATTCAAACTACGACTAAACTCGAGGATGATAGCTATCCAAAGGACTCTACGTGCGGTTTGAATAATCACATCATTTTGTGTAAATAAACCCAGTATAACGCCGGATAACAGGTTGACAATGAGTGTCATACCTAAAACAACAATAAAGCTTCTAAAGGCTGTTTTGAGCGTCTCTCGGTGTGCTTTATTGAAATCTCTTTCACCGATATAATAACCTGTCATCACGGCATTCGCTGCAGCAAAAGCTAAACTAAAAATATAGATGTACGTGAGGATGGTATTGATATACGTTCGCGCTGTTGTATACTCAGCTCCTAACGTGTTAATCATACTTAAGATAATGCCTTGCATGACGGTGTAGGTCCAAGATTCAAGTGCACTAGGTAAGCCGATGCGAAGAACTTGTTTGGTCGTATCCAGACTAAACTTGATGTGTTTTGGACGTAGACCAATCACTTTATATGCAATCGTCAAGTAAACAAACACCATGAGACTTCTGACAATTAAGGTTGAGATGGCAGCACCTAAAACACCTAATCTAGGAAAGCCGAGGTAACCATTGATAAGAATCGCATTACCAATGATGTTTAGTATGTTTGCAACAATTACGACATAGGTAATATATTTGGCGTGGCCATAACTTCTGAGTGAAGCGGTCACAACGTTAGATATCGCAACAAAAAACAAGGATAATCCTACGACTCTTAAATAGCTTAATGATCCTTCAAAAAGAACTTCTTCTGTTTTAACTAAACGAAGGAGATCGGCTGAAAAGGTAAAAAGTAACGAGGTTAGAATGATACCAACCAAAAGATTTAAAATCATGCCGTTGCCAATAACACGAAAGGCAACATTTTCTTTTTTAGCACCTAGATATTGAGACACTAAAACTGCGACCCCATTGGCTACGACGAGCAATAGAACCGCAAACATTTGAATCAGTGTATTGGAGTTACCGACTGAACCGACAGCATAATCGCTATAGTTCGACAACATCAGTGTATCAATCGTCCCCATCAGCATGAAGAACAGCAACTCAATTAATGTTGGCCAAAAAAGTGCACTAAAACGATGTTTCATAAATTTTCCTTAATGTTAATATAGTATTTGATTGAGTAAAGCCTGTGCTTTTTCTTCCCCTTGAAAATACTTCACGATGTCAAAGACAAATTCATACACAGCTCCCGCACCACGTGCAGTGATAATATGTTGATCTGTCATCGCTTTCTTATCGGGATGATAAAACCCTTTGGGTGCATCTTTTTCTGATCCGGTATAGGCTGTAAAATGGATACCATCAAGTATACCTGCTTGACCTAAAAATCGTGGTCCAGCACAGATGGCAGCTACACATTTTTGTTTTTTATGGAAATATTTAACAAGCTCTTTAATATGAATATCTTGATCTACAACGTGTGCAACATATTTTCCACCGGGAATAACAACAAAATCATAGTGATCTAAATGGATGTCATGTGCAAAGAAATCAGCTTTTACCGATAGACCAAATGCAGTTTCGATGTCAAGTGTGTTCTCATAGGTTATGGTGACCACATCGAATCCAGCACGTCTCAATAGCGCTCTCGTGGTGAGTGCTTCGCCATCTTCAACATGATGACTTAAAACAAGTAACCCTTTCATTTTTGACCTCCAAAAATGGTTTGATAAACCTGATTTAGAATGTGTGAACCTTTTGATGCTTCAAATGACTGATATGACTCTATGTGTTTATCCATGGTGATAACATCAGATACGATTTTTATAGATACCATAGGTATTTGGTAATGATGTGCCACCTGATAAAGTGCAGCACCTTCCATATCGAACAATAAGTGTTCATCTGCGGTTCCTGACATAAAACAATCACCGGTGAGTAACGTACCTTCCTTTAAATCTGGCATCATCTTTCTTATTTTATCATACCAAAGACGATCCGTTTCAAAGTAGGCAGGATGCCCTGGGACTTGTCCTGGTTCATATCCAAACATCGTTAGATTAAAATCATGATATCTTGACTGATTAACAATCGCAAGATCACCCACTTGAAAAGGTTTTGTGGCTCCTGCAAAACCTATATTAAAAATCAGTTCAATACGTTCTTTTTGAATGGCTTCTGTCAGCGCGCGAGACGCATTCACTTTTCCTACACCTGTCACGATTAAATGTGTGTTCGGCTGGAGCATTTTAGCCACATCTTTAATTTCTTCTTGCATCGCTGCGACAACTAAAATCATGATTGTTCTCCAATAATTTGTTTGATTTTGGTGACGATTAAATCAACGGCGATGTCGTGTCTACGATCATTTGGAATGATGACATCGGCATAACGTTTTGTTGGTTTGATATGTTTATGATACATCGGTTTGACGGTTGATTCGTATTGTGTGATAATGCTTTCTAATGAACGCCCGCGCTCACGCATGTCACGTAACATACGACGTATAAAGCGCGTATCATCATCGAGTTCTACAAAAATGTTAATATTTGATAAGTCTCTAATTTTCTCATTTTCAAGGATGAGAATACCTTCGATGATAATGATCGGTTTTGGTTCAACATGTTCTACGATCGTACTTCGGGTATGATTGACGAAATCATAGGTTGGTTTGTCAACACTTTGTCCTTCTAATAAAGCGGATAAATGTTGGTATAATAATTTATTGTCGAGTGAACTTGGGTGGTCATAGTTGGTTAAATAACGAACTTCAAGAGGTAAGTTCGTCTGATCTAGGTAGTAGTCATCATGTTTGATAATAAGCACATCATCAAGACCCGCTTTTTCAAGTATTTCTTGAACAACGGTACTTTTACCTGACGCCGAACCACCGGCAACGAGAATTAAAAGTGGTTGTTTCACGAGTAATCTCCCACGGTTATATTTGACATTCTGGTGCTAATGTCGCTTGAACTTCTTCATCGATAATATCGGTCAATTCTGGGTGTTTTTTAAACCAAACAACAGCGTATGGACAGGTTGCTACGACCTTATACCCCTTGTTTTTGGCATGCTTATAGACTTCGTGCATGAGTTGTGATGCGATCCCTTGACCTCTTAGTGAAGGGTCAACAAAGGTATGATCAACAACAACTACACCTTCTTTAATCCATGGAAATGTTGCGTGAACAATCATTTTCCCTTCTTCATTCTTGACATATATTTCGTGATTTTCATAGATATAATTCATATTTATCATCTCCTGTAAATAGTATACCAAAAAAGTTATTTTTATGATGATAAAACCATTTATATAAAGCGTGTCATTTGTGGTTTAGGTTTTATAAATCCACCTTAAATCATTTCTTTTATAAATAGAGGGTTTATTTATAATAATATGGTGCTTTATTTATACATATCTGATAGTCATATGATAAAATATATATAGATTTTTATAGGAGGTCATCATGACTAGAAAACAACTTATCGTTGAAGTAACACTTCTCATTATCTCTATGATATTTATTATGCTTGGCTTTATCTTTAATGGACTGATGCCAAGTTCGTTTTACGTCCCTCTATTTTTCGGGCTATCTTTTATCATTGGTGGTTTTGAAAAGGCTAAAGAAGGTATTCAAAAAACCATCGAACACAAATCACTAAATGTTGAAATATTAATGATTCTAGCTGCACTTGGTGCATTTGTTGTGGGTGATTATTCCGAAGGTGCCATTTTAATTATGATCTTTGCCATCAGCGGTGTTTTAGAATCTTATGCAACTTCAAAATCAGAAAAAGCCCTAACAAGTTTATTAAAGCTTGCACCACAAACAGCAACCAAAAAAGTAGGAGACACTGAAGTTTTAGTCCAAGTTTCTGAACTCAGTGTTGGGGATGAGGTTATTGTCAAAGTTGGCGATATGGTCCCCGTGGATGGATTGATTATCGAAGGCAGTTCTTCGTTGAATCAGGCTGCGATTACAGGTGAGTTTGTTCCTGTCGATAAAACAGTTAGTGATAGCGTTTATGCAGGTTCTATCAATGTTGAATCGCTCATTATCGTAAAAACGACCAAGGATCCAAAAGAGTCTGTCGTACAAAAAATTGTTGATTTTGTAAAAAAAGCTCAAACCGAAAAGACAACGTCTCAATCCTTTATCGATCGATTTGAAAAATGGTATGTTTATGTCGTTATTTTGTTCGCGATAACGTTGATGGTTGTTCCTCCAATGTTTGGATGGTGGACAAGCGCTTATGCTTTCAATCGTGGTGTTATCGTCTTAGTTGTTGGTTCTCCTTGTGCACTTGTTGCAAGCATAACACCCGCGATGCTTTCTGCATTATCCAATGCAGCACGAAAACGAATTTTAATCAAAGGTGGACACCCTTTAGAAACGCTTATTGGTGTGAAAGCAGTGATGTTTGATAAAACAGGCACCATCACAACCGGTGTGCCACATGTCGTGAGAGTTGAAGTTTTAGAATCACTTGATCAAAAAGAAGTACTTTCCATCTTATATACACTTGAAAAACAGTCCACGCATCCCCTCGCGAAGGCGATTACGGATCACTTAGGAAAAGACTATGTGATGACAAATCTTAAATCACGTGAAGTTTCTGGTCACGGAATGGAAGTCAAGATTGATGAAAATCTCTGGCAAATTGGTCGTTTCGAATCAACCATACACCCAGACATTCAAGAAAAACTTGATCGTTGTAATACCTTAGGTCATTCAAATGTTTCAATCATCAAAAATGGTGTTGTTGTTGGTTTTGTAGCATTGATGGATACCATCAGAGAAAACGTTAAACAGGTGACAACAGACTTAAAGCACTTAGGCATAACACCGATTCTGCTCACTGGTGATCATAAATATACAGCTTATGCCATTGCAAAAGATGCCGGTATTGAAACCTTTGAATCTGATTTACTCCCAAGTGATAAGGTTGAGCGAATCAAATATTATCAAGAAAAAATAGGTAAATCCATGATGATTGGTGATGGTATTAATGATGCACCAGCATTAGCTACCGCTGATGTATCGGTTGCTATGGGTACTGCTACTGATGTTTCGCTAGAAACAGCAGATATTGTGATTATGAATGATCAGCTTGACAGTATTCCTAAATTAATATCTCTTGCTAAGCGAACAAGACGCATTACCTTACAAAACATTATATTCTCTGTATCAGTCATTACATTTCTACTTATCTCAAACGTCTTTGGAATCATTGAACTTCCCTTAGGTGTCATTGCACATGAAGGGTCAACGATTTTGGTTATCTTAAATAGTTTAAGACTCTTACTTAAATAAAAAAAGAAGCGTATGTCAACTTGACATATGCTTTTTTTATACCTATATAAAAGAAAAACGGCATGTGCCGTTGTTTGATTTAAGTGGCGCCCACACTAGGACTCGAACCTAGGACCCCCTGATTAACAGTCAGGTGCTCTAACCAACTGAGCTATGTAGGCACTTCATGAGGGTGACGCTACTTAAATGTAAGAGTCATTTTTTTAATATAAGTGAGGTTTGCCTGGCAACGACCTATTTTCGCTCCTTGGAACTATCGTCGGCGCTGAAGTGCTTAACTTCTGTGTTCGGGATGGGAACAGGTGTGTCCACTTCGCCATCGTCACCAGACATCTCTCAAAACTAGATAAATTATTCGTAAACTGCAAGGTTAAGTCCTCGACCTATTAGTAATGGTCAGCTTCACGCATCGCTGCGCTTCCACACCCATCCTATCAACCTCATCGTCTATAAGGGGTCTTACTAAATTGGGAGATCTCATCTCAAGGTGGGCTTCACGCTTAGATGCTTTCAGCGTTTATCCCTTCCATACATAGCTACCCAGCTGTGGCCCTGGCAGGCCAACTGGTGCACCAGTGGTATGTCCACCCCGGTCTTCTCATACTAGGGGCAGCTCCCTTCAAATCTCCAACGCCCACGACGGATAGAGACCGAACTGTCTCACG
>DIER01000013.1:0-1660 GCA_002418725.1 Acholeplasmataceae bacterium UBA5769
TTTGATAACGCGATTAAAAACCAAAAAGAGATTGGTTATGTGTTAGATGAACCCTATTGGGGTCGTGGATTGATGGTAGAAGCGGTATACGCTGTCCTGGATTACGCGTTTAACGTATTGGAGTTAGATAAGGTGCTTTGCGGTCACGCGAAAAACAACCTTCAATCCAAACGTGTGATCGAAAAAACCGGATTTAGTTACACCCACCATGAGTTTAGGGAACATTACGATCACTCACAAATCGAGATCGTGATGTATGAACTCAAAAGAACAACCTATAAGGAGAGACAAAAATGACAAACTTAAAAACAAAATACGATTTTAAAGAAGTTGAAGAAGGTCGTTATCAGACCTGGCTTGACAAAAAATATTTCGAAAGTGGCGATTTAAACAAAATACCTTTTACGGTTGTGATTCCACCACCCAATGTCACAGGAAAACTTCATTTAGGCCATGCATGGGATAACACGCTTCAAGACATCATTATTAGAAGAAAACGCATGATGGGTTATGATGCACTCTTTTTACCTGGGATGGACCATGCAGGTATCGCGACCCAAGCTAAAGTCGATGAGCGTTTAAAACAACAAGGCATTTCACGTTATGATTTAGGTCGTGAAGGTTTCTTGAAAACGGCATGGGATTGGAAAGATGAATATTCATCACACATTCGTAAGCAGTGGGCTGCATTAGGAAACTCACTAGACTATACCAAAGAACGCTTTACATTAGATCATGATTTAAACCGTGCGGTTAACCACGTCTTCATTTCCCTTTATGAAAAGGGGTATATCTATCGTGGTCATAGGATCATCAACTGGGACGTTGAAGCGAAAACTGCGTTATCAAACATTGAAGTTGAACATGAAGAAACCAAAGGAAAGCTTTATTATTTCAGATATCCTTTTGTCGATGAATCAGGTTATATGGTCATCGCGACCACACGTCCAGAAACGATGTTTGCTGACCAAGCACTCATGGTTCATCCAGAAGATGAAAGATATACACACGTGATTGGCAAAAAGGTTTACATTCCCGGAACGAAAGTCGACATTCCCATCATTTCAGATGACTACGTTGACATGAGTTTTGGTACCGGTGTCGTCAAGGTTACACCTGCACACGATGCCAACGACTTTGAAGTTGGAAAGCGTCATCATTTAAACATGCCGCTTTGTATGGAAGAAGATGGCAAAATGAATAGCCTTGCCTTCCAATATGAAGGCATGGAACGTTTTAGTTGTCGTGAAGCCTTACTCAACGATTTAAAGGCTTTAGATCTCATTGAAAAAATTGAAGACTACACCAACAATGTCGGTTATAGTGAACGTACCGGCGTGGTTGTTGAACCAAGATTATCCTTACAATGGTTCGTTAAAATGGATGAGCTTGCTGCTATCACTTTAGAAAGATCAGAAACCGAGTTTGTTCCTGCACGCTTTAAGAAAGTTTTCACCAATTGGATGACCGACATTCAAGACTGGTGTATTTCCCGTCAACTTTGGTGGGGACACCGTATTCCTGCATGGTATAAAGATGGTCAAGTCATCGTTTCAGTAGAATCACCTGGTGAAGGTTGGATACAAGATGAAGACGTGCTTGATACCTGGTTTTCTTCTGCTTTATGGCCTTTTTCAACACTCGGTTGGCCCAATATTAC
>DIER01000013.1:1715-119830 GCA_002418725.1 Acholeplasmataceae bacterium UBA5769
GAGTTTACTGGCGTTGATCCATTTGATCAAGTTTTAATTCATGGACTTATTCGAGATAAAGATGGCAGAAAAATGAGTAAATCCTTAGGTAACGGTGTCGATCCCATGGATGTGATTGAACGATATGGTGTGGATGCGCTTCGCTACTTTTTATCCACAAACTCAGCACCTGGTGCCGATCTTCGCTATGAAGAAGAAAAAGTTGAATCTTCGTGGAACTTTATCAATAAACTTTGGAACATCACACGTTTTATCACGATGAATATCGATGATTATAGCGTTGAAATTAATCCTAATAAGATAAAAATGGTAGATAAATGGATATTACACCGCTTGAATGAAGTAATTGATGAAGCAGATAGAAACTACGAAAAATTTGAATTTGGTGAAGCATCCAGAGGTTTATATAATTTTATATGGGATGAATTTGCAGCATGGTACGTTGAATGGTCAAAAATTAGTCTACAAGATAAATCAACAAGAAAAAATACACAAGCAGTATTGATTTATGTGCTTAAAGCTATTTTAAAGATGATGCATCCTTTCATTCCATTTGTTACAGAAAAACTTTTCTTAGAAATCTCAAGTGAAGAATCCATCATGGTTTCTGATTGGCCAAAAGTCAATCCTAAGTACAATTTCCCTGACTCAGCTAAATTTATGATTTCAATTTTTGATTCAATAACAAAAGTTCGGAATTTGAAAGCAGAGAATAACATTTTACCTTCAAAAGCACTTAAATATGCCCTTGATACAAACAATAACAAATTTAAACTTAATTGGTTAAAATCACATAGAAATCATCTTTCTAAGTTTTTAAATGCATCCTATCTTGAGATGAGTAATAGTTTTAATAATGACTTTGATTCCATTCTTCTTGTAGGTGATACGATTAACACGAATGTCAATAAAGCCGACATCATTGATCCTGAAAAGGAAAAGGAAGCACTACTCAAACAAAAACAAGCGCTTGAACAAGAAATTAAGCGCAGTGAAGGCATTTTGAACAATCCAAACTTTGTCCAGAAAGCTCCTGAAGCCAAGCTTCAAGCAGAAAAGGAGAAATATCAATCCTACCTCAAACAATATGACATGGTGGTTGAAAAATTAAAAACCTATGTTTAATACCGTTCAAGAAGCCATTTTGTGGCTTGAAGTACAAATCAAGTTTAAACCAAAAACCGATTTAGATCGCATGAAAGAAGCCTATAGACTTCTTGGTGTTGATCTATCCAAAATGAAAAAGATTCACATCGCAGGAACCAATGGTAAGGGTTCTGTGGCTAGTTATCTTACGCACATTTTAATAGAAGCGGGGTATAAGGTCATGACCTTTACCTCGCCTTATTTGGTGCGTTTTAATGAACGTGTACGCTATCAAATGCAAGAAATTGAAGATGATATCTTACTGGAACTCACAAACAAGGTGTATCAGTTTAATGAAGACTTTAAGTCATCCTATGGTGAAGCACTCTCATTTTTTGAACTGCTTACCTTGATTTCATTTCTTTATGCAAGTAAAAAGAATGTTGAAGTCATGATCATGGAAGTTGGATTGGGTGGCCTATTGGATGCGACCAACATCTTAAACTATGATCTATCGCTTATCACATCGATAGGTTTTGACCACATGAAACAACTCGGCAACACCTTAGAGTCGATTGCTTATAATAAGCTAGGTATTTTAAAAAGAGGGAATCATCTCATCACAACCGTTGATGAGAATCTGCATCTCTATTTTAAAAATCATGTTGCTGCCGTAGGTGCAACCATGAAGACATTAACTTTAAACGATATCGATTTAATCTCTAGTGAACCAATTCGCTATCGTTATCATGGTGAAACCTATCAAGTCTCACTACGTGGGTCTTACCAAATCTTAAACTCACTTTTAGCCGTTGAAGCTATCCATTATCTTTTTTCTGAAATCACACATGAGATCATTCAAAAGGGTCTAAGAACAACCGTTTGGAGTGGTCGCTTAGAAGAAATTGATTTTCAAGTTTATATTGATGGTGCCCATAACACGCATGCCATCGATGCCCTCAAAGTTACTGCAGAAACCACATTTAAAGGGTACGAGATCTGGGTTTTATTTTCAGCATTAGGCGATAAAGACATCTTAGGTATGCTTGATAAAGTTAAAACGTTCTCAAGCCGTGTGGTTGTGACCACATTTCCAGATCCGCGTTTTATTGATCTAGAAAAGGTGACTGAAGGGTATCCCTATATCCCAAACGCGATGAACGCGATTGAAAAATTAAAGAGGGAAATGACTGCGCATACGGTATTGATCATCACAGGATCCCTTCATTTCATCGGTTACATCAAAAAGAACTACAAAAGAGTGTGTTAAAAGATGAAAATGACATAAAAGTGCTTGCATTTTTGTTTCATTTACGTATAATAGAGTTAAATTCGTTGATTGAGAAGAGTAATACCAAAAGTCAATTCTAAAGCGAGCTTGTGGTGGTGGAAGACAAGCAGAAAAGATCGGTATGAATGGCCTCATGAGAAGCAGGGTGAACAAAGTAGCCTGCGCCGGGAGTTCCCGTTATCGGACAAGAATATTAAAGTCTTTAATGATGGCGTATTCGATGAAGGAGAAATGAACATTTCTTGAATTTGGGTGGTACCACGAGCGATTCGTCCCAACGATGAATCGCTTTTTTTGTTCATTTTATCCTGAAGAACCCTCTAAGACGGAAAGGGAAATCATGGAGTTTGGAAAGTTTGGGGGACAATTTGTTCCCGACCACATCTTGGTTGCGGTCAAAGAAGTTGAAGAGGCTTATAACACGTATAAGCATGATGAAGCGTTTAGAAGTGAGCTAGAGGTACTCTTAAACGAGTATGCGAATAGACCTTCACTGCTCTATTATGCGAAAAACATGACAGAAGATTTAGGTGGTGCGAAGGTTTATTTAAAACGTGAAGATTTGAACCATACCGGTGCACACAAAATCAACAATGTGCTTGGGCAAGCGCTTCTTGCAAAACGAATGGGAAAAACGAAGTTGATTGCAGAAACAGGTGCTGGACAGCACGGCGTTGCCACAGCAACTGCAGCAGCTTTACTTAAAATGGACTGCGAAATCCATATGGGTGCAGTTGATATCGAAAAACAAGCCTTAAACGTTTACCGTATGCGTTTATTAGGTGCGAAAGTCGTTTCCGTAGAATTTGGTTTAAAGACGTTAAAAGAAGCCGTTGATAGTGCATTAATGACATGGTCAACCGAGCTTGAACATACCTTCTATTTGATTGGATCTGCGGTTGGACCACATCCTTATCCTTTAATGGTTAAAGATTTTCAATCCGTGATCAGTAAAGAAATCAAAGAACAGATGCTTAAAAAAGAAGGCAGATTACCAGATGCTGTCATTGCNNGGTATCAAAACCAAAGATCATGCAGCAACCATGACCTTAGGTAAACCTGGTGTTATCCATGGGATGATGACCAAGGTTTTATTAGAAGAAAATGGTGAAATCTCTCCGGTATATTCTATTTCTGCAGGGCTTGATTATCCTGGTGTCGGTCCAGAACATGCTTATTTAGAAGAAATGAAACGGGCAACGTATGTTTCTGCAACCGATGATGAAGCGGTTGAAGCGTTTCATTATCTTTCAAAAATGGAAGGTATCATTCCTGCCATTGAATCGTCTCACGCAGTTGCTGAAGCGATGAAACGCGCGAAAGCCATGCGTAAAGATCAGATCATCGTTGTTAACCTTTCTGGTCGTGGTGATAAAGACGTGAAACAAGTGGCTAAATTTCAAGGTTTCGATCTTGTCGATTAAATCATACTGTGGGATACATTTCCCACAGTTTTCTTTTATAATAGGGGTATAGAAGGTGATGGGATGTTTAGCGAACGCTATATCGGTTTTGATTGGTTTGGTTTTCACCATCTGATGGCGCTTGTCATGGTTATTTTTTTATGGATCCTGATAATCGTCTTTAAATCAAAAATCACACCAAAATTTGATCTTTACTTACGCAGGGGTATAGCCATATCACTTGTATGGATGGAATGGATGTTTTACGGATGGCATCTGATCCGTGATGGTTTCCAAACGTCATTACTGCCTTTTGGTGTCTGCGCACTTTCGATGTATTTTACAGCCATAGCTTTGTGGTTTAATTCTGAAAAAATCTTTAAGTTCATCTTCCCGTGGGCGATTGCAGGAGCGCTCATCAGTTTATTTTTCGCTAACCTAGAATACACCTTCCCACATTTTCGCTATTTTCACTATTTTTATAATCATGGTATCTTTTTCTTAGGCATGCTTTATTTATTGGTTGTGAAACAATTTCGTTTAACCTACAAGGATTTACTGAAATCAAGTTTGATTTTATTGATATATGCTGGCATCATGTATCCGATCAATTTTTTAATCGATGCGAACCATCTCTTTTTAAGAGAAGTGCCTGCTGAAGCGGCTCCACTCTACTCCTTTTTAGGTCATGTTTGGGTCATTGGGTTTGTGATTTCAATTGCACTACTCTTTCAAATCATCTATTTACCGGTGATGCTCTACCAAAGAAAAAGGGGATGACATCATCTTTTTTTCTTTTTTACATAAACACTGTTGTATTTTATGACTTCGCTTGATAAACTATAGAAAACTTATAAGGGGTAAGTAAACATGATTAATGGAAAGGTAATAAAAGAAGCGTACACGTTTGATGATCTTTTACTCGTGCCAAGTTTCTCTAAAGTGGTGCCCATTGACACCATTTTAAAGACGAAATTGACGAAAAAGATCACGTTAAACATTCCGGTTCTATCGGCAGCGATGGATACCGTGACAGAAGATGAAATGGCAATCGCATTAGCGAAATTGGGTGGTTTAGGGGTCATCCATAAAAACTTATCGATTGACATGCAGGCAGACATGGTGAAAAAGGTGAAACATGAACCTGTTTTACCCACAGATAAAGATGCCAATCTTGATCCTGATGGAAGACTTAGGGTTGGTGCAGCCGTTGGTGTTGGAGCTGATACTTATGATCGAGTTAACAAACTTTATGAAGCGGGTGTGGATATCATCGCAGTGGATAGTGCCCACGGTCATTCAAAAGGTGTCATTGAAACCATTAAACAAATCAGAGCTTTGTTTCCTAATTTAGATATCATTGGTGGGAATGTTGTGACTGCACAAGCAGCCATTGATTTAATTTATGCAGGTGCATCCGCGATTAAAGTTGGTGTTGGACCAGGTTCCATCTGTACCACACGTGTCGTCTCTGGCGTCGGTGTGCCGCAGTTAACCGCCATCAACGATGTCTATCAAGTCACGAAACAATACGATATCGGTATTATCGCCGATGGTGGGATTAAATTATCCGGTGATATCACAAAAGCCTTAGCTGCAGGTGCAGACTGTGTGATGCTTGGTGGTCTTTTAGCAGGCACAAAAGAAACACCCGGTGACGTCTATGAAGTCGATGGCAACAAAGTCAAAAGTTACATCGGCATGGGTTCATTAACTGCCATGAAAAAAGGATCATCTGATCGCTATTTCCAAGGTGGTGTCAAAGAACTTAAAAAATTAGTACCTGAAGGTATTGAAGCAACCGTCGCCTATAAGGGTGAAATCAAAGATGTCATTCATCAAATGATGGGTGGTCTTCGTTCAGGTATGGGGTATTGTGGTTGTGAAACCATCTGTGAATTAAAGGAAAAAGCACAGTTTGTTAAAATTTCAAATGCGGGATTAAAGGAATCACACCCTCATGATGTGGATAACATCAAGGAGGCTCCCAATTATCATGAATAAAAAGATTTTAGTTTTAGATTATGGTTCTCAGTACAATCAACTGATCGTTAGAAGAATCCGTGATTTAGGTGTTTATGCAGAACTCATGCATCCAGAAGATGTGAGCATAGATGATTTACATAGTGTGATTGGCATCATCTTATCAGGTGGTCCTAATTCCGTTTACGATCAAGGGGCTCCAACGATGCCTGATTTTATACTTGATCAACATATCCCTATCCTTGGGATTTGTTACGGGATGCAACTGATCGCCTATACGTTAGGTGGCAAGGTCGAAGGACATGAAAAAAAGGAATATGGGTTGACTGAACTTCATGTGAGTGAGTCAAATCCTTTAACTGATGGCTTACCTGAAGCCTTTTCAGTGTGGATGAGTCATAGTGATCAGGTCACTGATTTACCAAAAGGTTTTCTAAAACTCGCCTCATCAAAAACAACAAACATCGCGATGATGATGCATCAAACAAAACCTATCTATGGGATTCAGTTTCACCCAGAGGTCAGACATACAACCCATGGATTAGAGATCATAGACAACTTTATCACACGCATTTGTCACGCTGAAAAAACGTGGTCGATGCCTCATTTTATCGAACAAAAAACCAAAGAAATCAAAGAACTTGTCGGTGATGGTCACGTGATTTGTGCACTGTCTGGAGGTGTGGATTCCTCGGTGGTTGCTGCACTGCTTCATCATATTTTAAAAGACCAGTTTACACCAATTTTTGTTGATCACGGACTGCTTCGTTACCATGAAGCTGAAGATGTGGTGGAAACATTTAAACATCGTTTCAACATGAATTTAATTAAAATTGATGCGAAAGAACGCTTTTTAACACGTCTTAAGGATGTCTTCGATCCTGAAATGAAACGTAAAATTATCGGTGAACAGTTTATCAGAGTCTTTGAAGAACAAGTGAAATCCTTGAAAAATGCGGCTTTCCTCGCACAAGGTACACTCTATACCGATGTGATTGAATCGGGTACGAAGACTGCACAAACCATTAAGTCACACCACAATGTCGGAGGCTTGCCTAAAGATATGTCCTTAACATTGATTGAGCCTTTAAACACACTCTTTAAAGATGAAGTGAGAGCGTTAGGTCTCGCACTCGGACTTCCTGAAGTGATCGTAAACCGTCAACCTTTCCCAGGTCCCGGTCTTGCCATTCGTATTTTAGGCGATATCACTGAAGAAAAGATTCGTATCGTTCAAGAAAGTGACTTTATTTTAAGAGAAGAAATAAAAAACGAAGGTCTCGATAAGACGATTTGGCAATACTTCACCGTCCTAACACCGCTCAAAACCGTCGGTGTGATGGGCGATCAACGCACCTATGACCACGTGTTAGTCATTCGCGCTGTTACCTCCATTGATGGAATGACGGCAGATGTCGCCCACATCCCATACCCTATCCTCCAAAAAATCTCTAACCGAATGACGAATGAAGTTAGAGGAATCAACCGTGTGGTCTATGACATCACCTCAAAACCACCAGGAACAATTGAATGGGAATAAAGTAAATTTTAAAAATCTTCTTATCATAAGGTAAGGAGGTTTTTTTATGTATTTAATTAAAGAAATGCCCAAAGAAGAAAGACCCAGAGAGCGCTTAATCGATAAAGGTCCCGAAGCCTTATCGAATGAAGAACTTCTCGCCATTTTACTAAGAACGGGTGAAAAAGATTTATCGGTCATGGATTTATCCAAACATGTGCTCTACCACCTATCTTCTTTAGAAGATTTAAAACGGATGTCTGTGTTTGAACTGATGAACATTAGAGGTATCAAAGAAGCCAAAGCGTGTACCGTGATTGCAGCGATTGAACTTGGAAAACGCTTGTCTCACATGAAAAAGGAAGTCAAACATGTCATTCGTTCCGCTTATGATATCTATCATCATCTATCTGTAAAACTCTCACACCTTATGCAAGAACACTTCATTGTGCTTTATTTAAACACCAAATCAGAGTTAATTACCGAAGAAACGGTTTTTATTGGAACGATCAATCAAACCCTCATCCACCCGAGAGAAATCTTTAAAACAGCCATTAAACTCTCGGCATCGAGTGTCATTTTTGTTCACAATCACCCCACAGGTGATGCCACGCCTTCCAAAGCAGATTTGCTGGCGACCGATAACCTCATGCAAGCATCCGAAGTGATGGGGATCGACATCATCGATCACATCATCATTGGTAAGCATGAGTTTTACTCGATTAAAGAGGGAAGAAAAGTTCACATGTGAAAAAATATCCTTCATCTAGACTAAAAAATGATATAATCATGATAAAGAAAGAAGGGATTTTTCATGACGACAAAAAAAGATTCAACCAAAGTATTTTGGTATGCGATAGCCATTGGCTTTATCCTTCTGTTTATCCTCATGCTTTTATCAAGCGTACTGGATGTCGGTGAACGCTTACGCTCCATCCATCCATACGTCGAATACGGGTTTTATGGGCTATCCTTCTTACTCGTTTACTTCTTAATTTTAAGACCGGTTCATATCATTTTATTTTCACCAGCATTCTCCGTTGAAACAACCTTAGATGAGTCTAAAGTGATCAACCATGGCGTTCATAAACGCGTTGCTAAACGTCTTTTGCAAGATGATACCTTAAAGGAAGAAGACGTTGTCAGACTACAGGATGCTTTAAAATCTAATCCAGAAGATTTAAAACTTGCCTTAAACCATGTGTTTAACAACCATGTCAAGAGAAAGATGAACCAAGTGATCAAGAAGAACGCGAAAAGTGTCATGATTTCCACCGCCATTTCACAAAGTGGTCGTGCTGATTTTATCGCTGTTGTTGTGATCAACCTCAAGATGATCAAAGAGCTTGTCGTGATGTGTGGTTTCCGTCCCTCATTTAAACACCTTTCCAAACTGACGATTAACGTCATCTCCACAGCGCTCATCGCTGAAGGTTTGGAAAACATGGATTTATCCGAACTGATGCCCTCATCGATCAGCTCATTTACCGATAACCCGATTGTCAAACCCTTCATTTCGTCAACCGCACAAGGCATATCGAATGCGATGTTGACACTTCGCATTGGGATTGTTACGCGCAAATACTTGTTTTCTGATGCGAAAGAGATTACCAAAGAAAAAATTCGTCATACCGCCTTCTTGGAAGCTGCAGGTATGCTACCCTCTGTGGTCGGTGATGTCATGATGATTTTACCGAAAAGAATCGCTAGCCTCTTCAAAAAACCAGAAAAGAAAGCGAAAGAGGAAGAAGTCCCTCAAATTGAAGAAATGACGACCTAAAAGGTTAATAATCACGCATTTTAAACCACTTTTTGATTGACTTTTACCACTAACTACGTTAAAATATCTATGTTGTACCACTTTGGCCAGGTTATAAACGCTTACCCAAGCTACCTTGATAGTGTGTCTTCAAAAAAATAGAAGGAGGAATGCAACATGTATGCAGTTATTAAAACAGGCGGTAAGCAAGTCAGAGTCACCGTTGGTCAAGAAATCTATGTTGAAAAATTAGATGTAGAAGCCGGCGAAAATTTTGAGTTTACTGAAGTTTTAGCACTTGGTGGTGAAAAGACCGTTATCGGTACACCCATCGTTGAAGGTGCTTCAGTTGTTGCCAAAGTACTTAAACACGGACGTGGTCCTAAGATCATTGTTTTCAAGTACAAGGTCAGAAAAAACTATCGCCGTAAACAAGGACATCGTCAATCATACACTAAGCTCGTTATTGAATCCATTAACGCTTAATTATGATTACCGCACGATACAAAAAAATTGACGGAAGAATGAGAAGTGTTACCGTCAGTGGACATGCCCAATACAAGCGTCATGGTCAAGATATCGTTTGTGCAGCAGTATCTGCAGCCACACTCGTCACCGCTAACGCCATTGAGCATTTAGCGTTAAATCATTTGATTGATTTAACAGTAGATGAAGGATACTTCAACTTAGTTCTCAAAGAATCCAATGACATCATTGAAAAACTTTTAGACAATTTGGAATATACTTTAAATGATTTTGAAAAACAATATCCGAAATATATGAAAAATCAGAAGGAGGGATAACATGTTAAAACTAAATATACAGTTATTCGCATCGAAGAAAGGTACAGGTTCGTCTCGTAACGGTCGTGACTCCCATTCTAAGCGTCTTGGCATGAAGTTGTCTGATGGACAATTCGCAACAGCGGGTTCAATCATTTACCGTCAACGCGGTACGAAGATTCATCCAGGTACGAACGTAGGCCGTGGTGGTGACGATACATTGTTTGCAACCGTAACCGGTATCGTTAAATACGAAAGACTCGGTAGAAGCCGCACCCAAGTATCAGTTTACGAAGGATAACGTCTAGTTATCCTTTTTTTTCAAAAAAGAATGGAGTAAATCACATGTTTGTTGATGAAATTAGTGTCGAAGTTTATGGCGGTAAAGGTGGCGACGGTGTCGCCATTTACCGCAGAGAAAAATACGTAGAATATGGTGGTCCATGGGGCGGTAGCGGCGGTAACGGCGGTTCCGTTATTTTCGTTGGAGATGAAGGTAAATCAACCTTAATCGATCTTCGCTACATGAGACACATCAAAGCCAAACCAGGTGAAAGAGGACGTACTAAAGGACAACAAGGTGCATCCGCAGATGACACCTATGTCAGAGTCCCACTGGGAACCGTGGTTTACACCGAAGATAAGTCACTTAAAATCGGTGAAATTACAAAACATGGTCAAGAACTTATTGTTGCACAAGGTGGTAAGGGCGGCAGAGGAAACATTGCTCTGGCAACCCATCGTAACCCTGCACCTGATTATGCAGAAAATGGTGACCCCGGTGTTTACCGTAAAATCATCGTCGAATTAAAAGTTTTAGCCGATGTCGGTTTAATTGGTTACCCATCAGTGGGTAAATCGACCCTGTTATCGGTGGTTTCCAATGCGAAACCAAAGATTGCTGAATACCCTTTTACCACACTACATCCAAATTTAGGGATGGTTGAAGTCGGTGATTCCTCATTTGTCTTAGCAGACTTACCAGGACTCATTGAAAATGCCCATCAAGGGTTAGGTTTAGGCATCCGGTTCTTAAAACACATTGAACGATGCAGAATCTTCCTTCATGTCGTTGATCTGACAAGAGATGATCCTTATGAAGATTACATCAAGATCAACCACGAACTTGAAATGTATGATGAAGCACTCTTAGAACGCCCTCAAATCGTCGTTGCAAACAAAACAGACATTCCTGGTAACGAAGAAAAACTAAAAGTCTTAGAAGCGAAAATCAAACATCCTTTGGTATCGATTTCTGCACACCAAAGAAAAGAAGTCGATAAGCTGCTCTACTTAACTTTAGAAACGTTAAAGGCTGCGCCAAGCGTTGAAGAAAAAACACCCGTTTATGTCAAAAATTACACCCTTGAGAGTGAAGAACCTGATTTTATCATCACACGTCAAGAAGATGGTAGCTTTGATTTAACAGGTAACAAATTAAAACTGATCTTTGAACGTACCGATTTCACAAAAGATGAAGCGGTGAAACGTTTTGCAAGACAACTCAGAAGCATGGGTATTGATGAAGCCTTACGCAAGGAAGGCGCGAAGAATCAAGACACTGTGAGAATATTCACCTACGAATTTGAATTTATCGACTAGGGACGACTTCGTCCCTTTTCTTTTATAAAAAAAGGAAGGATAAATTCCTTCCTATGTGAGATGAAGCATTTTAACTTTGGAATGATGGGTGCGTTTGAGTAAACGAAGTTCCTTCATCAAATAAGCATTTTGTTCATTTTTCGTATCGCGATTAAATCTGATCAAGTGCGTTTGGATGTTCTTAAGTTCTTTTTCACGTTTGAGATTCATCCGTTTTACCGCCATCATCTCTTCACGAAGGCGTTCGTCTTGTTGACGCTTACCTTTTTCAATCACTTCGGTGAGATGATCGCTCTTTTGCTTGAAAATGGTCATGCTCTTGTCGTGATTGACTTCATATTTTCCTAAAATCGCTTGATTTTTTGTGGTAATGGAGTCATCCAACGATTGATGGTTTTTAATCGCTTGTTGAATGTTTAAATCAATGCTTTGAATACCCTTGTTGTATTCTGCTTGAAGACTCATTTTTTTATGATCGTGATCATGTTGATAACTTTGTGCACTGGCCAGTTGATTTTCTTGAATCAGTTTCAGTTCGGTTTCCCGGCGCAGTGTGTTTTCAGATAACTTGGTTTCTAAAACGTTGAGTACACGTTGATCCAAAAGCAGTGCTTTCTTGTAGGTGATCTCTTCGAGTTCACCTTTTTTCTTTGCTTTAATCCGAATCGTTTTCTCATTTTGTTTTTTATCGGATTCAATCTTATCCGCTTCAACCCTTAAGTCTTCGGTTTGCCGTTGATAACTTGTGTTTAAGCTCTTGATTAAAGCAAACGTTGATTTTCTAAAGCCAAGGGTTAAGATTTGTTGTTCTTTTTCATGTTTTTGATAGAAAGATAACATAATCCCCATCAAGTGTTGATGATGTGTGATCACCTTTCTTTCAAACAAGGCGAGGTGCGCATTTAAGTTTTTCAGTTTTTCTTTTAAGAAAAGATCACTTACATAAACTTCATTATATAAACTATGGTAGAAGTTCATGAAAGCCTCATGGTAGAGTTTAATATCTTTGGTTAGCGCTTCGTAAACTTTTTTGTTTCGGCTTAAATAGCGATAGAACACGGAAGCTTCTTGATGTTTTTCTTTTTCAAGCGCTTTTTCTTGTTTTTCCTGATTCTTTTGAATCTTTTCTTTTGTTTGATCGAGTGGCGTTAACTGTGAATGCTTTTTATCCATCTGTTTTTCGATACCAACGAGCACATCTTTCAATCGCTTTATATCGTGTTCTTTATTGGATAATAGCTTATGTAATTCTTTTAAATCTTGGTGTTTTGTTTCTGATTTACCTTCATTTTTTAAATGTTCGATCTGTTTGATGAGTTGTTCTATCTGCAGTGTTGTGCGTTCGATATCCTGTTGATTAAGGAAAAACTGTTCTTCGAGGCTATGGATGTCAGATTCGATAACATTTCGTTTTAAACTGATTTTAGCACGCTCTGCATCAAAATAATTCATCATGTCTTCGTGCTTTATCATGTATTTATAACCGGTTAAATCCTCAATTTTCTTCACATAAAATGTTTGATCAAACTGTTGATAATACTCTAAGATGCTATAAAAAGACACCAAAAAGCTATCTTGTTGTTTCTTCAAATAATCAATCATCCCTTTAAAGACTTCAGGATGAGAGGGTAACTCATAGAGTTCGATGAGCGCATCTTTAAAAATGCGGTCTGTTTGATAGAACATAAAGATAATACCCATAAACTGTTCCGTCATCTTTTGGTTATGCTCAAGCTCATTTTGGTAGGTCGAAAGAAGTCTCGTCGCTTTTTCATTACTCATCCGTTGCTGGTGTTTATAGCGACCTTCGTTGACGATAAAAACGCGCTTGGTTTCTTCGGTATGTGCGTCGTGTTTAAGTTGACTTAAGGTGTATTTGTTTTCTAGGTAAACGAGTTCCCTTTCAAGGTCAATTTCATTGGTTTGGATTGCTTTACTGTAGTCTATCGCTTTTTTCTGTTTATTAAAAAGGGCTTGGGACATTTCAATTCTAAGTTCTTGTTCAGATAAGATGAAATCTCGTTTGTTCTTTTCTTTTTCAAGTTCGAGTTGTGTCGAAGCATTCAATACACGTAAATCACTGTCATAAGACGCTTTGGCTTGATCACGATCAAATTGAAGAAGAAGCATTTCTTTTTTAAGTTCAAAATCAAGGATGGCTTCAGCGTGTTTAAATTGTGCAATGGTCACATGCGCATCATTGGCAAGCAGATTCAATTCTCTTTCTTGAACCGATGCAGCGATGGACAATTGAAATTCTAAAGGAAGAAGATCTAAATTATGTTGCTGTAACATCATGTCTTTTTGGTATTGATAGGTGAGCTCTTCTGATTTCTTTAAAAGTTCCGATGTGCTTAAATTATGATTGAAATTTAAATCAATTTTTGCGAAATCTTGTTTTTTCTCATACTCATAAAGCGTCTTTTTTAAACGCCATTCATTGATTTCTTTTAAGTGTTGTTGATCGAGTTCATAAAGCTTTCGGTGAGCATCTTTCTTCTTTTGAATGATGTCTCGGTTAGTCCTTAAAATCTGGCGGTTTAGATCGCTATCAAACTGATTCATCATGGAAGTCAATTCACGGTTTTTCTTATCTTTATCAATCTCAGATTCTAATGACTTGATCTCATCTCTGATCTCTCTTGATTTGAGTAATTTTTCTTTTTGAGTCGTTTCTCGATAAGCCGATAACTTTGAATTCAACAGCGTTATCTGGTCGTTTCCTTCGTGAATAATCCGCTCTTTTTTCGCTTCATAAGCGGATTTTTGTACATCGAAAATCACATTTAAAGATGACATTTTTTCCGTGTATGCTTGAAGTGACTTGTTTTGAGCGTCCTGATAATTTTGTTTGAGTTCTTCAATGGATTTTAAGATCGGTTTTAAGCGTTCTTGATGTTCTTTTTCAAGATTTAATAATGCTACTTGATATTTTTTCTTGAGTTCATTGATCTTTTTATTGACCGAAATTGATAGTTGTGTATACGTATTTTTAATGGTTAAATAGGATTCATCGTTAAGTTTCGTGGCTTGTTGTGCATCCTCTTTAATCGCTAATTTTCTTTCCTCAATATCAGCATTGACGGCTATTTCTTTTTCAGTAACCCGCTTCATTTCATCGTCATAACGATGGGCGATGAGATCAGTTGTTTCTTTTTTCTCTATTTCGATGGCTTGCGTGGTTTCCTGATAAACTTTTCTGGCATCCATCATCACCTTTTGAATTTGCGCAAGTTCTCTTTTTAGGGTTTGATCCGCTTTCTCAAGTTTTTCAATAGCCTCTTGTTCGAGTTGACTTACTTTTTCTTCAATGGTTTCGAGTTCTAGTTTCAGATTATGGTTAAGATCATGAATCTTTTGATTCTTCGTTTTTTGACTTTTTTCAATTTCATCTTGGTTTTTTTGAATCAAAACCTGTAAAGATCGTTGGAAGTTTTCCATGTTTTCTGCATAATGGCGGTTAATCTTTAACGAACGTTGAATAAAAAGATCCTCGATTTGCTGAACATCTTTATCGACATTTTGCATAAAGGGATTCATACCACGCAAAACAACTGCCAGTTTCTTTTGAATCGGCAGATACTTTTTGTCAATCGATAAAAGTTGTTTTAAATCGGTATCAAATTGCTTGATATAGTCAAGTTTATGCAATGACATCACGTCCTAAAATTATTATAACATATTCAATTCCTTCGTAAAAAAATTCATCATCATTTATGATATAATAAAAGATAATGAAACATAAGATAGGGTGGTTTAATGTACGCATATATCGAAGGTAGTATCACAGAAATCAAACCAAGTTATGTGGTGATTGAAAATCATGGCATTGGCTATATGATTATTTCGCCAAACCCTTATGCTTATCATTTGGGTGAATCGATTCGCATCTACACCCATCACTATGTCAGGGAAGATATCGATAACCTCTATGGCTTTAAATCCTTAGCATCCAAAGAGTTATTCATTAAGCTTATCGGTGTTTCTGGTATCGGACCCAAAAGTGCTTTATCACTTCTCGCATCTGATCAGATCAATGACATCATTTTAGCCATTGAAGAAGGTCATGTGAAATTCTTAACCAAATTCCCTGGTATCGGCATTAAAAGTGCCCAACAAATCATTCTTGACCTTAAGGGTAAATTGATTGAACCTGAGGATGAACTCATCCCCACACATCGAAACGATGTGGTTGATGCCCTTTCAGCGTTAGGATATTCACAAGTTGAAATCAAAAAAGTCATGAAGAAACTCGATCAAGATCAACCGGTTGAAATCATGATTAAACAAGCTTTACAACTCTTAATAAAGTAGGTATCTCATGGATAAAGAACGCATTGTAACAGCAATGTCAATGAAAGAAGATGAGGATCAATCGCTTCGTCCGCAAACCCTTGACCAATACATTGGACAAGACGATATCAAGGAGATGCTTGATGTTTACATCAAAGCAGCCTTAAAAAGAAAAGAAGCGTTAGACCACATTTTACTTTATGGACCTCCAGGTTTAGGTAAAACGACACTTGCACAAATTATCGCCAACGAACTTGGCGTACAAATCAAAGTCACATCAGGACCTGCGATTGAACGAAGTGGTGATCTTGCTGCTGTTTTAAGTTCGCTTTCCCCAGGAGACGTCTTGTTTATCGATGAAATTCACCGCCTTCCTCGCTTTGTTGAAGAAGTTTTATACAGCGCGATGGAAGATTATGTCTTGGATATCGTGATCGGTAAAGATCATGATTCCAGATCGATTCGTATCGATTTACCACCGTTTACATTAATCGGAGCAACCACCCGTTTTGGTGATTTATCCGCACCTCTCAGAGATCGTTTTGGTGTGGTCTTCCGTTTATCTTATTATGGCGTTAACGATTTAAAGAAAATTGTTGAACGGACCTCAAAGGTTTATCAAAATGAGATCGATCCAGACGCTGTCATCTCACTCGCGAAAAGAAGTAGAGGAACACCTAGAATCGCCAATAGACTTTTTAGACGCGTTAGAGATTTCGCTGAAATCATCGGTGATGGTCAAATTACAGAAAAAATCACGAATCATGCCCTTACAAAACTGGGCATTGATGACAATGGATTAGATCATACCGATTACCGTTATTTACGGGCGATTGTTGAGAAATTTAGTGGTGGTCCTGTGGGTATTGAATCGATTTCAGCATCCATCAGCGAAGAAATGACAACGGTTGAAGATGTGTATGAACCCTATTTACTCATGGAAGGGTACATTAAACGTACCTCACGAGGACGGGTTGCCACCCAAAAAGCCTATGAAGCCTTAGGCATTAAATATTACAAAGGATTATTTGACAATGAAGGTAAATGATTTTGATTTTGCATTACCCAAAGAGCTGATTGCACAGCATCCCAGTGAAAAAAGAGACCATTCGCGTTTAATGGTTTTAGATAAAGAAAACCAAACGATCGAGCACCGTCATTTTTATGATATTTTAGACTATCTCACCAAAGATGATGTTCTCGTTTTAAATAACACCAAAGTGATCCCCGCTAGGTTGATGGGTGTTAAAGAAGAAACGGACGCACTGATCGAAGTGCTTTTGTTAAAAGAACTTGAACCAAACCTATGGGAAGCGATGACGAAGCCTGCCAAACGCGTTAAAGTGGGTACGAATATTCTTTTTTCGAACCTTTTAAGAGCCGAATGTGTGGGCATCAAAGAAGAAGGCATTCGCCTTTTTAAGATGCATTATGAAGGCCTTTTTATTGAGATCTTAGAACAATTAGGCACGATGCCACTCCCGCCTTATATCACGGAAAAGTTAACGGATAAAGACCGGTATCAAACGGTATACGCAGAGACCTTGGGTTCTGCAGCAGCACCGACCGCTGGTCTTCATTTCACCAAAGATTTACTCCGTAAAATTGAAGAAAAAGGCATTGAAATCATCCCTATTACGCTTCATGTGGGTTTAGGTACATTTAAACCCGTACAAACCGAAGATATCACCGCTCACCACATGCATGAAGAAACCTATACAATGTCTGAACGCAGTGCCAAAAGACTTAATTTAGCACTTGAAAAGAAAAAGAACATCGTCTGTGTAGGGACAACCTCGATTAGAACGTTAGAGAGCAACTTCAATGAACGATTTATCCCAGGTACCTTTGACACCTCAATCTTCATCTATCCAGGCTATCAGTTTAAAGTAGTCAATAAGTTGATCACGAATTTCCACTTGCCCAAATCAACGTTAATCATGCTCGTCAGTGCACTGGCAGGAAGAACCTTTATCTTAGGTGCTTATCACGAAGCAGTGAAAGAAAAATACCGGTTCTTTTCGTTCGGTGATGCAATGTTGATAAAATAAATTGAAATCAGGCGCGTTTATCGCTATAATTGTTATGAGGAGGAGTCCTATGATCTTATTCCAATTTACACCCACTATGTACATCATCCTTGCAGGAATCATGCTCTTTATCTTGATTCTTTCTCTCATGTTGATTTTCAAAAAGAAAAAAACAAAAGAGGTTATCCCAACCCTTGACATAGATGTGCTCATTGAAGGCTTAGGTGGTATCAAAAACATCCAAAGCTTATCCTCAGAACATCAACGACTGAAAGTCATTTTAAATGATTTAAAACGTGTCAAGCAAGATATGTTAAAAACGTTGGGTATTCCTGCTTTTCTCAAAGGTAAGGAATTAACCTTGCTCATAAAACACCATACAAAAGACGTTCTTTCCAATCTCAGCGAAAGAAGAAAAGAGGTAAACTAACATGGAAAAATCCTTTACAATCGTTTCTGAATACGGTATTCATGCCCGTCCAGCAACACGTTTAGTGAATCTCGCGATGAGTTTTTCATCGGAGATTGATTTAACCGCGATGGGGAAAACCGTGAATCTAAAATCGATCATGGGTCTGATGTCGCTGGGTATTTATAAAGGTGAACACGTCACGATTCATATCACTGGACCTGACGCAGAAAAAGCAATGATTGCGATTGCTGATTTTCTCATCACCGAAGGTCTCGGTAAACTAGCTTAAAAAAAGAAAAGTGGTAGAGATTCTACCCTTTTTCAATTTATAAAGGAATGATTTTTTATGAGGCAACGCCACATTAAACAAGCAACAATTGAACATTTAGAAACGATGGGTGTTTTAACCTCACCACGAATCTTGGATTTACCAAAGGAACAACCTATACATGTTGAAATTGGTTCTGGCAAGGGACAATTTATCACCTCATTGGCCCATGACTTTAAGGATTGTTTTTTTATTGCCATTGAAATGGATAAGAATGTCTGTTTTCGTATCGCAGAAAAGAAAAGTGCGATGCAGCTAGATAACTTATGGATTTTACTGACACCTGCTGAAACACTTCTGGAATGGTTTTTACCACAAACCGTGGATCAGATCTATTTAAACTTTTCTGATCCTTGGCCTAAAGCAAGACACCACAAAAGAAGACTTACTTGGCCAACCATGCTAGAAAAATATAAAGTCGTTTTAAAAAAGGATGGCATCTTGCAGTTTAGAACTGATCATTTGAGTTTCTTTGAAGATTCATTAACCTATTTAGAACATCACTTTGACCTTACGGAAGTGAACATGGCATTAGATGAATCACCTTACATGACAGAATACGAAGTGAAAAAAAGACTTATGGGACAGATATATCAAGTGAAGGGATTGAAACAACATGATTAGAAAAATCTACAAAGATTTATTTGATTTAGAAGGTACAAGCGGTTATGAGAAACCTGTTCAAGCGTATATGCAAAACTTTATGGAAAAATTTCCTCATTATACGATTGAAACCGACAGATTAGGTTCCATTTTCGCAGTTAAAAGAGCAAAAGATCCTCAAGCACCTGTGGTGATGGTTGCAGGACATATGGATGAAGTTGGACTGATGGTCGTTGGCATTACCGAGATGGGGATGCTTAAAATGAACCCACTTGGTGGTTTAAACGGTGAAGTTTTTGTTTCACAAGTCTTAAACGTTCACACCAAAAAAGGTATCATCAAAGGTGTTGTTGGTGCGATACCACCACACTTAAAAAAAGAACAAAACACCTCGATTACTGAACTTATGTTAGATATTGGCGCATGTTCTAAAGACGAAGTGAAAGCGATGGGTGTTGAACTCGGCAATATGATTTTATTTTCGAACCCTATGACATACACTGCAAACCCCAATCGTTTGATCGCAAAAGCCATTGATAACCGTTATGGTTGTGGATTAGCATTGGAAGCGATCGAAGCATTTCATGATCTAGAACTCCCTTACACCCTCGTGGTTGGTGCAACCGTTCAAGAAGAGGTAGGACTTCGTGGTGCGGAAACTTCAGTCAACATGTTTAACCCTGATGTATTTCTTGCGCTTGATGCATCTCCCGTAAACGATGCACTCGATAAAGAAGCACTTGGTGGCTTAGGTAAAGGCTTTTTACTCCGTATGTATGACCCAAGAAATGTGATGCATCAAGGCACCATGGAATGGTTTATTAAACTTGCTAAAAAACATAAAATCCCCTTTCAATACTTTGTATCCATGGGTGGAACCGATGCAGCAAAAGCACTTGACTTAAATGCAGGTGTGATTGCCACCACCATTGGACTACCTGCAAGATATATCCATTCAACCGCAGCGATGATGGATTTACGAGATTTAAAAGCTGCAAAGAAAATGTTATTTACGGTTTTAACATCACTGACACCTGAGATGATTCAAACATTAAAGGAGGCAAATAGATGAATAAAATAAGATTACACAATGGCATTTTAATGCCACAGCTCGGACTCGGTACCTTTTTGGTTCAAGATGGCAATGTCGCTTACGAAACAACGCTCCATGCATTAAACGTTGGCTATCGCCACATTGATACCGCACAAATGTATCAAAATGAAGCGTCAATTGGTCAAGCGATTAAAGATTCTGGTATCCCCAGAGAAGAGATTTTCATCACGACCAAGCAACGTGGGCACTCAACCAAAAAGAAGATGAGAGAACAGTTTGAAAGTTCTTTGGCTAAACTTCAGACAAGTTATGTCGATTTGTATTTGATTCACTGGCCAAACCATGATAAAAAGATCAATCAACAAACCTGGTCACTTTTTGAAGAACTCTACAAAGAAGGTAAAGTGAAGGCAATTGGTGTGTCCAATTTTCAGCGCCATCACATCGAAGATTTAATGGAAACAGCCACCATCAAACCGATGGTCAACCAGGTTGAACTTCACCCGGGTTTATCTCAAGTACCTCTTCAAGCATACCTTACACGTGAAGGTATCGCACTTGAGTCTTACGGTCCACTCATGAAAGGTGGCGTCTTTGAAGGTATTTGGGCGGAAGGTTTAGCTAAAATTGCTGAAAAACACCAAGCGACCATCGCTCAAATCATTATCGCGTGGGGCTTAGCGCGACAGATCATCATGATTCCAAAATCAGTGACACCCTCACGAATTGAAGAAAACTTTAATGGAAAAGATATCAAACTTAGTGAAGAAGAGATTTTAACCATCAACGCCTTAAACCGTGGAAAACGTGTTTATACCGATCCAGACAATAGTCCTTGGGGACCTTATGCAGAATAACCTCACCTGAGGTTGTTCTTTTTTTATCATCCTTATTGAAATGATAAATAAAAAGGACTATAATAAAAGTACTTATGGGACCCTTAGAGGCCTAAAAAGGAGAAAAAAATGAAAAAAAATGACGTTTTCTATTTGAGCTTAACGGGAATATTTTCAGCCATCATTATCATTATGACGGTTATTCCACAGTTGGGTTTTATTTTTTTGACACCGCTTGTTAGCATTACGCTACTGCACATCCCAGTGCTGATTGGTGTCTTTATGATGCCGAAAAAATACGGTATACTTCTCGGTTTAATTTTTGGTATGGCTTCCTTTATTCGTAGTTTTGTCCCTTCGGGTCCACTCGATTTTGCCTTCCAAAATCCTTTAGTATCGGTTTTACCTCGTGTTTTATTCGCGCTTGCAGCAGCTTATATTTTTGATTTTCTTAAATGGATCAATCAGAAATCCAAATATGGCGATATTATCACCTTCTTTATCGTCACTGCAGTCACCATTTTAGGTCTTTATTATGGCGCTAACGCGATTTCACTCATGACATCATGGAGCATGGGTTGGTTAGCACCTCTCGCATTAGTCTTTGGTATTATTTTTCTATCGCTTTACTTCGCATTCATCAATTCAAAGGATAAGACCAATGTCTTTTTACCTTCGTCATTGATTTTAGCGACTGTAGTCCACACGGTTTTGGTGTTAACGATGTTAGCCATCTTTTCAACAGCTCTCGTTGAATCCTTTTTCCCTGATAAATCCGTGGTAGCCACCATCTTCACGGTAGCTGCAACCAATGGTTTAGCAGAAGCGGTTGCGGCTGCACTTGTAGGAACACCCATCTTAATTGCACTTCAAAACTTTAAAAAATACAATGCATAGAAAGGCATGGTGACCCCATGATTTTACTCTTTGATGTAGGAAACACCACGGTTGGTATTGGATTATCCGATGGATCAACCATCACAGATACGTTTAGGTTAAATACTGAAATCCAAAAGACAGCGGATGAATATTGGCTACAAATGCGTAGCTTAATTCCGGTTAGCCAGATTGAAAGTATCGCGATTTCATCTGTGGTTCCCCGCATTACTGAAAAATTACGGGAAATTGCCATCAAACATTTTAAGCTCGAACCACTGATCGTAGGACCTGGTGTGAAAACAGGGTTAAACGTAAAAACCGATCATCCAAGAGAGGTTGGTGCCGATCTTATTTGTGATGCCGTTGCTGTTGAAGAAGATATCCCCACCTTGGTGGTTGATTTAGGGACTGCAATCAAATACATCTACGTTAAAAATAAGACGATATTAGGTGTCATCATCACCCCAGGTGTCGCGATTTCCATTAAGGCACTCGTGGGAAACACCGCTTTACTACCAGATATCGATATCGAAATTCCGAAAAAAGTGTTAGGCACAAACACCATCGCTTGCATGCAAAGTGGTGTCACGTATGGTGTTGCTGCACAAGTCGATGGTCTCATTGAACGGATCAAAGAAGAGGTCAAAGAAGACTTCAATGTCATCTTAACGGGTGGCTTATCGGAAACGATTGCACCGCTTTGTAAACACCCACTCAAAAGAGATCCAGATCTCGTCTTAAAAGGTTTATTACAAATTTATCACAGAAACGTAAAATAATCGAAAATAGCCAACATTTTGGCTATTTTTTTGATATAATAACACGTGTTAATGGAAAGGAAGAGATCGATGTCCTATGAAAAGAAATATCAGTTCTGGCTAAATCAAAAAGATTTAGATCCCACACTGCTCAAGGAACTGATTGAACTAAATGAAGAGCAAATTCAAGAGGTTTTTCACAGTGATTTATCCTTTGGTACCGGCGGCCTCAGAGGTCTTATGGGTGCAGGAACCAATCGGGTCAATGTGTATACCATTCGTAAAGCATCGAAAGGCTTTGCAAAGTATTTAAATCAACAAAAACTAAAAGGTGGCGTAGCCATCTCGTATGATAACAGACACTATTCGAAAGCTTTTGCCAAAGAAGCCGCCATGGTGCTTGCGAGTGAAGGTATTCCCTCTTACGTCTTTCATGAGATGAGACCGACACCGATGTTATCGTTTGCGGTTAGACACTTTAACTGTATCGGTGGTATCATGATCACCGCCTCACACAACCCCAAGGAATACAATGGCTATAAAGTCTATGATCCAACCGGTGCACAAGTCAATTTGGAAACCGCAGAAAAAATCATTCATGAAATCAATTTGATTGAAAATCCCTTTGAAATCGATGTCGTTGATAACGCACTCATTCACACGATTGATGCTTCTTTTGACCACATTTATTTGAAAGAGGTTGAAAAGATTGCCTTAACACCGAAAGAGCCTAAAGTGAAAATCGTTTATTCACCGCTGCACGGTACAGGTGGTACCGTCATCCCTAATTTATTAAAGAAACATGGCTATGATGTTCACCCCTTTCTTCCTCAGATGATGCCAGATCCTAACTTTAGTCAAACGAAATCATCCAATCCTGAAGAAGAAGCCGCCTACATTGAAACCATCAAGTATGCAAAAGAGATTCAAGCAGATCTCATCATGATCACAGATCCTGATGCCGACCGCCTAGGTATTGCGGTATACCATGAGGGTGACTATGTGTTACTCAATGGTAACCAAACTGCTGCCTTAGAACTTTACTACATTCTTTCAGAACGTCGTAAGAAAAATAATCTACCATCCAATGGCATTGTCTACAAGACGATTGTAACCACGGATCTCATTGATGAAATCGCACAATCGTTTGGCGTTAAAACCGTTTCAACTTTAACAGGATTTAAATTTATCGGTGAAAAAGCAGAACAAAATAAAAACACATCGACCTATCTGTTTGGTTGTGAAGAATCTTATGGCAGTTTGATCAGTGATGTTGTGAGAGACAAAGATGCTGTTCAAGCGTGTTTCTTACTTGCAGAAATAGCCAACTACACCAAACATATCCAAATGACTTTAGTCGATTATTTAGATCATATTTACCAAGCTTATGGCTATTACTACGAATATACCAAATCGATTACTCTACCGGGTTTATCAGGTCTTGAACGTATTCATAAACTGATGGAACACTTTAGAAAAAACCCTCCCATGGTTTATGGAAAAGAACTTGTTTCCTACGATGATTTTGAAAAAGGTATCAAAATCAAAGATGGTTCGGTATCAAAACTTGACCTACCGACCTCTAATGTCTTAAAATATCATTATCAAGATCACACATGGGTGGTGTTCCGCCCCAGTGGAACCGAACCCAAGATTAAAATTTATTTTCAGACTGTCGGACAAACAATAAACGATGCAAAAATCTTCGTTGATGGCTTACTCAGTCAACTCATGAAAGAAATCAATGCATTATAGAAAGGAGTTTTGTCATGTCGAATGAACGTCGCATAGCTTATGCAAATCAAGTCAATGATCAAAGTTTATCCCTTTTCTTTTCAGGTTTCGCACCCCTTAAATCTGCCGATGAATTTTACACCTTCGCAGTCAATAGAAATTTCTTTTACTTAACCGGTATCGATCAAGAAAACGTCTGTTTATTGATCGCCAAAGGTGCGAACCAAGTCAAAAGTTATCTCTTTATCGAACCTGTTGATCCCGTGAAAGCTTTATGGGATGGTGCTGGGTTAACTTTCGAAGAAGCCTCAAGCCTAACCGGAATTGAGGTCGAAAACATTAGAGATATCCAAACCCTAAACACGTTTATCGCGCAAATGCTTTCAACCACACGTCGTGCACTGTTTGGTGCAATTGAAACCATTTATCTCGATTTAGAACGTTTTAACGAGCATGTTCCTGCAACTTATCCCATCACATTCGCTCAAAAACTAAAAGATTTATACCCTCACATCACCGTGAAATCTAACCAAATGATCTTAGCTGAAATGAGAACCATCAAAGATGAGTCAGAAATTTTAGAGCTAAAGAAGGCGGTTGCCATCACTAAAGTCGGTTTGGAGCGCATCATGGACAACTTAAAACCTGGTCGTTTTGAATTTCAAGTCGAAGCGGAGTATAACTACGTCTTGAACTTGCATCGCACCTCACCATCGTTTGGGACGATTGCAGCTTCTGGTAAAAACGCAACCGTGCTTCATTACCGCGATAACGATTCGGCCATTGAACCCAACGCATTAGTCCTTTTCGATTTAGGCTGTTATTCAAACCATTATTGTTCAGACATTACTCGTACGTACCCTGCAAATGGACGATTCACGAAACGTCAAAGAGACGTTTATGAAACCGTCTTAGAGGTCAATAAGAAAGCGATTCAGTACTTGCAACCTGGCATGACCTTAAAGGAATACAACGATTACGGGAAGATGTTACTCACAGAAGGTGCGAAAAAACTTGGTCTCATCAAAGAAGATCATGAAATCATGAAATATTATTATCACAGTTTAGGACACTATTTAGGTTTAGATGTCCACGATGTCGGCAATTACACCAAACCCATTCCTGAAGGTGCGATCATCACGGTTGAACCCGGATTATACATCGCTGAAGAAGGGATTGGCATTCGTATTGAAGATGATATCGTCGTTAAAAAAGGTGGTAACATCAATCTTTCTGAAGCGATCATTAAAGAAGTGGATGACATTGAAGCTTACATGAAATCAAGGAAGTCTTAGCACTTCCTTTTTTTTATCTCAAAGTAAAAAGATACGTTTTTCCCTATGATAAGTTAGGAGGGATTAAGATGAAACGTATCGTTTTTTTAATTTTATGTTTATGTTCTGTTTATGTTTGGCATATCAACCTTGAAGGGTCTTCTTATCAAGGTTATGAAAAGATCAGTTTAAGTAGTGGAAAATTGTTATCCGATTACACCGCGAAAGACTATCAAACGTATTACAACAAGGTCAATCCGCTCAAATTTAACGGATGGCGCGTTTATGTCGTTAACGATGATGTGAAGGCAACCTTTATCACCGAAACACTGTTTAGCTATTATAACGATGGCTATACCCCCATTGAATACGAATATAAACTGGAACGAAAGAAAACAAGTAAACTTGGTCTATCTGCAACAGGTAACATCGGTTTAAAATTGGGTAAAGATGTCCCCAAGTTTAAAAACAATTTAGAAAGTGCGTTGAAACTTTCTGCAGACTATACCATTTCACAAGATGAAAAGGAATCCTATCATTTAAAGTTTAAAGTGGATCCAGGTACACAAGTCGATCTTTATGTTTATGGTGAAGGCAAAGTGACAAATGGGGTTGCTGCCAGGTATTCTCTATTTATACGTGTTGAAAAAGGGGGATTTGAGGTGTTTGTCGTGACTACAGAGTACCAACGCCTTGAAAAGAAGAAAATATGAAAAGAGCCCTTTTTTATCTTGCTGTTATCTTGATGTCTGTTCTGCTTGGTCTTCTACTGAATAACATGGAGCCTAAAAAGGTGGTTAAATTGTTAACCGTCGATACAGAGTATGCTTATCTGATGGAAAAAGATGCGATAGGTACCATCTTTTTCTACCTGAATCAACCACAGCATAAGATCACTTCAAAAGAAGCAATCTCAAGAGTCATTCTTCATGATCAAAAGAAGGCTTCTTTGGTAGAACTCAACCTCTACATGATTGAAAAAGGGCACGAAGAGATTTATTTAAATGAGTCTTTCACGAAATACCTTCTCCATTTTGTCTTACCTCGTTTAAGTGAAGATTGGGTGTTTGAAGATGCTTATGTAACGATTGAACTGAGTGATCAAAGGGAGTACTCCATCAGGTTAGGAAGATTTACATTTTTTGCTAAGTCGTCAGAAGAGCCTTATTTAGACTGGACATCTCTGGAGGGACAAAAAGCGAAAAACGACTTACGTTCTAGATTAAAAACGATTGTCATAACCTATGCAGGTTCCATCAAAGATATCGAAAGCATTGAGATCGGTTCAAACGTTCATCTGACCTATGAGACGCTTGAAAAGACATTGACGATTCATATTCCAAACGATTCCTATGTGTTATCTTATGTACCCGTGATCATTCTTTATACCGATGGTTCAAAAGATACGATCTCTCATTTCTTATTTTTTAACGATTATGTCATGCTTAAAGAAAGTGGGCCGATGATCAATGTCTACGCACTTGATTAAACTCGAAGAAGCGGGAAAGAAATATGTCTCGCACCGTTTTTCACTTGACCTTTACCAAAACGACTTTTTTCTTATCAGTGGGGGCAACGGTTCAGGCAAAACAACGCTTTTGATGCTCGTTTTAGGCTTTATTTATCCCGATTCGGGTTCCATTACCAAACGGAAGCTTAAGATTGGTTACGTGCCTGAAAAAGTGGCTTTACCGCCATTCGTTAACGTTTTAGACTATTTAAAAACGTATGCAAGAATTAAAAAGGGAACGGTTGACATGAGGTTAGTGCATCATTTTGAAGTTCCTGTGGATAAAACGATGTATGAACTTTCTAAAGGGAACCAACAAAAAGTTGCCCTGCTTTGTGCACTCATGGGAAGTCCCAATCTCATTGTTTTAGATGAACCACTTTCTGGTTTAGATGATGTTACCAAAGAAAAATTTGTCCATGTTTTAACAGATGTCTATCACAAAGGGGTGAGCATCATGATCTCAACACATGAGCCTGAATGGTTTTTAGCGGTTGCAACCAAACACATCCATTTATGATCATCCTTTTTGATCAAACGGCTTTGACGCCAAAAAAGACATCTGTCTATCTATGCTTAATCTTTGTGACCTGTTTTTTGTCATGGTTACTCAAACAAGAAGCTCTTGACCATCTTTCTTTAAGGTTATATGCGTTTGTGCTGTCCTTGATTTGTACCTCTATGTTCATGGAGATGACACACCCTTCACATATCATGTTAAAAGGGTATGTCCATCAGGCGACTTTTACGCTTTTTCAATGGTTTAATGGCGGACTCTATGCTTCGATGCTCGTTTTCATTTTCATGCTGTTTGAGCATATATATCGAATCTACCACGTAGAAACCATCACGTATCTGCCGTTTATCCACCTTTTTTTAGATCAGATCATCCTATTCTTGTTTTTAACACCACTCGCTAAACTAAAACATCAAACGTATGGCTATATCCTTTGGATGCTTTACCTCCTATTTCAATATGTCAATGATTACATGCATGCCAAGATTATCTATGCCATCATCCCCTTTTTTCAAATGGATATCCTAAGATATAACCTTGCTATAAGTTATAAACTGTGTTATATTGGTATAGGATGTCTCATCTTCCTGCCAAAACAACGATATTTCAAAAAAATAAAGGTTTTACGTTGACATCTCGCAGGATTATGATATAATCTTAACGGAATTAAATTTGTGAAAAGAAGAGGTACCCTCTCGCCTGATGGACGAATTCATAGGCAAAAATGTCACGATCAAACGATACTTTTTGATGACGACAAGTGGGTACATATTGTACGCACTTTTTCTTTTCTAAACCCAAACAAGAAATGGAGGTGGACTGCATTAAACAAATCAATAGAAAAAATACCGATTTAGTAAACGAAACGATTCCTTATGGCGAGTTTCTTGTCATTGATGAACAAGGCAATAAAATGGGCCTTATGAATCGCAAAGAAGCGCTTAAGTTTGCTAGTGAACGTGAATTTGATATCGTTGTGGTATCCCCAGATTCAAAACCGATGGTTGCGAAGCTTATGGATTATTCCAAATACAGATACGAACAACAACGTAAAATGCGTGAAATGAAGAAAAATCAGCACGTCGTGGATATCAAAGAAGTACGTTTAAGCCCAACCATTGATACGCATGACTTTGAAACCAAAGTTAAACATGCGATAAAGTTCTTGGAAAAAGGCGATAAAGTAAAATTAACCATTCGTTTCTTCGGTAGAATGATCACCCATAGCGATGTCGGAATGAAAGTTATGGAACGCTTTATTGAGACTATCGGATCGAAGGCGACGCTTGAGTCAAGACCTAAGATGGATGGTAGAAACATGATTGCTATCTTAGCACCAAACAATAACTAATCAGAAAGAAAGAGGGAATTCCCATGCCAAAGCAAAAGACACACAGTGGTTTAAAGAAGAGAATAAAAGTCACTGGCACTGGCAAGCTCATGAGAGGTCATGCATACACAGGCCACTTAGCAGCTTCAAAAACAACCAAACAAAATAGACAATTAAGAGGCGAAACATCGGTACACGCAACAGACAAGAAGCGTATCAAATCCTTGATTTCGAACTTGATGTAAGGAGGATAAACATATGCCAAGAGTTAAAGGCGGATATACAGCGAGACGCCGTAGAAAAAAGATTTTAAAGTTAGCGAAAGGTTACTTCGGTTCGAAGAGCACGATTTATCGTACAGCTCACGAACAAGTGATGCGTTCATTAAGCTATGCATACAGAGATAGAAAGCAAAAGAAGAGAGAATTCAGAAAGCTTTGGATTCAACGTATTAACGCAGCTGCGAAGTTAAACCATATGAAATATTCTGTACTTATTCACGGTTTAGCATTAGCTAACGTTCAAGTTAACAGAAAAGTATTAGCAGATTTAGCAGTGAATGATGCCGTAGGTTTTAGCGCTTATTGCAACCTTGCAAAAGATGCCATCAATGGTAACTTACCTAAGAAGGCAGAAGTTAAAGCGGTTAAACCAGCTGCAAAAGTAGAAAAAGTTCAAGCCGTTGAAGAAGTTCAAGCGGTTGACTACGCAAAGATGCTTGTTAAAGACTTAAAGGCTTTAGCAAATGAAAAAGGCATTGAAGGCGCAGACAAGATGCTTAAGGCTGATTTAGTGGACGCATTAAATAACTTAAAGTAAAGCATGAAAAGGTGGTAAGTTCCACCTTTTTTTTGTATAATAAAAACATGGGGGTACTGACATGAAAAGACGTATAGCAATCGCGGGCTCACTCACCATTCTCATTTTCATCATGATGCCAATTGCCTTAATCCTTTTAAATCTTAGAGGACAGGGCATTTTTATGATTTCTGCAATCGTCAGTTTGGTTTATGTTGGTATTTATGTTTTCGGTGGTGTACCGAAACTGATCATCGCTTTCGTCTATGGTGTCATCACCTTTATTTTTCTTTATCTACTCAAAGAGCCTTATCATTTACCGATGATCATCATGGGCACACTTTTATTTGTGTTAAATCCCTTATCGACATTTGAAGCTTATTTGACAACCAAGATGAGTGATGAAGATGTTTTACCCATCCGTTTTAGTTTAAGGGGTTCTTATTGGCCATTTTTCAGTTATCAAAAAGAGATGAAGAACTTCTATCATCTCCCACAAGCACGCAAACTTTATACCAAAAAATGGTATTTGCATTTAAGACAAGTCGTGATGTTATCACTGATCACGTTAGGTATCTTTTTATTCATCAGTGGCATTAACGAAATCGCGAACACTTTAGATGATTTTTCATGGTTTAACTTCTTTGTCTTCTATAACGTTATTATGCTTTTTGTCTTAGCTTGGATGCTCTTTAAGAAGGGTTTCACATCGACGTTTAGAACATTTGTGGTCGCCCTTTTCTTACCCATTATCTTTCTTGTCTTTCGTTCTGATTTCCCAAGCGTTTTAAAATTCTCGTTTGCAGGATCCATTTTTTTGATCGGTTTAATCGTTTCTACGGTTGAACTCATCAAATATTACCAGCGTGTGGTCTATGACGTCTATCACTATTATGATCCTGACCTTCAAATGGAAGTCTTTGCCAATGCTCTTTTTGAACCACTGGTTTATAACGAATCATTCATTTTGACCACACACGCCAACATTCGTGTGTCACTCGATCAATTCCATAAACACTTTAAAGATATCTTGGTTTATGCCAACTGGTTCAAAATCATTGTCACAGCATACACTTCAGGCAAAGATGGCATCCATCTTTACGCTGATTTTCATAAGAAAGATAAAAAAAGAGCAGAAAAATTTAAAACCTATCTTGAAGCGAAGTTTAAGATGGAAGTTCCGATGGATATCCAGGAAGACCCCAATAAAGAAATGTATGAGCGCAAGTTTTTTCACAAGGCTGAATACATTATCGCCAGAGCACAAAGTTTAGCTGGTTTACTCAAAGAACTTGAGATTAAGACAAAAATTATCATCTCGATGATTGTCTATTTCGAACTTGAAGAAGAACTGGAAGCGTTTAGTGAAGATTATCCCATCACACGCATGGAAGAACTGTCCGATGAAGCTTATTTAACTGCGAGAGTGGACATGCCTTCCATTAATGTGGATTACATGATTGAATCCAAGATTAGAGAACTTCTATTATCGCTTTTGGTCCATCATGGACATTTCGTCAGAATCAGTGTCTATTACTAGTCATTCCATAGGAATGGTGCGCTAACATGTATCGATGTTAGCGCTTTCTTTTTACTTGACAAGAATCCTTATGAGTGATATAGTGAAGGTGAACCTAGGAAGCAGCCGTGGAACCCAAAAGTATTGAAGCGGTGTCAAACAGTGTGGGTGTGTACCTTATTGGTAATCTCGAAACATTGACAAGTAGGCACCATCTTAGAACGTAACTCGTTCTCACAGCTTTCTAGGCTTTTATTTTGCTTAAAATTATGCTATAATAATGGGCAATGAAAAGAGGTTTTCGATCATGAAAAAAGAATACGAACTACTTAAAAAATTGTCCATGGTTGCAGGTGTCCCTGGAAACGAAAAAAAAGTAAGCCGTTTGATTACTGAAGAAATCAAGCCTTATGTCAACGAGGTTAATTTTGATAACTTAGGATCTGTGATTGGCAGTGTGGGAACGGAAGGCCCACGTGTTATGATTGCCGGTCATATGGATGAAGTTGGTTTATTGGTCACCCAGATTACCAAAGAAGGTTTTGTTAAATTTCAAACTTTAGGCGGTTGGTTCTCACAAGTGATGCTCGCACAAGTTTGGGAAATCCATACCAAAAAAGGTGTCGTTTTAGGTGTTACAGGTGTTAAACCTCCTCACATTATTCCTGCCGATAAAAGAAATGTTGCCATTGACATTTCAACCATGTATTTAGATTTAGGTGTCTCCTCTAAGGAAGAAGCTGAAAAACTGGGTGTTGAACCAGGCAACATGGTTGTTCCTAAGAGTGAATTTCACGTTTTAGGTAATGAAAAATATCTCCTTGGTAAAGCATGGGATAACCGTATCGGTAGTGCCGTTGTTGTTGAAGTGTTAAAACGTCTTGAAAATCATCAAACCAATCAACTTTTCGCAACATTCACCGTGCAAGAAGAAGTTGGTCTTCGCGGAGCGAAAACAAGTTCTTATGTGGTTGCACCTGAGATTGCGATCGCGGTTGATACTGGACTAGCCAATGACGTTCCTGGTGGTGAAGCTAGTGAACAATCTTTAGGTAAGGGTCCGCAAATATTACTTTATGATGGCGGCTTAGTGCCTCATCAAGCGCTGCGTGAATTTGTGATTAATGTCGCTAAAGAAGAAAACATCCCTTATCAAGAAGCCTTTATCGTTGGTGGTAGAACCGATGCAGGGCATATGCATTTAGCCCATAAAGGTGCTGCATCCCTTTCGATAGGTGTGCCGACGCGCTACATGCATTCTCATACTTCGATCATTCATTACGATGACTATGAGAACACGGTTAAACTGATGTGTGCTGTCATCAAACGACTTGATCAAAAGACGGTTGAAAAGATTCTTTCTAATTAACGCACTTCGGTGCGTTTTTTTCTTGCAATTTTATGTCAAGACGTGTATATTATAGTTGAGTGATTGCTCAACTGAAGGAGGATTTCATGAAAGCATGCGAATGTGGCTGTGGAACAAACTGTCAATGTCATCTTTTTCATAAAGATACGATTGATGAGGTCAAAAAAACCTTTTATAAAGAAGATGAGTTTCTAAAGTTAGCGGAAATGTTTAAGCTCTTCAACGACCCCTCACGTCTAAAAATATTAGAAGCGACCAAAGACCACGAACTGTGTGTCTGTGATCTTGCATCACTTCTAGGTGTTTCGAAAAGTGCTGTTTCTCATCAAATGAAGCTTTTAAAACAATATCAACTGGTGTCAAGCCAGAAAAAAGGCAAAATGGTTTATTACAGAGCATGCAATCATCATGCCAGACAGATGATTGATCATGCCTACAACCAAATGAAAGGAATCACACAACATGAGAAAAACGATTAAAGTATCGAACATCACGTGTGCACAATGCGCCAAATCCATTGAATCCTATTTCGATGGACTAGAGGATGTCGATGCAAAGGTTTTAGTTACCTCAAAAAAAGTTATTTTTAATTATGATGAACAAACATACGATGAATCAAAATTAGGCGATCATTTGCGCATCATCGGATATTACCCCATTTTCAATAACGAAGAACAACTTAAGGCGAAGAAAAAAGATATCATTGATTTAATCTTAGCGTTTCTTTTAACCGCACCACTGCTCTGGACGATGTTTCTTCATCTTGGTGCTCCGGTTTGGGTTCCTGAGATTCTCATGAATGGGTATGTCCAATGGGCCATCACGACCCCCCTCTTGTTTTATGTCGGCAGAAGATTTTTCTTTTCTGCATTTCATCAGATCAAAGGTAAAAACTTAGGCATGGATGTGCTCGTTGTCATCGGGACAACCGCTGCCTATGTCTATAGCATCATTGAAACACTCACCTTTAAACCTCATGGCTCACATATGATGCCTGAACTCTATTTTGAAACGACCGGTGTGATTATCTTAATGGTCTTGATCGGTAACTACTTTGAAAATAGAGTCAAAGAGAAAACTTCAGATGCATTGCAGTCTTTGATCAGTTTAGGCGCGAAAGAAGCACGCATCTTAAAAGATGGTAAAGCGTTGATGGTACCGATTGATCAAGTCAAAAAAGGGGATACCATCCTTGTTTTAGCCAATGAAAAGGTACCCCTAGATGGTATCATTTTAGAAGGTCAATCTTATGTGGATGAAGCGATGATCACTGGAGAACCGATGCCGGCGTTTAAAAAGGTAGGAGATACCATCATTGGATCATCCATGAATACCGTCAATACGCTTAAAATCGAAGTGACTGCTGTCGGATCAGATACCGTCTTAGCGCATATCATTCAAACCGTCGAAGATACCGCACTCATCAAGCCGAAAGCACAACGTATCGCCGATAAGATTGCACAGATGTTCGTTCCTGTGGTTGTTGTGATATCCATCATCACCTTACTTGTGTGGGTCTTTATGGTACGTGGTGGTCAACCACTCACGGTAGCCTTCGCACCTGCCATCGCAGTCCTTGTGATCAGTTGTCCTTGTGCGCTAGGTCTAGCAACCCCAACGTCCATTTCTGTAGGTTCTGGCATTGCCTTTAAGGAAGGTATCCTTTATAAAGGTGGCGAATTCTTTGAAATTGCCAATAAAATCAGTGCGGTTGCCTTTGATAAGACAGGAACCTTGACTAAAGGTCATCCTGAGTTAGCCAATATTTTAGGGGATGAAGCATCTTTAGTCTATGCTGCATCCTTAGAAAACCATTCAAATCATCCCATCGCTAAAGCTATCACGGATGCTTATGACGATGAACTCTTAGAAGTGTCTGACTTTGAAGTTCTTCTCGGTAAAGGGATTCAAGGAACGGTGGATGGTAAAAAAGTTGTGGTGGGTTCACCTAATTTGATGAAAGAACTCAAATTTGATACCAGTGCGTATGAGAGTGAGACCTATCTTCGTCAAGGAAAAACCGTCTTCTTTACCGCAGTCGATGGAGTTGTCCTAAATATGCTTGCCGTTGAAGATCCTTTAAAACCTTCTGCAGTCTCAGTCATCAAAGAATTAAAACGTCGAGGAATAACACCATACATGATCACAGGAGATCAAGAATTAACGGCACGCTATATCGCAAACGAACTTGGGATTGACCACATCTTTTATGAAGTTTTACCCCATGAAAAAGCAGAAAAGATTCAAGCGATTCAAAAAGAAGGCAAGGTTGTTGCTTTCGTGGGTGATGGCATCAATGATGCCCCCGCATTAAAAATGGCAGACGTTGGTTTTGCAGTGGGTAGTGGTTCTGATATCGCCATCGATACCTCCGATGTCACCTTGATGCATCTCGATTTAGGGTTAGTTATTAAAGCAATCGATTTATCGCTAGCAACCTTAAAAAACATCTACATGAATTTTTTATGGGCTTTCAGTTATAATATCATTATGATCCCCTTAGCAGCGATTGGACTTCTCAATCCATCACTTGCAGGTATCGGGATGGGTTTCTCGAGTATCATGGTTGTTTTAAACGCGTTATCGCTTAAATTATTCAAATTCAAATATCAAACGGAGGAATAAAAAATGAAAGTCACAGTAAAAGATATGTCATGCAACCATTGCGTGATGAAGATTCAAAAACAACTTATGATGGATGGCTTAAACGCTACCGTCGAATTAAAGGATCAAAGCGTATCCTTCAAGAAAGAAGCTGACCTCGATAAAGTCAAAGCTTCCATTGAAAAAGCAGGTTATACACCAACCGTATGAGGGTTGTAGGTGGAAAACACCGTGGTAGAGCGTTAAAACGTGTCTTAAAACCGACGACACGAGAAACAGCTGATATGGTCAAGGTTGCTGTATTCAACATGCTCATGCACCACGCGCAAGGTGTTGTCTTAGATCTTTTTGCAGGTTCAGGTGCTTATGGGATTGAAGCCATCTCTCGAGGTGCTACTAGCGTTTCTTTTGTAGATATCGACAAAGATGCAATCAAGACCATTAAAGAGAACCTTACGATGTTAAATGAACTAGAGCGAGCTCAACTTTTTCACATGCCTTATGAGATTTATTTAAAGGCATTAAAACCTGATCAGACGTATGATGTTATCTTTTTAGATCCACCTTATCAACTTCATGTTTATCAAGAACTCATCAAGACGTTGTCTTCACATGTATCTGAGAACGGTGTGATTGTTTGTGAGTCCGCTAAACAGCTTGATCTTCCAGATGACATATCAGGTTTATTCAAAAGAAAAGAAAAGGTATACGGCATCAAAAAAATCACGATTTATCAAAGATAAAGGGCAAAAGTTTTGCCCTTTTTTACTTGATCAATTTCTCTTTCACTTTTTCAAGTTTTCCTGTTTTCAATACATCATACCAAACATGTTTTAAATGGTACTTTTCAAACTGATCTAAATCGTCTTGGTAAAGCAAATGGTTGATTTCAAAAAGTGGCGGTTCCATCTTCACTTTATCTGATGTTGCAATCCAATAGAGATAGTCTTTATCTTGTTTTTTGGTTTCATCATTCAATGTAACTTCACCGATGCGGTCTAAAATATAGTTCTCATTAGTGAAGAAGTCAGTAATCTCTACATAACGTGCTTTTGGTGGGATATCATAAACATAAAACTTTTCTTTCGCCCTACCTACAAACACAATCACTCTTTCCTGTTTAATTTTCATCACATCCATCAACAAGAACAATCCAAACAGTAAACCGATGACCGAAAAAAGTAAGATCACAAATCGGGTGATACCTTCAAAAACAACAAATGAGGTGCTACCTGCAATAACAGAAAGCGATAGCGCAAGCACTGCGTTTGTTAAACTGAAGTTTTTGGTTTGAATACGTGTTGAAATGCCTTTGATTTTCCTTTGTCTTTTGATCTTGATGACTGGAATACCTCCAGTCACAGATGAAAAGATTAAAAATGCAAAAAATGCGGGTCCCACATCATAGACAATACCTAAAATCAGTAATCTCGTCTCTAATTGCGAACCACCCATAAGATAGGGATAAAGATTGCTTAGAAAGACGATGATGAGAAAAATATAACCTACTTTAAGTCTTCTACCAAAAATACTATAAAGAAAATATGAGGTAATAAAATAGCCTGCAGCTTGTAAAACAAATGAGAAAAAAAGATCCATCGTGTTGCCCCCTTCTTCATGCTTATGACTCATTATAAATGAAATTGTGTGATTATGTCAATAACAGGGGTTTACCCTTGTAATTTAAGACTTAATCAAGTAAAATATGGTTAGCATAAGTGAGGTGTATAGCATGATTAATTTAGCTTGGTGGGCATTTGTTTTAATTTTAATTGGTGTCTTAGCATTGGGCGGACTCGTAGGTTTTATTTTATCCCGTCGTTGGTTTAAAAAATACCTTGAAAAGAATCCACCTGTCAATGAGAGAATGATTCGTGAAATGATGCGTCAAATGGGTCGTACACCTTCTGAAAAGCAAGTTCGTCAAATTCTCGCATCCATGAATCAATACAAGTAATCAAAAATTGACATATGAAAGTATGTCTTTTTTTCTAAGGAGTGTTAATGTGAAACAAATCGAGATTGAACAGATTGTCCATGGCATGCTCCATGTGGCAAGACCGTTAGAAATCGCACGTGTCAGACATCTTTTATCCGATGGCACAACCAAAGACATCATTGAGGCATTAAAACCATTTCAAAATGCAGATGGCGGATTTGGACATGGTCTTGAACCTGATTTTTGGAATCCGAATTCCTCAGCAACACAAACATGGGTTGCGTGTAACATCATTCGGGACCACGAGATTGACCAAATGGAAGATATCGTCCAACACTTGATCGATTATTTGGCTGAATCGTTTGACCCAAAGATCAACCGATGGCATGCCATTCATCCAGATAATAAAGATTATCCCCATGCCCCCTGGTGGCAACAAGAAGGTCGTATCACATCGTTTAACCCTTCTGCTTCCCTTGCAGGGTTTATCATCAAATATGGAAATCCGATGCTTGGGATTTATAAACAAGCAAAGTTTGTGGTTGAGGAAGCTTTTTCGACCATCTTAAATCAACAAGAACCCATGGAACGTCACGAACTGCGTTGTTTGGTTGAAATGATGAACGATTTAGCTGATTTATATCACACGAACCATACCTATCAAAAAGCGAAAAATAAGATGATCTTATTGATGGATGACATCATCGAAAAAGATCGAAACTTATGGTTTAGTGCTTACGTGAATAAACCTTCATCACTCATAAAACATCATCCATCCTTAGGCTCTGAAGCATTCTTTGATTTACTTTGTGAAGAAATCGATGAAGCTTTTTGCCATCAAAACGAAGAACATCTTTGGGATATCACTTGGTCTTGGGCTGACTTTCCTGAAGCATTCAGTAAAGCAAAAAACGATTGGCAAGGAATCATTGCCTTTGAATATTTAAAGTTAATGAAAGATTTAGGCATTTTAGTGGAATAGAGGTAGGAAGATGAACCAAGAAAAACTTAACGATTTTCCTTTGATGACCTACGATAAGATTCGCTATCAAGATACGGATCGTCAAGGACATGTCAATAATGCCAATTTTCCCATCTTTTTTGAAACAGGACGATTGGAACTGCTTTATCATCCCGAAAAACCTTTACACGCACCACATGCGCAGTTTGTTTTAGCGCACATCAATTATGATTTACTTAAAGAAATTCATTATCCTGGAAGGGTTGATGTTGGTACAAGAATTAAAAAAATTGGAAACAGTTCTATCACCTTTGAACAAGCCCTTTTTCAAAATGAAGTGCTCGTGAGTAAAGGTTCATCTGTCGTCGTCCATGTCGATAACGAGACGAAAAAGCCTATAGGTTTATCCGATGAAGTCAAAGCATACTTATCACAATATCTCTAAAAAAAGAAAATGAGTTCACCGCTACAGATGAACTCATTTTTTTATGGGCATTACTTTTTTTCTTTTTTAGGGGTAAATCTGTATTCGGTACCTAATTTTAATCTGCGGTAATTTGCTTTATGCCTGATGAAGATAAGGGTTGCCAGAAGCGATACAATCACTAAATCCATGATTCTCGTCGCGAAGTTAAAGAGTTCATGTTCTAAAAAGACGCGAATGATGAAATAAAGTAAAACCGATGATGCGGCAATCGTTGAAGATAAAGAGACATATCTTGTGATCAAAAACATAATCAAAAATAAGAGAATAACACCGACAGCGACCCAAGGTTCAATCGCAAAGATCATGCCTGCAGAGGTTGCAACAGCTTTACCACCTTTAAAGTTAATATAGATGGGGAATACATGTCCTAAAACTGCAGCTGCACCATAGATCGATGAAATATTGATTTGATAATCACTGACTAAATAAAGACTAGGATCATTGATGAGAAAGACAAGTAAGATGACAAGGGCACCTTTTAATGAGTCAAAGATAAAGGCGAAGATGCCATAACGAAAGCCAAGCACACGTACAGCATTGGTTGCTCCCGTATTTTTTGAACCGTATTCACGAATGTCAATGTTTTTAAAAACTTTTCCGATAATCAATCCACTGGGGATGGATCCAAGGAAATAAGAGAGAACCATTAAGAGAAATATATAGAAATATGTCATGTTTACACCTCATTACTTATACATTATATCACGATTAAATCCTCTGTCAAAACGAAAAAGAAAACATATTCAAACGTTGTAGTTGACTATATTTTTTGATATAATATGTACATACATAAAAGTTGGTGATCATGTGAATAATCAAAACAAAAACTATGATGAAAAATCGATACAAATCTTAGAAGGCTTAGAGGCAGTTCGTAAGCGTCCTGGGATGTACATCGGATCAACCGATGCACGAGGTCTTCATCATCTGGTCTGGGAAATCGTCGATAACGCCATCGATGAAGCACTCACAGGCTATGGCAGTGAGATTACGGTGACAATTAAAGCCGATAATTCGATTGAGGTTTCTGATAATGGTCGAGGTATGCCTTACAAAATGCATGCATCAGGTCGACCTACAACAGAGATCATTTTTACGATTCTACACGCTGGCGGAAAATTTTCTGACCAAAGCGGATACAAAGTATCCGGTGGTCTTCATGGTGTGGGATCATCTGTGGTGAATGCACTTTCTCAATTTTTGGAAGTGACCATCTATCGTGATGGTGGCATATGGCGACAACGTTTTACCGATGGAGGCTCAAAAATAAGCTCTCTTGAGCGTATTGGTGACACGAAAAAAACAGGAACAACCGTCTGGTTTAAACCTGATCCAAAGATTTTCTCAACCACTTTATTTCAATACGATTTAATTAAAGAGCGCATCAGAGAATCCGCATTTTTGATTAAAGGATTGAAAATGAATTTAATCGATCAACGTAAAGCTCAAAAGGAATCATTCAAATACGATGAGGGTATTAAAGCTTATATCGAGCTTCTAAATGTGGGAAAAAATGGCATCAATGAAACATTGTTAATTGAAGCACCTTATCAGGTCGGTGAACACAAAAAGAAAACCATTGAAATCGAGATGGCTTTACAGTTCACAGACGGTTATCAAGAAAACATTTTATCCTTCGTAAATAACGTGCGAACCAAAGATGGTGGAACCCATGAAATTGGGTTTAAGTCTGCGCTGACACGTTCGATGAATGATTATGCCAGAAAATACAACATTTTAAAAGATAAAGATGCAAACCTTGATGGCTCCGATATCCGTGAAGGGTTAACTGCGATTATCTCCTTGCGTATACCTGAAGATGTGCTTGAGTTTGAAGGACAAACCAAAGGAAAACTTGGAACACCTGAAGCGAGAAATGCGACAGATTTTGTGCTCTACGACAAGTTTACAACCTACCTCGAGGAAAACCGTAGTGTAGCCTCATCGATTATCAACCGTGCACTCTCTGCACAACGTGCCAGAGAAGCAGCAAGAAAAGCACGAGATGAAGCGAGAAATGGCAAATCCAAACAGAAAAAGGAAATGCTTTTATCGGGTAAACTCACACCTGCACAAGGTAAAGATAAAAACTTAAACGAACTTTTCTTAGTGGAAGGTGATTCTGCGGGTGGATCAGCAAAACAAGGCAGAAACCGCCGCTTTCAAGCCATCTTACCCTTGCGTGGTAAGGTCATTAACACGGAAAGAACATCGCTTGATGTCATCTTAAAAAATGAAGAAATTAGCACCATTATTTATACCATCGGTGCTGATTTTGGTGCCGACTTTGATTTAAAAAAATGTAATTATAAAAAAGTCATCATCATGACCGATGCGGATACCGATGGTGCCCATATTCAAATCTTACTTTTAACCTTCTTTTTCAGATACATGCGTCCGCTTATCGAAGATGGTCGCTTATACTTAGCACAACCCCCACTCTATAAAGTAACGAAGAAAAAGGGTAAAAAAGAAGAGATTCACTACGCGTGGAGTGATGAAGAGTTAAAAACATTGATCGATGACTCGCCATATAACATTCAACGCTACAAAGGTCTTGGTGAAATGAATGCTAGCCAGCTTTGGGAAACCACCATGAATCCTGAATCTCGCGCCTTGATCCAAGTGAAAATTGATGACTTAGCGGCTTCCGATAAGCGCATTTCTGTGCTCATGGGAGACGATGTACAACCCAGACGTACGTGGATTGAAGATAATGTTGATTTTGAAATCAGCGATGATTTCGATCTCCAGAAGGGGGCGGAATAATGGCTAAAGATGTCTTAAAACAAGTGAATGATTACATTGAAAAGATCATCGAATCCTCATTAGAGGACATCGTATCTGAACGCTTTGCCCGCTACTCAAAATACATCATTCAAGACCGTGCACTACCGGATGCAAGAGATGGCTTAAAGCCTGTGCAACGTCGTATTTTATATGCGATGCAGCAACTTGGTATGCTTCACAATAAACCTTATAAAAAATCAGCAAGAATTGCTGGTGAAGTGATGGGTAAATATCATCCACACGGTGATTCATCCATCTATGAAGCCATGGTTCGTATGTCGCAAGACTTTAAGATGCGCGTGCCTTTGATCGATATGCATGGGAATAATGGTTCGATTGATGGCGATTCTGCGGCAGCGATGCGTTACACCGAAGCAAGATTATCGAGAGCTGCAGAAGCACTGCTTGGTGATATTGATAAACGAACAGTGCCATTCGTTCCTAATTTTGATGATGAAGAATTGGAACCTGTCGTACTTCCTGCTAAATTCCCTAACCTTTTAGTAAACGGTGCCAAGGGGATCTCATCAGGATATGCGACCAACATCCCCCCACATAACTTAAAAGAAGTGATCTTAGCAACGCTTGCATATATCGATAATGACAAGTTGACTTTAAAAGAGATTGCTGAAATCATTCAAGGTCCTGATTTTCCAACCGGAGGTATTGTTCAAGGTCATGCAGGTATCTTACAGGCACTGGAAACCGGTTCTGGTAAAATTGTGATCAGGTCAAAATCACAGATTGAAGAAATCAGTAAATCTCAAGACCGTATCCTCATTACCGAAATCCCTTATGAAATCAATAAGGCGGATTTGGTGAAAGCGATGGATCTTTTTAGAATCGATAAAAAGATTGAAGATATTTTAGAGATTCGTGATGAATCTGACCAAGAAGGTCTTCGTATCGCCATCGATTTGAAAAAAGGTGCCGATGCACAACTTATTTTAAACTTACTCTTTAAAAACACTGACCTACAGGTAAGCTACAACTACAACATGGTTGCGATCATGAATCATAGACCGGTTTTAGTCGGTGTCCTACCCATACTTAAAGCCTACGTTGACCATCAAAAAGATGTGATCACCAACCGTTCAAACTATGAACTTGCCAAAGCAACCAAACGTCAACACATCGTTTTAGGTTTGATCAAGATGGTTTCTGTCATTGAAGAAGTGGTAAGAATCATCAGAAACTCACAAAACAAACAAAATGCGAAGGAAAACTTGATGCAGTCCTTCGGTTTTTCGGAACTTCAATCAGAAGCCATCGTCACCTTACAACTATACCGCTTATCCAATACCGACATCATTGCACTCGAACAAGAATCGGTTGGGTTATCTGAACGCATTAAAGAATTAGAACATATTTTAAGTTCTGAAGCTGCCCTTAGAAGAGTGATTAAGCGTGAATTATCCGAAATGATGGATCTTTTAGGTGAAGATAGAAAAACTGAAATTGAAGCTGAAATTGAAACGATTAAAATCGATCAAAAAGATTTAATCAGTGATGAAAAAGTCATGATTGGTATTACCAAAGATGGTTATATCAAACGTGCCTCTACAAGGTCATATCAAGCTTCACAAAGCTGTGGTTTAAAAGAAAACGATGCACTGATGTTCGAGGTTGAGTTAAACACCCTTGATACGCTGCTCATTTTCACCAACTTAGGTAACTATATCTTCCTTCCAGTCTACAAAATTGATGAGCAAAAATGGAAAGATTTAGGCGTCTATATCAACAACATCACACCGATTGAAAAAAATGAAATCTTGATCAAAGTGCTTGCTATTCCAAACTTCAAGGAAGAAAAGAATATCTTGATTGCAACCAAGCAAGGGATGATGAAGCAAGCGAAACTCCAAGATTTCGAAGTAACCAGATACAACAAACCCATTCGTGCGATGCGCTTAGCTGATGACGATGAAGTGATCAGTGTTGACATCAACGAAAAAGCAAATATCTTAGCCGTATCGATGAAAGGTTATGCACTCCGCTTTAAGTCAGATGAACTTCCCCTTTATGGTCTTCAAGCAGGCGGTGTAAAAAGCATGTCACTACAAGATGGAGATGAAGTGGCTGGCGCACGGTATGTGAAACCAGGTGATGATTTTATCATCTTAACCAACCGTGGTCACATCATTAAAGATGTCGTTGAAGAATTACCACTCTATAACCGAAATCGTCGTGGAATTCTCATCATTGAACATCAAAAAGCGAACCCTCACTTGGCGGTATCGATCGCTAGATTAAGCCGTCAACAACAAAAAGAAAACGTTGGTGTCTTGATCATCACAGAAAAGGGAAGTCTTTCATGCACCGTCAACGATTTAAAGTATTCAGGTAATAAATTTGGTAAGAAAATCTTTGAAGAAGCTGACCTTGGCAGAGGTTATTTGATAGACATCTTTGAAGCTCTGGAAGAAAAAGATGAGCCCAAAAGAGAAAAGATCATCAAGAAACAAACCATAGACCCCGTTGATCCCATCGACTTAGTCAAAGAAGAAATTATTGAGCTTAAAGATAAAAAAATTCATTTAAACCGTCTTGATTTATTTGATGAAGACGAATAGGAGAAAAATCATGAAATTAACCATTCAAGGTCAACCATATACGTTTGACCGCCCCCAAGTATTACTCGATGTTGCAAACCAACTCAACCTTAAAAATGTCTTAGCAGCAACCGTGAACGGTCGCTTAAGAGAACTGTCTTACATTGAAGTCAAGGATGCTGAAGTGAGTTTCCTTGGCTACGATCACCCGGATGCGATTCGCATGTATGAATCCACGCTTCGTTATGTCATCGCGATGGCGATTAAACGGATTTTACCCAGTGTGAAAGTGCGTTATAACTATAGCATCTCACGTTCGATCTTAGCTGTCCTAGACAACTACGATGGTGTGATCAACCACGCACTCATTCAAACCATTAAAACCGAAGTGGATCGCTTGATTCAAGCCGATTTAACCATCGTTAGAAAAAGGGTCTCCATCGGTGAAGCAACCAAACTATACAGTGATTTAAACATGCCTGATAAGGTTGCTGTCATGGAATATAGAGAAGAAGATTATGTCAATCTCTATGAGTGTGATGGCTATATCAACTACATGTTTGGTTATATGCTTCCAAGAACGGGATTGCTATCGCTTTATAAGATGTTTCCCTATCATCCTGGCTTTATCATCCAGTACCCACGCGCTGAACTTTCAGGTCAAATTCCTGAGTTTCATGATGAACCTACCTTTGGTAGAGCACTCAAAGAAGCGGCGAAATGGGGAAAAATTATTGAAGGGAACACCATTCCTAAAATCAATGAGTATGCCAAAGATCATCCATCCGCGGTTGACTTTGTTAACATGTGTGAGACCAAACATAACCATCAACTCAATGAACTCGGTGATCTCATTCAATCCAATATCGAAAGCATTCGTTTAATCGGTATTGCAGGACCATCATCTTCTGGTAAAACCACGTTTTCAAACCGTTTACGTGTGGAATTGATGAGTCGTGGCATTCGTCCAGTCATGATTTCTATTGATGATTATTATCTAGGAAAAGACTTAGCACCTAAGGGTGAAGATGGTCTTCCAGATTTAGAGCACATCGATGCCCTTGATGTGGAACTTTTTAACCATGACATGCTCTCACTCATTGAAGGTCAAAGTGTGGTGTTACCTAAATTTAACTTTAAATCGGGGAAACGTGAGCAAGGTAAAACCATCCGTTTAGCAGAGGATACACCGATCATCATCGAAGGTATTCACGCGTTAAACGAAAAACTGACGAGAAGCATTCCAAAACACCAAAAATTCCAAATTTATATCGCACCTCAAACACAGCTTCATATCGATGATCATAACCCCATCAGTATCACGGAATTAAGACTTCTAAGACGCATTGTCCGTGATCAAAAATACCGTAACGCTTCCGCGATTGACACGATGAACATGTGGCCATCGGTCAGACGTGGTGAATTCAAATGGATTTATCCTTTCCAAAAAGAAGCGAATTACGTCTTTAATTCCGAGTTAACCTATGAGTTAGCTGTGCTTAAAAAACATGCAGTAACCCAACTTCAAGCGATTCCAAGAGATAATAAACATTTTATTACTGCGAACCGCTTGCTTAAGTTCTTAAAATATTTCAAACACATCGAAGACGATGTGGTCCCCTGTAACTCGCTATTAAGAGAATTTATCGGGGGTTCAAGTTTCCACCATTAGGAGTTGATGACATGAAGGCTTTAGGACATATGGATCGTATTCAAATTCATCAAGATGTGATGATGTTACTCTTATCACTCTATGAGTCGAAAGGAAAATCGTTTTATTATGACGATCTCTTTTCACGTGATTCTCATGCGTTTGAAAAGAAAACGATGGAACAAAATTTGATTGCACTCGCCCATCTGATGAATCTCGATATGACCGATGCCAGAATCCGTTTATTTGCCAAAAAACCGATGAGCCCACGCACCAAAGATGAACATTTGCTATCCAACTTGAAACAAGCCCTAAACCAACTTCATAAACATCCAGAGCATTTCGAACTTTTAGTAAACGAAGTCGGCAATTTAATCAAACTCTTAGCCAAAAACAATGACCCGATCAACTTCCTGACCTATGAGAAGGAAGAAGAAGGTATGCTCAAGATGAAAAAAGCGAGCAAAAAAGACGATTTGGAAAAACTCATGGCATTGTTTGAAAAAAACGTGAAGACCAAAAAATACGAGTTAACGCAACTCATCACCAATTTTTACGTTGATTTCATTAACATGAACATCTTATCCAATAGACAAGAATTAGTGGCACTGATTTTAATGTATGCCCTCATCGCCAAAGATTTTTCTGTGTTTAAGTACGTTTCCTTCTTTAAATATTTTAAAAAAGAGTATGAAGGATGGAAATCTGGTGTCATTACTGCATCTTACTACTGGTCATCAGGTTATGCTCAAACCGATATGATGTCTCGGATATTACTGCAAATCTTAATCGCTTCTTATGAAGAAGTCGATGGTATGGCACACGAATACGTCTTTGAAAAAGAACTAAACAAATCCAACAACATTGAAAACAGCATTTTAAAACTTGATGAGATCTTCTCTAAAGAGGATTTGAGAAAAAGACACCCCAATGTGAGTGATGCCACCATTGATCGCACGTTAAAGCGATTAAAAGATGAAGATAAGATTCGCCCCCTTGGCAAAGGACGCAGTTCTAAATGGCAGCGTATCGTTTCGGGTAACCGCAAATTTGGTATTGAACAGCTCTCACTTTTTAACGATTAAGGCTTCGGCCTTTTTTTGTTTAAATAGTGCATTTTTTTAACATTTTAGTCATGGCATGATATAATCACATTGGAGGATATCATTATGAACCTATCAAAAATTAAAACTTTGCGTGAGCTAACCGGTTTAGGCATGCTTGAAGTCAAAAAAGCTTTAGAAGAAGCTAACGATGACATGGAAGAAGCGACACGCATCCTCATGACAAAAACAATTAAAAAAGAACAAACCAGAAGAGTGGCATCGAAAGGTTTAACCTCGGTGGAAACCCATGGTAACGAAGCCATTTTATTTGAAATCAACGCTGAAACTGACTTTGTAGCGAAACACCCTGATTTTATCAACATGATGCTTGATTTAGGAAATGTTTTAATGCATTCAAAAGTCTTTTCGGTTAAACAGGCATTAAATGCCCCTTATCAGTCTTATACCGTTCAAGATGAAATCAACCGCATCGGTAACCTTGTCAAAGAAAATGTTTATTTAAGACGCTTTCATCGTATCTTAAAACAAGACAACCAGTCTTTTGCAACGTATAAGCACTTAGGGGGTAAGCTATCTGTCTTGGTCATTTATCAAGGTGATGAAAAAATTGGCAAAGAGCTTGCTTTACACATTACATCCCATGGACCTAAGTACTTATCGTTTGATGATTTAGATAAAGAAACATACAACTTTGAAGAGATGATGCTTCTAAAAGAAAACCCATCATTCACTAAACTCGAGATAGAAGAGAAAATCAAAGCGATGTGTCTATACGATCAACCCTTCATTAAAAACCCTGATCAACGTGTAAAAGAAATCCTAAATCAGTCAAAAGTTGTTGATTTCTACCGTTTTGAACTTGGTCAGGGCATTGAAAACAAGTTAAACTGCCGCTTAGATATTCCCTGTGATGGATCAAAGATCACGGTTACACCTAGTCTTTAGAAAAGGAGGTACATGAAGATGAAATTGAAAAAAAATGTTGGAAAAGTGGATCAAATCGTTCGCTACATCATTGCTGCAATACTCGTTGTCTTAGGATTTGTTCTTCCTCTGTACTGGTTATTTATACCAGCAGCCATCGCACTTTTCACCGCAATCTTTAGTTTTTGTGGGTTATATAAAGTCTTTGGAATTAACACCTGCAAGATAGAAGAAGCCAAAAAATAGCCAAGCTGAAAATGCTTGGTTTTTTTTATCTGTTTGATGTTATAATAACTATAAAGTCATTCACTGATGTGGGGGTAAATTATATGATTAAAAAACCATGGCGCATGGAGCGTTACGTCATGCTTGCGCTTATCATCTTTGCGTATGTCATCGAAGTCATTCAACACTTCATGAAAGATTCGGTGTTTCCAAGTCCTTTCCATTTTAATTTCATGATATTCCTAAGAGGATCTATCTTTTTAATGCTTGTTTTTCTTCATCCAAAACATAAATATATCACGGGAATCGCTTATTCTCTTTATTGGGGACTCGCGTTTATACAGAGTATCATTTCGCTTGGAAATATCCCTTTTCAATCGTTTCAATTCATCCAAATCATCAATTTGGGTATCTATTTGATGGTTCATGTTTTTGCTATGATTACAGGTGCTTTTCTTTTCTTTAAAAAGGATGTGTTTCATCCACTTTATATCATTTTACCCGCTGCTCTCATCGTTTTCTCAATGCCACAACTTTTGATCTCTTTACCGTCTTGGATCATGTTTGGCCATATCATCAGTAACCCTACAAGTGGCTTAATCTTTCTTCTTATTCAAATCATCGGTTTTGTCATCAACATTATTTTCTTTATTGTGTTGCTACTCTTTGGTATTAGCCTTTATCAGATGTCAAAAGAGAATCCATCAAAAAGTCCCTCTTTTGAGTCGTCTTCTAAATCTCAAAACATGTATGATATGCTTCATGAGTTAGAAACACTTTATGGTGATGGTGTTTTTTCAAAAGAAGAGTATGAAGCTAAAAAACAAAAACTCTTGAAAGAAAGAGCTTAGGTGTCTATATGAAGAAAAGAACGTTACTCATCGCTATCATGTTGATATTACTTCTTGGAAGTATCATGACGTTAAATTTTACGAGAAGTTCGTTTGATTACGACGACCCTGTTAAGCCATGGTTGCAGCTTGCCATGATTGCGCTCATTGCGCATACAACATTCAGTTTCTTTATGCCAAAGCGGTATCGTATAATAAAACTTATCCCCGCTTTCTTTATCGTTGGGTTTATGGTTTCTTTCCTAGTATCACATTTTCCTGATCCAAATCTTGAAAATCCTTTCGGGATCCTATCGATGGTTTATGCGGCCATTTTAGTAACTGCATTGATGTATCTTATCGATCTTTTGAGTCCTACTTACCACGGCTTTAAGGTCTTTATCGGTGTAGCACTCCTCGCAGTCGTTGTTTATGGGAATTTCAATACCGCTTATTATTCCTTTCATTTTGTACCTCCTACGAGTGTCGAAGAATTTATCGGTTATTTTATCATTACACACTTTGCTTTTTATGGTTTCTATTGGATCATGCTATTGACGTTCATTTATCAAATGAAAGTCGTTCCAGAAAGGCAAAAAGAAGTTTTACCTTATAACCGGTATCGTCCACAAGAAGTTGATCCAAAACTTCAGAAAAACAATCAAGCAACAAAATCTAACGTCACGATAAAAACTCCTGAGCAGTTGAATAGAGAACGTAACGCCATTAAAAGTTTGACCGCTTTGAAAGAGGCAGGTTTACTTTCCGATGAAGAATTCGAAAGAAAAAAGAACAAAGTCTTATCTGGAAAATAAAAAAAGGTCCAAGCTATTTGCTTGAACCGACGAACATACCATCTTGTAAAATCTTCATCACATTATGGGTGATTTGATCTAAATCTTGATCGGTCAGGGTGTCTCTAAATAAAACTTGAAGACCTACGAAGTTAGAAATGCCCATTAATACATAAGAAAGGGTTTCTAAATCCACATCATCTCTGACCTCACCATGATTCACAGCAGAAGATAACTGTCTCACATAATCTCTGCTAAATGTCATGTAATATTCTCTAAACAATTCTTTATCTGCAAACATCGATTCCCAAATGATGCGATAAGCGAGGGGATCTTTCCATGCAAACTTCAGAAAGGCTCTTATTCCGAGTCTTTCTTTTTCATATCTTGTCTGCGCACCTTGAATGCCTTCTGAGATCGCTTTTCGAATGGAATGACGGTATTTGGTAAGCACATAGGAGTATAAAGCGAACTTATCGTCAAAATAAAGATAAAACGTTCCGGTAGCAATCCCTGATTTCTCAATGATTTCATTGATTGAGGTCGCTTGATAACCGTTTTTTGAAAACAGTTTTTTTGCTGTATCTATGATATGTTCAAACGTTTTTTGTCCATCTCTTCGCTTAGGAAGTCTATAATTCATTTGATCCATCGTATCACCCATCTTCTAGTGTAAATCAATTTGTTAAAAAAAACAATGAAAAAATATTCGTGTTTTATCTTTGATATATCAAAAAATAAGATGTTTTCTTTCATAGAATGGCTTTATAGTGCTAGAAATTGACCCATAAGGCTTATCTTTATGTTCGCTATTAAGATATGAATAATCGTTCATAGTGGTAACTTAACTGGCTTTATTTCTTCCTTTGAACACGCGTCTAATATAAGAAGCATATCGATAAACCTAAACATAAAAAGAACCTAACATGAATTAACACTCATAGTTATTGACAAAGCGCTTTCTCTATGATAGAATAAGAGCGTATTATGAATAGTTATTCATGTTATTTAAAAACGGTTACACAAACTAAAACGACTTTACTAGGCCATTGTTTCGATTTATTTCTTGTGTAACTTCTTTTTCAATCAAAAGTGAAAACGCTTTAGGAGGATATAGAATGAACAAAGTTTATGTGATTGGCGCGAAACGCAGCGCGATTGGATCGTTTATGGGGACCCTTTCGTCCTTGCATCCAGCAGATTTTGGTTCACAGGTTTTAAAAGCATTACTGAAAGAAACGAACATTAACGTTTCAGAGATTGATGAAGTCTTGGTGGGTAACATTTTACCTGCAGGATTGAAACAAGGTCTTGCAAGACAAATTTCCATTTTATCTGGCATTCCTTCATCAGTACCCGCATACGGTGTGAACATGGTGTGTGGATCTGGGATGAAATCCGTGATGAATGGATACACCAACATCGCTTTAGGACTTCATCACCTCGTGGTTGCCGGTGGCGCAGAATCCATGAGTGGCACACCTTATTTGGTAACAAGCCAAGTAAGAAGCGGTTTAAAGATGGGTGAACAACCCATGAGAGACCATATGCTTTACGATGCATTAACCGATGCTTTTGAAGGTTATCATATGGGCATTACCGCAGAGCATATCGTTGAAAAATATGGCTTAACCAGAGAAGAACAAGACGCATTCGCTTGGGAATCCCAGAAAAAAGCGATGGCTGCACAAGATCAAGGCAAATTTAAAGATGAAATCGTTCCGGTTGTGATTCCTGGTCGTAAAGGTGACATCATTTTTGATCAAGATGAATACATCAACCGTCAAACATCCTTAGAAAAACTTTCGACACTTCGACCAGCATTCAAAAAAGATGGTTCCGTGACCGCAGGTAGTTCATCAGGTATTAACGATGGTGCAAGTTTCTTTGTCTTAGCATCAGAAGCATATGTGAAAAAACATAACCTTAAACCACTTGCTGAAATCGTCGGCATCGGTCAAGGTGGCGTTGATCCATCCGTGATGGGTTTAGGTCCAACACCAGCGATCAAACAAGCCTTAAAACATGCAAAACTAAACTTAACCGATATCGATACTTTTGAGCTCAATGAAGCTTTCGCTGCACAATCCTTAGGTGTCATTAAAGAATTAACGGATGCTTTTGGTGTCACGAAAGATTACATGTTATCCAAAACCAATCCAAACGGTGGTGCCATTGCTTTAGGTCACCCTGTTGGAGCAAGTGGTAACCGCATTCTGGTGACCTTGCTTCATGAAATGTTAAAGCAACCAAACCTCAACCTAGGCTTAGCAAGTCTTTGCATTGGTGGCGGTATGGGTACTGCAGTGATCTTAAAGAAAGTTAACTAAAGGAGAATAGTCATGAAACGTTTAGAAAATAGAGTTGCCGTCATTACTGGCGGTGCCAAAGGCTTAGGTCAAGCGATGGCTGAAGTGTTTGCCAAAGAAGGAGCTATCGTTGTTGCTGCCGATATGGGTGAGATGACATACCAATGTGATCATGTGCATTATATGAAATTAAACGTCACCGATGTCCAAGGTGTTCAAACTTTCTTTGATGAAGTCGTTGCACGTTTTGGAAAAATCGATATCTTAGTCAATAATGCAGGGATCACCAAAGATGCGATGACACGTAAAATGACAGACGACCAATGGAATGCGGTCATTGATGTCAATTTAAAAGGTGTCTTCAATCTTACACGTTTGGTCGGTCCTCACATGGAAGCAAATGGCTACGGTTCAATCATTAACATTTCATCCGTTGTCGGTGTTTTTGGTAACATTGGACAAGCAAACTATGCGGCAACCAAAGCCGGTGTCATCGGTTTAACCATGACATGGGCGAAAGAATTTGCAAGAAAAGGTGCGAATGTCAGAGTGAATGCGATTGCACCAGGTTACATCATGACAGACATCTTAAAGACTGTCCCACAAGAATTGCTTGATTCATTTGCGAAATTAACGATGATTGGTCGTCTTGGACAACCGATTGAAGTGGCGAATGCAGCTTTATTCTTAGCATCTGAAGAATCTTCATACATAACAGGACAAACATTAAACGTTAACGGCGGTATGCGTCTTTAATTGATATTTTTAGAAAGTAGGTGTTCCTCATGAAAGAAGTAAATGTAGGCATCGTTGGAACAGGTATCTATCTTCCCAAAGGACGCATGACAGCCAGAGAGGTTGCAGAAGCAACCAAAGGTATTTGGAGCGAACAAGCAGTGATTGACAAGCTGGGGATTCGTGAAAAGGTCATCCCTTCAAACTCAAGTCAAGATGGTACACAAGAAATGGGTGCACTTGCTGCTCTTGATGCACTAAAGCATACGGGTATCGACCCGAAAGACATTGATGTCATCTTAAGTGTGACAGAAGAATGGAAAGAATATCCACTCACCACATCTGCCCTATACATCCAAGACCGGATTGGTGCAGTCAATGCATGGGGAATCGATGTTCAAAACCGTTGTTGTACTACCGTCTCTGCAATGAAAATGGCAAGAGATATGCTTATCGCAGATGAAGAGATTAACATTGTGATGGTCGTTGGTGGTTATCGTAACGGTGACTTCGTGGATTATACCGATAAAGATATGTCCATGATGTATAACTTAGGTGCCGGTGGTGGAGCCATTATTTTAAAGAAAAATTATGGCAAAAATCTATTATTAGGATCACATGTAATCGCAGATGGTTCGCTCTCACGTACAGCAGGTGTCGAAATTGGGGGCTTATGCAATCCCATTACGCTTGCTAATGTCGATGAAGCGAAAAAATCACTGCGTTTGATGGATCCCAATAAGATGAAAAACCGTTTAAATGAAGTGTCGATGCCGAATTGGTATAAATGCATCGATGAAGCTTTACGAAAAGCAAAACTAGAAAGAAAAGATATCGGTTATCTCGATATTTTACACATTAAACGTTCAGGACATGAAGCGATGCTTCAAGAGTTAGGACTTCGTCCTGAACAATCGATTTACTTAGAAGATTATGGACACATTGGACAGATCGACCAAATTCTATCGTTGCATCTCGCCTTACAAACAGGTCAGGTCAAAGATGGAACGGTCGTCTGCATGCTCGCAGCAGGCATCGGCTACGTCTGGGCAGCCAATATCGTGAAATGGGGGTAGCCTATGACATTACAACAAATTTTATCGATGCTTTTCCAAGGCATTACATCGGCATCGTTTCTTGCGCTCATCACGTTTTCGATTGTTTTAATCTTTAAGACATCGTTTACCACAAACTTTGCGCAAAGTTCGATTGCAACATTTAGTGCCTATGCAGTCACCAACATTTTCCAAAACATTTTAATGAAAAATAACCCGACAGCAAATCCGATTGTGATGTTACTTTTCTCTATCGCGATTGGGATGCTCGTAGGTTTTGCCTTCGGGGTTTTCATCGATGTGATGTTGATTAGAAAATCTAAATATTCAAACGTGCTCACAAAGCAGATGATCACGATGGGTATGATCCTCGTTTTTTCAGGATTGATGCCCGTCGTTTTCGGGGTTTTCGCACAACCTACCCCGATGCCTTTAACACGTAAGGTTTATGAAGTGAATGTTGGAGGATCGATTCCACTCTTTGTTTCGGGACATGCCCTCTTATCCATTATCATTACCATCGTGGTTTTAGGTGGACTCTTTGTCGCCTTAAAATATACCAAATGGGGTTTAGGCGTGCGCGCAACTGCATCGAATGAAACCGTAGCAAGCATGATGGGTGTGAACACGAAGTTTATCACAGCGATGAGTTGGGGATTAGCCGGTGGTATCGGGGCACTTGCAAGTGCACTGTTTGCACCAACGGTGTTTACGCTCTCTCCAGATTTAATGTTAGGTTTACAGATCAATGGCTTCTTGGCAGCTGTATTAGGTGGATTTTCTACCTTTGCAGGTCCAATGATTGCAGCCTTCATCATTCCAATTTCCCGTGTCTTCGCTTGGCAGTTCTTATCTAACGAATGGTCCAATGCGATTGTTTACTTGCTCGTTTTATTGATCATTCTCATTAAGCCTGTTGGCTTACTTGGAAAACGTATTGCAAAGAAGGTGTAAATCATGCTAGAAAACAGACCAAAACAAACATTTGCACCACTTCATGTATGGAAAAAAGTTAAATCTCATCCTTTCTTTGGTGTCTTCCTCTCCTTATTCGTCATGATTATGATCAGACTCCTCGGTGATGTTGGGATGATTCCACCTTCGGTAGTTGATGTGTTCGCGATCATGTGGATCTACATCATCATCGGACTAGGCTTTACCTTACTTCTCGGATATACAGGACTCGCATCCTTAGGCACTGCAGGTCTCATCGGGGTTGGATCTTATGTGGTTGCCTATATGTTAGGCACTGCAGGCGTTTCCTTATTCCTTGCGTTTATCTTAGGTATTGTGATTGCGATTGTGCTTGGAACCATTGTTGGTTTTATCTCACTTCGTATTGAAGGCATGTATCTTGCCATCATTACCTTAGGTTTATCCGAAATCTTAGTTGAAGTGTTTAAATTCTGGACGAAAGTAACCAAAGGTCTTGTCGGTTTCCAAATTGAAAGATTCCCTATCTTTGGCACGATCGTGAGAGAAGAACAAGTTTATTATCTCTTGGTTATCGGTTTAATCTTAACGATGTTTGCAGTCTTAAACATTATCAACAGTCCCACCGGACGTGCAATGCTTTCGATTAAAAATTCGACATCCGCTGCACAAGCCATGGGTATCAGTATTTTAAAGTATCGTTTACTCAGCTTTATTGTCTCAACGGTACTGGCTGTGATTGGTGGTATGCTCTACATGACATACACACGTTCAACGATACCAAACCTTTGGAACATCGCCCTTTCCTTAAACATTTTAGCTGCTGTTGTCATTGGTGGTGCGAAATCGATTTGGGGTGTCAGCCTTGGGACTATCTTCATTTTTGGATTAAATCAGTTAGTCTTTGCCAGAATTCCATTTTTTGCGACCTACGGGAACACCACACTCTTTATCAATGGCGCACTCATTATCCTCGTAGTCATGTTTTACCCCGGTGGTATTGTGCGCATGTTCACTGATTTATCAAAATTATCTAAAAAATGGATACAAAACATCAAAACTCGTATAAAGGAGTATCGCTATGGCCAAGATGAACAATAACCCGACACTCCGGATTGCAAATCAGATGGATAAAATTGAAAAACGTATCGCCTATCTGACCTCGTATATTGATGTATTAAAAAAACGTGACGAGGCGAAACGTGAAAAGAAATTAGAAAAAGCTTTAGAGGTTAAAAAAGAAGCTCTCCTTGATGATGAGATTCGTACGTTAACCAAAGAAGGCTATCACGAAGCTTTTATCAAACCCAAAACGGATGAGATTGAAAAGAGTTATCACTTCAAAGAACGTGAGCTCAAACAAACATTCAAGCGCAAGCTTGATAAAGCTACAGATGAAACCAAGGTCACTTTAAACGAGAGTTTAACTTCATCTTTAAAGAGCCTTCAAGAAGAAAAGCATGAAAAAATGCTTTTGATTGAAAAAGAACTTGCCGTTCATCAGCCTACGGAAAGCGCTCGAAAAGAAGCCATTAAAACTTATGAGGCGCATAAAAAAAGTGTTCAAGAAGAACTTACTGAGTTAAAGAAAAAACTCGAAACAGAAGATCACATACGCTTTGATAAACAAGAAGCACGCATTCAACTAAGTATCGACCGACTGAAGACGAAATTAGCTTCGCTCAAAGCTAAGCATCAAGTTCTCCTTCAAAATCAAACCGATATTTTACCAGACGATGTCATCTTGCGTTTAGAAAACCTCAGAATGCAATTTGGTGGACTCGTTGCTGTTTCCGATTTATCCTTCGATGTTAAAAAAGGTGAAATCTTTGGACTCATTGGACCAAACGGTGCGGGTAAAACAACTGTTTTCAACTGTATCACACAGTTTTATAAGCCTACCCGTGGAAAGATCTATTATAAAGACAAACGCCTTGATACCGTGAATCTAAACGACTACATCGTGCATGACATCGTCAAGCAAGGCATTGTGAGAACATTCCAAAACGTTGAACTCATTTGGGAACTCTCTATCTTAGACAATTTGCTCGTTGGTGCACATTCCCTCTATCAAACAGGTTTCTTCCATCACTTATTCCATACCAGACGTTTCTTAAGAGAAGAATCCGTTCTAAGAGCAAAAGCCATCAAAGTCTTAACCGATTTAAACTTGCTTCAATACAAAGATTTTTACCCACTTGGACTACCTTATGGTATCTTAAAACAAGTCGAACTAGCCCGTACACTCATGACAGAACCACAGCTTATCATCTTAGATGAACCTGCTGCAGGTCTTAACGATATCGAGACAGATCGACTCATTGAAACCATTCGAAAGATTCAAAAAGAATACAAGGTAACCATCTTTTTAGTTGAACATGACATGGGACTCGTGATGGAACTTTGTGATACCATCTGTGCCATCTCATTCGGTAAGAAACTTGCGATTGGAACACCGAAAGAAATTCAATCCAATCCAATCGTTCAAGAAGCTTATTTAGGAGGTGAGTAACATGGCTATCTTAGAAATCAAAGACTTAGTCATCGACTATGGCATCATCCGTGCTGTTAAAGGCATTAACATGGAAGTTAAAGAAGGTTCGATTGTTGCTATATTGGGTGCCAACGGTGCTGGGAAAACCACCACGATACGCTCGATATCAGGAGTCGTTAAAGTCAAGAGTGGTAAGATTTTGTTTGATGGTGAAAACATCACCAACAAAGACCCCTATAAAATTGCAGGACTCGGTATCGTACAATCACCCGAAGGAAGACTGATTTTAAACGGGCTCACCGTTGAAGAAAACTTACTTGTCGGTGCCTATTCGATAAAAACAACCGAAGCTTTGGTAAGTGCAGAAGAAGGTGTTGAAGTCAAACACAAAGTCAAACGAAGCCAAAAGGTGAAAGAACTCTTAGAAGAAGTTTATGGATACTTTCCCATCCTAAAGGAAAGAAAGAAGCAACAAGCTTCCACGCTCTCTGGTGGTGAACAACAAATGCTTGCCATTGGTCGCGCACTCATGGGTAATCCAAAACTACTCTTACTCGATGAACCATCCTTAGGGTTAGCACCACTCATTGTTAGAGACATCTTTAGTATTATCAACAAAATTAAGGAACAAGGACGCACGATTCTCATCGTTGAACAAAATGCGTTCCAAACCTTAAAAATTGCCGATTACGCTTATATTTTAGAACTCGGCAAAATCATTAGTCAGGGTAAGGGCGAAACACTTCTCAAAGACGAAGCACTCGTCAACGCTTACCTCGGTTCCAAACATTAGATTTGACATGTTTCAACGAAACATTGAAAATAAAAAACGCCATAAGGCAAAAGGAGAAAAAATATGAAAAAAATCATTGCTCTTTTGATGCTCTTGCTGGCTTCCTTCGGTTTAATCGCTTGTACTGAAGAAGAAGTCACGGTAGATCGTTTATCCGTAACGCCACCTACCAAAGTAGAGTATATTGTCGGGGATGCATTCGATGCAACCGGCATGATTGTTAAAGCCATTTTTAGTGACGGTACTGACCGTATCCTAACTTCAAGTGACTATGTAGTTTCTGGCTTCTCATCTACAGCTGCTGGTTTAAAGACAGTTACGATTACCTATGAAGGCATCACTGCTAACTTTGGTATCGCTGTGTTCGACCCTGCTGCACCAGAAGAAGCATTAAGCTTAAACGTCCTTTCTGTTCCAACACAACAGATTTACAACAAGGAAGAAGCGTTTAACCCTGCAGGTTTAGTCGTTGAAGTCACTTACAGCACTGGACGTAAACAAACCTTAACATCCGCTGAATATACATTGTCAGGATTTGTTCAAGGTTCTATTGGTCGTTATGATGTTGTTGTATCCTTTGAAGACTTAACCACAAGCTTCTATGCAGAAGTTCGTAATGTCACCGTACAAGGTATTACCAACAATTCGATTTTAGTTGGTAACACAGCAACCATTTCTGGTGGTCTATCTTTCATCGGTTTACCATTCTCATATGGTATGCGCGCTGCATTCGAAGAAGTGAATGAAGCCGGTGGTATCAATGGCCGTATGATTAACTACATTAACAGAGACGATGGATTTGATGGCACCGTCGGTTTAACCAACACACGTAAGTTAGTCAATGAAGACAAAGTGTTTGCACTCGTTGGTCACTTCGGTACACCAACCGTTTCTGCAACCTTAGGTTTCATTCGTGAAGTTGGCGTTCCTATGGTTTATGCAGCAACTGGTGTTAACGTGTTATACCGCGAAAGATCACCACTTGATCCTGTAATGCCCGTACAACCTATTTATTTAACTGACGGTCGTATCATGACTGCACGCGCATTAAATGAAGCGATCTATGGCGCAGGAAGCAACACAAAACTTGCAGCGAACGCGAAGGTCGGTGTCTTATACACAACTGATGATGCAGGTATGTCTATTAGAGAAGGTATTGAAATCGAAGCACGTTCACAAGGCAAGAATGCAAACTTCATTTACAGTTCATTTGCGGCAACAGAAACTGCAGCATTAACCACTGCAATTGAAAACTTCCGTAGCCAAGGTGTCCAATCAGTCATTATTGCAACCAACCAACTTCCATTTAAGGCAGCGATTGGTGTGATGCAAACAGTTGCGTTTAACGTTCCTGTGTTCACTTCTTATGTGAATGCCGATGCAACTGCGGTTGACTCAGCAACAAACTACACATTCCCTATTTACACAAACGCATGGGTAGACATTTTCAGTGACAAGGGTACTGCAGACGTGACTGAATTCGTTACAGCAATTAACAATGCAAGCTTTATTACTACGGATGCAGATAGAACAGCAATGGCTGGTAACTCATTTGCCATCGCTGGTTATATTGCAGCGAAGATCTTCATCGAAGGTTTAGAGCGCGTTGGTAATGGTGTCCTCACATGGGAATCTTTAATCAAGGCATTAGAATCAGACGCTGTATCTGTACCAATGGGTGGATCCGTTGATTTTAGTGGTGGCAAACGTTGGGGTATTGACTCCATGTCACTTCTCAAGTACAATCCAACTAACGATACATTTGAAAAAGTTAGAGAAATTGAAACCTTAGCACAAATTCAAGCAAAATAATTTAGACTGAAGTTAAGGGGAGGGGCGACTCTCCCCTTGACCTCATTCACATGAAAGAGGTAAGCATATGAAATCTCCCAAAATCATCACGGTTAAAGAAGCCATCCATCTTGTTCAATCGAACGACAATATCGTTTTTGGCATGGCTGGAGCTGAACCTAAAGAATTTATTAAGGCACTACATGAACGCGCTGGAGAAGTAAGTCATGTGCGTGTAACAAACTGTTTACCATTTGAAAATGGCGAGTTTTTTGTCAACCCTGAGTACAAATCATCATTTTCAGTTGATAGCTGGTTCTATGGTGCATCTTTAAGAAAAGCACACGATAACGGAAATATTAGTTTTATTCCCAATCACTTGCACCTGGCTGGTCGTAAGCGTTTTGAACATACAAAACCTCGTATCTTTGTGGGTACTGCTACACCACCAGATAAGCATGGCTTTTTATCACTTTCATTGTCGAACGTTTATGAAAAAGAAGCGGTGGAACTCGCAGATATCGTTATCTTAGAAGTAAGTCCTCATTTCCCAAGAACCTTTGGTGATTTAGAACTTCACGAAAGTAAAGTCGATTATATCATTCCAGTGGACTATTACCCACCCGTGTTACCCGATGCTGAACCCAATGAAAAAGATATCGCGATCGGTAACTTCATTGCTGATAAGATTAAAAACGGATCAACACTCCAACTTGGTATCGGTGGTATCCCCAATGCGGTTGCGCATGCACTGATGCACAAAAAGGATTTAGGCATTCACACAGAAATGTTTACCACAGGTTTAATGAAACTTGTCAAAGCTGGTGCTGCCAATGGTGCTCGTAAAAAAACACATAAGGGTAAGCACGTCTGTTGTTTTGCACTTGGTACACAAGAACTCTATGACTTTATCGATAATAATCCAAGCGTTCAAATCTTGAATGGAAACTATGTCAATGATCCTGCCATCATTGGATTAAACGATAACCAAGTATCCATCAACACGACCATCGAAGTTGACTTAACCGGTCAATGTGCATCTGAGTCGATCGGACATCGCCAGTTCTCTGGAACGGGTGGTCAAGCAGATACCGCGATTGGTGCACAAAATTCAAAAGGTGGTATGAGTTTTATCACACTGTATTCAACCGCTAACGTCAAAAATCCTGAAACAGGAGAAAGAGAAGAAATATCTAAGATTGTTCCTTTCTTAAAACCTGGTGCGATTGTCACGCTCTCAAGAGCTGATGTCGATTATGTCGTGACAGAGTATGGTTGTGTCGCTTTGAGAGGAACTAGTGTTGCTGAACGTGTGGAATTACTGATCTCCATTGCACATCCTAAATTTAGAGCGGAGCTTAGAGCTGAAGCCATCCGTCTCGGTTATATTTCTTAATCATGGCTTATCTCGATTTTAAAGGTAGAAATATTTTCTACGATGTCCAAGGTGAAGGTAAACCAATCTTGATTTTAAACGGCATTATGATGTCGACGAAATCATGGGAACCTTTTGTCAAAACGTTGTCTTTTCAAAATCAGCTCATACGATTAGACTTCATCGATCAAGGACAAAGTGACAAGCTCGAAAATTCGTTTTATACGCAGTCTATCCAGGTAGACATTATAGAGTGCTTATTAAAAGAGTTAAACCTTTCTAGAGTCAATTTAGTGGGTATTTCGTACGGTGGCGAGGTGGCGATACTGTTTGCTGCAAAGCACCCACACATGGTCGAACGACTTGTGCTCTTTAATACAACGCCTTACACCAGTCCATGGCTCCAAGAGATTGGACATCAATGGAATGCGATTGGTCGAACCAGAGATGGTAAGACTTATTATCAAGCGACAATCCCTGTCATCTATTCACCAAGTTATTTTGAGTCCAGATTGGATTGGATGAAAAAAAGAGAACAACTCCTTATTCCTATTTTTTCAAATTCTGTTTTCTTAGATGCGATGGAGCGTTTAACCAACAGTGCCGAAAACTTTGATGCGAGAAAAGAGTTAGATGCCATCACTTGCCCAACATTGATTGTTGCTGCTGATGAAGACTACCTCACACCTATTGCAAACCAACGAGCACTTCATCAAATGATCAAAGAATCTGAGATGGTGATCTTACCTGGAGTTGGACATGCTTCCATGTATGAGAGACCCATGCTCTTTGTTACAATGGTTTTAGGATTCATCAATGCACTAGAATCAAGTTATGCCATATAGGAGGATTTGTAATGTTTGAAAAACGTCAACTCGTTTTAAAAAATGGTGAAGTGATTCACTACCTTGAACAAGGGGCAGGAGATAAAACACTGTTGCTCATCCATGGTAATTTTTCATCTTCATTGCACTACACACCACTCTTAGAAAGATTGCCAAAGACCATGCGTGTCATCGCACCGGACTTAAGAGGATATGGTGATTCAAGTTACTACAGAAGAATTCATTCGCTTAAAGAACTTGCGGAAGATATGCATTTATTCCTGCAAGGCAAGAAGATTGAAAAAGTCGATGTCGTGGGTTGGTCACTCGGTGGTGGCGTTGCTTTAGAACTCGCAGCAGCATATCCAGAAGTTGTTGAAAAAATGGTTTTAATTAACTCAACAACACACCGTGGTTATCCGATTTTTAAGAAGGGTGAAAACAATCAAATGTTGGTTGGTCAAGTGTATGAATCACCTGAGGAACTCGGCAAAGATCAGGTTCAAGTTGTCCCACTTTTAGAAGCACAAAAAACAAAGAATTTCGCAGTGATGAGTTGGGTGTTTGATAAGACCATCTATACCGTCGGTAAACCATCAGCAGAAGATAATACACTTTGGATCAATGAATCCTTAAAACAAAGAAACTTAATTGATGCAGACTGGGCACTGGCAAATCTCAACATGTCAAGTCAACACAATTTCTATAATGCAGGAACCAATAATATCGGTCATGTGAAATGTCCTATTCTGCATACGTGGGGTAGACAAGATATTGTTGTTCCAGAGTATATGGTATTAGAGAACGTGAAGGCACTTGAGAAACAATCAAAGCTTGTCGTTTACGATGCATGTGGACATTCTCCTTTGGTTGATGTTCCTGATCAATTAACAAAAGATATCTTAGATTTTATCGCTTAGGGCTTCGGCCCTTTTTTTATTTTTCATCAAAAGAAAAAACATATAAAAAAATGTATGTTTAGTATTTATAAACTTTTAATATTTTTGTGTGCTCAAATAAATCAGAAGATGATTTCATTCATCGACGCATCAAGAGATGAAAAAAGGTTATATCTCCATCATAACTTGTATCTTATATATGCATCGCAAAATGAAGATACGATGAATGAAATAAAAAATTCAGTCAACATTTTTATACATGTAAAAAACTAGATAGAAGACGTCAATAGTTTAAGATCACAGAAGATGAAGTCACTTTAGATCCTATAAGCCCGTACTATACGCTTACGACCAGGAAATCACTCATTCAATTAAAGGAGCGTGCAGGCGCGTATACGCACGCGTGCATGTACGTGTGTAAGTCGTAGGATGTGAAAGCTTATAAGACGATAGGAAAATCAGCTCTGATAAAAAATGGAGCACATATAGGATTGCCAAAAAAGAAGATGTATCACATAATCATCACACTTCGAGGAATACAAAAAATCACATCAAGGATGTATTTCACACGAGAGCATAATTAGCTCTTTTCTTTTTGCCCTGAATTACAGGACGCGTTATAAGCAATCGAAAACCTAAATTGATGGGTGATAGGTCACTCAGATGAAGACACACATATAGGGCATAGTAGAAGAAGAACTGAAGCAAGAAAGTGTGTAATGCATCAACCACTCAAAAATACAGTCAAACGTGATTTCAGCCATCGAAAGCCTTAGATAGAGGATTGTTCAAGAGAAGCACTTTCAACCTCCCAAAAACTACTCTCGAGTTATTTTATTATACTCATTTTGTATTTATGTATATGTTTATGACCGATAGAAGGGCTTTTTTATGCATTTAATTATATTATTCTCCATCCCATAACAACGATTAATGACACCAGCAATTATCTTTTTATTTTATATTTGTTCGTATAATATATATTATGTTAACCGTTACTTGTGAGCCTAACTGTGCGGTCAATTACGTTTGTGTTGATAAGTTAGTTATTGAGTTCTCTCCAAAATTTGGCTTCTACACTCATGGTGAGGTGTGAACTATCGAAAATCGACTATTACTAAACTTACATTTTCCAATATGCAAAAAATTGGGCATATGGTACAATAAATATGGTGATCATATGAACAAGAAAACGATTCTCATTATCTTTACTGGTGGTACAATATCGATGGCAAAACATAAAGAAACGAGCAAAGCAATCATAAGTGATAATCACTCTGAATTGCTACAAAACATCGCTTCTGAGCTAAAGAATATCGATTTATTGTCACATCAATACTCTTTAAAACCATCTCCAGCAATCACTCCTGATGACATGTTTGAACTAGCAAAACTGACAAAAGCATATATGGATGACCCTAAAATTGATGGTATTGTTATTACTCATGGTACAGACACACTTGAAGAATCTGCATACTTTTTGGACCTATATTTAGAGACTACAAAACCTGTCGTATTCACAGGTTCAATGCGCAACTTCTCAGAGCTTGGATTTGATGGACTAAGTAATTTGGTCAGCTCAATCCTTGTGGCAGCGGACAGTGAATCAAAGCATATGGGTGTACTTGTCGTTTTAAATGATGAGATTAACGCCGCTGCTGAGGTGACAAAAACACATACATTGTCGCTTGATACATTTAAGTCTCTCGAGTTTGGGCCTATCGGAATTGTGGAGCAAGATAACGTATTGTACTACCGTCAGACACATTATCCACATCTTCACATCACGACAGATCGCATTGAGAATCGTGTTGAAATCATTAAAGCCTATTCAGGTGCAAGTTCAGTATTACTAAACTTACTGATTGATGGTGGTTTAAAGGGACTCGTGATTGAAGCACTCGGTAGGGGCAATGTTCCCCCTATGATGATTGAAGGAATTAAAAGAGCTATCTCTTTAAACATTCCTGTTTTGATTACTTCGCGTTGTCCAAAAGGACGTGTCCTTGATAGCTATGGTTATGAAGGTGGTGGCCATCACCTAAAACAACTTGGTGCTATCTTCACTGAAAATCTATCAAGTCAAAAAGCGCGTATCCGTTTGATTCTGGCACTTGGTCATACATCCTCATTAGAAACGATTAAATCTTTTTTCTAGGAGTCAATCATGGTTAAACTCGCACGCCGTATTAGAGATCGAGAACAACTTGTTAAACTATTTGCCTATCTCGTTTTAGGTTGGGGATTAGTTGGTGTAGCGCTTCAAACCGGAAGATCTCTCTTAGGATCTAGTCCTCTTGAATATACTTTAGTTACACATTTTTACTTCACAACACAAAGTAATTTGCTTGTCGTCATCATGATGTTCATCTTTTTATTTAAGAAAAAAAGAGGTTCTATTTTTACCTCTTTTGCTTACATTACCTTAATCAATATTAGCATGACTGGAATCATTTTCCATGCACTGTTGACACCCTATATGTCACACGTTAGTTTCTTAAATCATGTACTTCATACCATTACCCCATTGCTCTATGTTTGCTTCTATTTCTTTGTTATTAAAGAGCATGTTCTTATCTCAAAATTTTGGCTTTCCCTTCTTTACCCACTACTCTATATGCTTGCAGTTTACATCATTATCGAACCTCTATTTGGAGATATGATGGAGCGTTTATTTACAACTTTTGAGGACCCCCGCTATGTATATCCGTTCTTATCACCTCGTTCTTATACCACTGGCGTTCGTGGTCTCATCTTGTTTAATTTAGGTATTTTAGCTCCTTTAGTTGCACTCTATTCATTTCTGTTGTGTTATCTAAAATCGCGATTTGAGAAACAACTAAATGGTTCAAACTAAAGAAAAAAGAAGTCGTTATGCGACTTCTTTTTCTTCATTTTCGTGAGTTTCTTCACTTTGATTTTCTTGCTTTTTAGGTGTTGATTTCTTCTTTTTAGCAGGCACTTTTACCTCTTCGATAACCTTCGTCTCAGAGTCATCACTGCCTTCAATCGTTGTTTCATCAGTCTTTTCTTGGATGGGTTTTTGTTCTTGTTCTGGTGAGTAATCATCTTCGTTTTCGACTGTTTCAGATGGTGTATGAAGCATGGCTTCAGCTTCTGCAAGTCTTAATTCTTCTTCAGTTTTCTTAACTTCTTCAGCCAATGCTCTCGCTTCTTCCTTACGTTTTAAAGCCGCCATTCTTGCTTCAACGTTGGCTTTTTTCTTTTCTTCCATCAAACGTTTTTCAAGTTTAGCACGGTCTTCCTCACCTCTTTCTTCTTCAGCAATTTCACGTAACATCTTCTGATGATCTAATTCTTTTTGTTTAAGTTCAAGACGGATTTCACGTGCCTTAAGACGTCTATTTAGACCTAATTTCATCGCTCTAAACAAACGTGTAATTGGACTAAAAATGACGGTAATGACAAGAGCAACACGTTCACCAAAACGATAGTTTCCGTTTTCAAAACGAATCTTTTTTTCTTCAATTCGTTTCGCTTTTAATTCAGCTTTTAAGATCTTTCTTAGCATGAATAGACTATTTTTAATTTTTCTTAAACTGCGTCTTCCAAGGGAATCTTCAACGTACACTTTGGCTTTTTTCACTTTCGTTTCACTACCAATAACGTAGCTTCTAAAAGCTTCTAAAGGAATTGATAGTTTGAATGAATCACGTGCTAAGATGATGGTTGTCTCTTCTTTTAATGGCATGAGTTTTTTCTTATAAATGAGGCCAATCGCTGCGGCTTCCACATTCACATAACTCGTGTTTGCAACCATCACTTCGAAATAATTGTGCCCATCTCTTTGGATTAAATCTTCCTTTAAGATCAATGCTCTTTTCCCAATAAGGTTTAACGTACGCTGTGTTTTTATTAAAACAACGATGCTTACTAAAACCAAAATAGCGAGTAAGCCAAAGATAATAACAAACTCTAATTCTAAATTTTTAATCCATTCAATCATGCTTTTTACCTCCTATTAATGGTAAGAATGATGTGCCATTCTTTGGTTTTTCACATTCAAATATATCCGTAATGGTATACCCGATATCTGCAAATGTTTTGAGAACAGGAAGGGCTTTTCCACCTTTGAAACGAGGTGAATAAGCAAGCATTGGCACATACTCACGGGTATGATCTGTACCATGATGAACAGGGTCATTTCCATGATCTGCCGTTAATATCAGTAAATCATCTTCCTGTAATTCTTGCATCAACAAGGGCAGTTGCTGATCAAAATCTTCAATCGCTTTTCCGTAACCTATTGGATCTCTACGATGTCCATAAAGGGCATCAAAATCAACTAAATTCAGAAAACATAAACCTGTGAAATCTTCCTTAGCAACTTCAATAATCTGCATCATACCATCATCATTACTCTTGGTTTTACTGTAGCGATTGATACCGTAGCCATCAAAAATATCATTGATTTTTCCTAAAGCAATCACATCGAATCCTGCTTCATCAAGAAAATTAAGTGCCGTTTTTTCATGTGGTCTTAAGGCATAATCGTGGCGATTCGAGGTTCTCTTGAAGTTATCTTTATGCTCACCAAGAAACGGTCTAGCGATCACACGACCAACTTTCCACTCTGGTTTCATTGTGATTTCTCGGGCGATTTCACAAATACGATATTGTTCTTCAATCGGTATAATGCCTTCATGCATCGCGATTTGCAGAACAGAATCTGCAGAAGTATAGACGATTAAGTCACCTGTTTTTAAATGTTCTTCACCTAAGTCTCTGATGATATCTGTGCCTGATGCGCTGATGTTACCGATCACTTTGCGACCTGTTTTTTCTTCAAGTTCTTTAATTAATGCCTCTGGAAAACCTGTATCTGTGAATGTTTGAAATGGCTTTGTGATATACATCCCCATCATTTCCCAGTGTCCTGTCATGGTATCTTTACCTAAAGAGGCTTCTTGAATTTTCGTATAAAATGCTTGAGGTTTTTTAGTCTCTTTCACATTTTTTATTGGTGTGATATTGCCATAACCAAGTGCTTCCATGTTGGGAATTTTTAAATCCATACGCTCTGCAATGTGTCCAATGGTATGAGATCCAACATCGTTATAATCTTTTGCATCTGGTGCCTCACCAATACCTAAACTATCCAAAACAATTAAAAATACGCGTTTAAATGTCATCATGTTCCTCCTTCGCACGCGGGTGTGCGCTCTTATATATTTCTTTGATTCTTTGTTGACTAATGTGTGTATATATCTGTGTGGTCGAGATATCTTCATGACCTAATAAAGATTGTAGTGTTCTTAAATCCATACCGTTTTCTAAAAGATGTGTTGCAAACGAATGCCTTAAAGTGTGCGGAGAACACTCTGTGGTGACACCTGCATCCGATGCTAATTTTTTTAAAAGTTTAAAGAAACCTTGTCTGGATAATCTTTTACCTTGTTGATTAAGAAAAACGATGTTGGTCTTCTCATAACTGAGCAGTGCTTCTCTAGCCTTAACCAGATAGTTTCTGAGTGCAATAACGGCAGGATCTGATATCGGAACCATCCGTTCTTTCGAGCCTTTCCCACGAACAATGATGTAAGCTTGGTTTAAATGAACATCGCCAAGTTCGACATCAAGTAGTTCTGAAACACGCAAACCAGATCCATAGATCAACTCCAATAATGCTGCATTGCGAAGCCCGAGTGGTTTTGCTAAATCCACCTGATTCAAGATTTTCATTACCTCATCAACGGATAATACTTGGGGTAAATGTTTCTCGATTTTTGGTGATTCGATGCGTTTAACCACGTCTTCATCCACCTCTTTTTCAATGAAAAGAAAGTGATGAAAACTTCTAATTGCAGTTAATTTTCTTGCCATGCTTTTAGTAACTACATGTTTTTTCAGGCTTCTCATATATGAATCGATATGCAATTTATCAATATCTTTTGGTTTTGTAATACCGTGAACTTTCTCTAAAAATGATGCATATTGATTTAAGTCTCGCATGTAAGATTCTATTGTATTCTTACTCGATCCCTTCTCATTTTTAAGATAATACTCATAGTCTTTAAGGATATATTTCATACAAACACCATGAAGACTTGATTACCTAAAAAGATGCCTTTTTCAGTGAGTCTTAACTTCCCGTCTACAACTTCGATTAAACCAAATGCTTCTTTTTCTTTCAGCTTTGGGTATGTTTTAAACAAATCAATCTGATACTTTTGTTCGATATCGGCAATTGAGATGCCTTCAATCTTGCGGAGTCCAAAGATTAAATCATCTTGTAACATCATCTCTTGCGTTTGTTCATCTTTGTGATCTTGAAAAGATTCAAGATAACCATTGAGATGTCTTTTGTTATATGTGCGGTAGCCATCAACAAAACCATGTGCACCCATACCTACACCAATATATTCACCAAGTGTCCAGTACAGTAAATTGTGCAAGGAATAATGTTTATCTTTGGCATAATTTGAGATTTCATAATGTTCAAAGCCTTGTTTTTTCAATCTTTTCATCACACGATCATACATGGTTGCTTCCATATCTTGATCCATCTCATGAAACTTTCCTCTGAGGTATTGATGATAAAAATAGGTTTTTTCTTCCAATATCAGTGAATAGCAAGAGACATGTGTGATATCTAATTTTTCAATCATATCTAAGTCATAATCGAGTAGTTCCATGGTTTGACCAGGGATGGCATAAATAAGATCGATGGATATTCTTGGAATTCCTACCTTTTTAAGATGATGAACCACGGCAAAAATATCATCTTCTTTATGCTTTCGATTTAAGTAGTTTAACAAATGATCGTTAAATGTCTGTACCCCTAAGCTCACGCGATTGATCCCATAGTTTTTAAAAAGCTCACCCTTTTTTTCGCTGTAAGATTCTGGATTGACTTCAATCGTGTATTCCACGGGGTGGATATCTTTTAGCATGTCAAATAAACGGGTGAGTTGCTCAACCGTTAGCATGGAAGGTGTGCCACCACCGATATAGATCGTTTCAATGGTTGGAAAATGATGTTGATAACTTTTTATCTCTTCAGAAAGCGCAGTTAAATAACGATCAATCATCACTTGATCTTTGGGTACTCTTTTGACGAAATCACAATAATGACATATCGATTCACAAAAAGGAATATGTACATAAAGTCCCTTCACAACATCACGTCCTTATATATCTATTATACCAAAAATGGTTTACATAATAAAGAAAAGCGAGGAGTTTATGACTCTTCGCTGTTGGATAAAATCGCCATGAAAGCTTCTTGAGGTACATCGACGCGACCCAAGGTTTTCATCTTCTTTTTACCTTCTTTTTGTTTAGAAAGCAATTTCTTTTTACGTGAAATATCGCCACCATAACATTTCGCTAACACGTCTTTACGCATCGCTTTGATGGTTGTACGCGCGATCACTTTATTGCCAATCGCTGCTTGAACAGGAATTTCAAACATTTGTCTTGGTATGAGTTCAACCATTTTTTCACAAATGATTTTTCCTCGATTATAAGCAAAATCACGATGAACAATAATCGATAAGGCATCGACAACTTCACTGTTTAATAAGATATCCATCTTGACGAGGTTTGATGGCTTATAGCCCGATAACTCATAGTCAAACGATGCATATCCTTTGGTTGAAGATTTCAATTTATCAAAGAAATCGTAGACAATTTCAGACAGTGGTAATTGATAGGTAATATGGACGCGGTTCGCATCGATATATTTCATATCACCGAAGATGCCACGCTTTTTTTGTGAGATATCCATGATGGCACCGACATACTCTTTTGGTGACATGATGGATGCTTTAATATAAGGTTCTTCAATCCGTTCAATACGCTGTGGATCAGGTAGTTTTGAAGGGTTATCAACCATAACCATCGACCCATCTGTCAAATACACATGATAAATAACCGAAGGTGCGGTTGCTATTAAATCGATGTTAAACTCTCTTCGAATACGTTCTTGGATAATATCCATGTGAAGTAATCCTAAGAAACCTGTTCTAAAACCAAAGCCTAAAGCTTGTGAAGTTTCTGGTTCATAAAGCAATGAAGCATCATTCAGTTTAAGTTTTTCAAGTGCATCTTTTAAGTCTAAGAATTGATCAGCATCAATGGGATATAATCCACAGAAAACGACGCTATTCATGGTTCTGTAACCGGGAAGTGCTGTTTTTGCTTTACGATCCGCATACGTGACCGTATCACCCACACGCACGGTATTGATATCTTTAATACTTGCCACCAAATAGCCAACATCACCAGGACCTAAATACTCTTTTTTAACGATTTTAGGTGTATGTACACCAACTTCGATAACCTCATATTTCGCTTTCGATGCCATAAATTCAATGTGATCACCTTTTTGAAGTGTTCCATTAACCACTCTGATCGAAGGAATAACACCTTTATAAGCATCAAAAACTGAGTCAAAAACCAGTGCCTGAAGTGGTGCATTTGCATCTCCTTGAGGTGCTGGAACATCGGTGATAATACGCTCTAAGATTTCTGAAATACCTATTCCTTCTTTTGCAGATGCAAGCACTGCATTTTGGGCAGGTATGCCTATGATATCTTCAATCTCTTTTTTTACTTTTTCTGGTTCAGCACTTGGTAAATCAATTTTGTTGATGACCGGTATGATTTCCAAATCATTATCAATGGCTAAATAGACATTGGCTAACGTTTGTGCCTCAATACCTTGTGCAGCATCAACGACCAAAATCGCACCCTCGCAGGCTGCAAGAGAGCGGGATACTTCATATGTGAAATCAACATGACCTGGTGTATCAATGAGATGCATGATGTATTCTTCACCATTTTGAGCTTGATAAAGCATTTCAACTGCATTTAATTTAATGGTAATACCACGTTCACGTTCTAGATCCATCGAGTCCAAAAGTTGTTCTTTCATTTCGCGATTGCTGACGGTGTTTGTTTGCTGTAGCAAGCGATCTGCCAGTGTGGACTTGCCATGATCGATATGGGCGATGATGGAGAAATTTCTTATTCTTTTTTGTCTTTCATTTAGTAAATCTTTGTTCATGATACACTTACCTTTCCGCTTTATTATTGTATCATAAAACATCACTAAATAAAGCATAATAATTGCGAAAGATTTACATAATGAACTTTCTTAACTACGTAAACGTTTTTATTATTTTTCAGCAAAAATGCGATTGCATATTACTTGACATATGTTATAATATAGTCGAATGAAACAATTCATAGGAGGAATTTAATAATGAAGAAATTGATTGCATTCTTTTTTGTTGCTTTGCTTGCACTTGGTTTAGTTGCATGCAAGGAAGAGGCTGAACCACATTACGAGTATGGTTATGGCATTAGTTACGGTTTAGTACACGGTCACTATGTAGGTGTTGCTGAAATCGTTGTTGACAAAGATGACAAAGTTGTAAGTGCTAAGTTTGATGAATACTACTTACCATACAACACTGCACAAGTAACATTAACAGATGAACAAAAAGCAGCTTTACCTGCTGACGTTGTAGCTGTTGTTACCACACGTACAACCAATAACGTTAGAACAGTTTCTACAAGTTACTATTCTAAATATGTTAGCGTTGCTGGCACTATCTACACTGCAACCGTATCTGGCGATGTTCCAACTTTAGAAAACACTGCACCATCACAAACTATCGTTTGGGGCGCAACTGGTATTGCTAACATCGAAACTTGGGTAGAAACAGAAGCCAATGCTAAAGCATACGTCGACGCTGTTAAAGCTGGTACCGTATTCAACTGCAATGCAACTGGTGTTAAGTCAGCTTACCCATTAGCAAACGCATCTGCTAAATTAGGTCCAACAAAATCAGCAACTGGTTATTGGACAAACCCAGCTTCTTATCCACTAGGATGGGGCGGTAACATGAAGGCTATCGTTGATGCAATCATCGGTACAACCATGAATGCTACTGAAGAACAACTTGTTAAAGATGGTACTTGGAAGATTGGCGATATCACAACTGGTGCTACACTATCTGATTTTGCTGACTACTACTTATTAGCACAACAAGCTTATAACAATGCATTAGCTGGTAAAGTTGAATAATTCTTAAAACAACACGGAAAACACATCGAAAGGTGTGTTTTTTTGTCTTTCATTAGAAATCTGTCGTTTTGATTATGTCTCGTATTGCATCTATCCATATCTGTGTTAAAATGTTTTTGAAGGGGAGTAGTTTCCCAATAATCAATCGTCAAGACGGCATAAAGCCCGGTTGATTTCAAGCAGAGCTTGTAACAAGACCTTCAAGACTTTTTTAGTCTCGAGGGCTTTTTTTGAAAGGATGTTTCTATGGAACATGTCATGAATTTTGGACTACTTATCATTGGGTTTCTATTCCTTGTCAAAGGTGCTGATTTTTTTGTTTCTTCTTCGAGTTCTATCGCGAGAAAATTTCATGTTTCACCGCTAGTGATCGGTTTAACGCTTGTAGCTTTTGGAACATCTTTACCAGAACTTGCAGTGAGTTTTGTCGCATCATTAACCGTAGCTCCTGGCGCTACTGCAGATATTGCGATGGGAAATGTGGTTGGATCAAATATCGTGAATATCACGCTTATTTTAGGTTTAACCGCTCTGGCTAGACCGATAAAAGTCTCACAAACGATGCACCAAAAAGAATTTCCATACCTTATTTTTTCAACTGTCTTGACCCTTGTTTTTTCAATACTTTTTCAAAGTGATTCTCGCATCGTTTGGTGGGAAGCCATGCTTCTACTCTTATCTTTCGTTGGTTATGTAGTTTTAATGATAAAAACCGGTCAGAAAACGGATGATTTAAACACCATTCCCTTACTTAACATGAAAAAAGCTATGCTGATTTTGACCTTGGGTATTGCTGGCGTCTCCATCGGTGGTTATATGGTCACTGAAGGTGCGAAAAACATCGCGACAAGCATTCTTGTTGATCTCTTTTTGATGACTGAAACCAAAGCGATCACCCTTGTTGGATTATCGATCGTTGCTATTGGTACCTCACTGCCTGAAATGGTAACCTCCATTGTAGCAGCTAAAAAGGGAGAAAACGAAATTGCTTTTGGTAATTTGGTTGGATCAAACATCTTCAACGTTCTCTTTATCTTAGGCTTATCTGGCATCGTCACACCTTTAGGTATTAATGCTGATGTCATTATTGATCTTTGGATTATGCTAGGCATTACTCTTCTTGCTGTATTCCTTTCAGTAACCAAAGGTATCGTCAGTAAAAAAGAAGGTTTTTTACTCGTCTTCATCTATACAACATACTTCATCTATATTGTCTTAAGAGCACTTGCTATCGTATAAAAAAATAGAACCCTTTAGGTCCTATTCTATCATTTCATTCAATTCGGGTTCTAGGTTAACAACATGTATGTTAACTTCTAGAACTCTTTTTGTATCTGCACCGGTGACAACCACTTTCACGTTTTTGAATATAAAGGATTCACCAATCATTGGAATTTTGCCCAATTCATCTTGAACCCAACCGTTCACCGTTACGTAATCCATCTGATCATCAATCTCCAAGATCTCAAATAAATCTTCTAAATCAGCGGTACCTTTAACCTTATATGTATACTCATCAATTTGGGTGATTTGTTCAACAATTTCATCATGTTCATCCCAAATATCTCCGACGATTTCTTCTAAAATATCTTCCATTGTGACGATGCCTACCGTACCACCAAACTCATCTTTAACAATAGCCATATGCGCTTTATTCTCTTGAAGTAATTCTAAAAGATGAGACACTTTCATGTATTCAGTAACGAATACCGGTGGCTTTATAATGCTATCAAGTGTGTCTTTTTCTAGCACCACACGGTTATAAAAGTCTTTATGGTTAATGATACCAACAATGTTATCGATGGATCCTTGATAAACCGGTAATCTTGAATACCCACTGTGTTTAAAGGTATGTATAATACGTTTGATGTCTTCACCCATAGGAACTGCAACCACATTGACGCGAGGTGTAAAAATTTCTTCAATCTTAAGGTCATCAAAATCGATGACGTTACGGATTAAGTCACCCTCATTTTCGTTAATACCGCCTTCTTGTTGGACCTCAGATACATAGGTGAGCAGTTCATCTTCTGTGATGGATGGTCCTTCTTCTTCCTTAATGCTTCGGTTGATCAATTTTTGGATGCCTGCAAAAACAATGGCAATCGGATAAAGGACCCAAATAAAGAATTGTAGAGATGGTGTGATCGCCATTGCAAATCTTTCAGGCATTCTTTTCGCAATGCTCTTAGGTGCAATTTCACCAAATATCAAAACGAGAATCGTCATGACAGCCGTTGATATGGTCACCCCGTAATCACCCCAATAACGAACAAAAATCACCGTTGCTAGCGATGCAGAAAGAATATTGACAATGTTGTTTCCGACGAGAATCGTCGTTAAAATACGGTCAAAATCTTCAGATAAAGTGAGCGTATGTTTAGCTCTTTTATGACCGTTTTGCACTAAATTTTTAAGCTTAATTGGATTCAATGAAGAAAACGCAATTTCTGTCGCAGAAAAAAACGCTGACAATAAAATCAGTAATGCAATCACACTTATATATATATATACGTCTTCGCCCATGGATTAATCTTCCTTTTCGTTTTCACCATCATTGATACTCTCTTGTTTGGTGACACGAACCTTTGTAATAATTTTATTCTCAATAGCCATGATTTCAAACGTGAAACCATGGTGATGAATCGAAACCTCTTCACCTTCATCAGGGAAGCGTCCCAATTGTCCTAAAATAAACCCAGATAATGTATCGTAATCTTCAACAGGAAGATTCGCTTCTAAAATATCTTCAACATCATTGATGCTTGTTAGACCATCAATTTCATATTGATTGTCACCAATCTGTTTGACTGCCTCTTCATCTTCATCATATTCATCAGAAATATTTCCGACGATTTCCTCGATTAAATCTTCGATAGTTACAATCCCTGCAGTTCCACCATATTCATCTAATACAACAGCGATATGATTTTTTTGTTTTTGCATTTCTCTAAATAATTCTGCAGTTTTCTTTGATTCTGGAACGAAATAAGGTGGTCTAATCATCGATTTAAGGCTAAACTTCTCTTCTGGTCGATCCAAATATTTAAGTAAATCTTTCACATGCATGGTTCCAACAATATGGTCGATACTACCTTCATATACGGGATAACGTGTGTACTGTTCTTTTTGAATAAATTCTATGATTTGTGCACGCGTTGACTTGATGTTTAGTGCAGAAATTTCAGTACGATGTGTCATAATTTCATCAACGGATGTATCAGAAAAGTCAAAGATGTTTTGAATCATTTCGCCTTCTTCTTCGTCAATCGAACCCGTTTTACTACTTTCTTCAACAATCGTTCTGATTTCTTCTTCAGTAACCATTCGGTCACCTTCATGTGATTTTAAACCAAAAAGACGGCCCATTAAGGATGATAACACCCCAAAAATCCATAACATAGGCGTAAACACCCAAGTGATCACTAAAACAAAACCGATGGTGCCATACGCAAACTTTTCAGGATATTTGTTTGCAAGTCTTCTTGGTATGAGCATACCAAAAACCATATGAAACACCAATAGTAAGAACGTGATGATCAAGATTACCAAGGGCTTCACAATCCATAAAGAAGATTGAAACCATAAAACAACACCATTGCTAAAGGTATCTAAAGCGATTGCACCGTTAATGATGGCGGCAAGCAAAATCACGGTTTGTAGTGTCGTTTGATAAGGTTTTGGATTTTTTTCGAAAATCATGACTCGTTTAGCTTGTTTGATGCCTGCTTCTGCGTCATCTTGAACCTTCGCGTCACTGATCGATATAAGTGATGCATCACTTGTCACACAGATTGCTGACAAAAAAATCAGTAAAATCATGACGATAATGGCTGTTAGCATGATCTCACCTCGTTATAACAAAAAAAGACACCAAAAAAAGCGAGATGCTTGATATCTTTGAGTTCCTCATATGTCGGATCGTCGATCCTACTACTGCTTTCTTCCATTCCTTACATTTTCCTCCATCTAGGATGTACTATCAATATCATATATGATTTTCATATAAAAGTCAATATGTGGAGCCTGTCTCCCCATTTCTTTACACACTTCATCTTGTAAAAAAGACGACATTTTATGTTACAATAGATAAGTATAAAGTGTCATCCGTTTAACGACACTCCCCTTCATATCAAAGAAAGAAAAGGTCATATTTATGCAAACAATACTTCACATTTTGATGTTACTCGTAGGATTCGTATGTTTGATTAAAGGAGCAGACTTTTTTATTGTCTCTTCTTCATCGATTGCCAGAAAGTTTCATGTTTCTCCCCTCATCATCGGTCTCACCTTAGTTGCTTTTGGAACATCGCTTCCTGAACTTGCGGTGAGTTTTGCTGCTTCAATCTCTGCCAAAGCCCAAGGAACAACTGCTGATATCGCCATGGGGAATGTGATTGGATCAAACGTTGCAAACATCACCCTTATCTTAGGTATGTCTGCGCTTTTTATGCCTGTTTTAGTTAAAAAATCGATGAACAAACGTGAATTACCCTTCGTTATGATCATTTCCATCTTGATTGCTGTGCTTGCAAATTTCTTTTCCCAAGACCAAATCGTTTGGTGGGAATCTTTCATTCTTCTGCTTTTCTTTGGTTTCTACATGTACATGATGTTTAGAAGCCATAAAGACGGTGAAGAAAACTTAGAGGTTCATGTGGTTGACATGAAAAAAGCAATTTTTCTTCTCATTGTTGGCATTGCTGGTGTCTCATTTGGTGGTTGGCTAGTCACTGAGGGGGCTGAATATATCGCCATTGAGCTTTTAGTCTCAGCATTTAACATGGGAATCTCTAAAGCGACCACACTGGTAGGTCTTTCTGTCGTTGCTTTAGGCACGTCACTGCCTGAACTTGTAACTTCTGTCATGGCAGCCAAAAAAGGTGAAAACGAAATTGCATTAGGCAATGTTTTAGGCTCTAACGTCTTCAATACACTATTCATCGTTGGTTTATCAGGTTTAGTAGTACCACTTGGGATCAATCAAGATGTAAAACTAGACTCTATCCTTTTAATCGGCATCACTGCCATCGTTGTTTTATTTGCGATAACCAAACAAACCATTTCCAAGCGAGAAGGTGCAATCTTAGTATTTATCTATGTTTCTTATATCACCTATATCATATTAAGAGCACTTGGTATATTATAAAAAAAGCCCTAAGGCTTTGTAAAAAAATTCATACACAAAGGATACACATCATCACGATGGACGATATAGTCTTCGTGATGTTTTTCTTTCATCACGACGAGTTTTGCATCATGGATATGTCTCACGATAGCTTTTGTATGTCTTTTTGAAATCACATCGTGTTCCCCGACAACAACCATCACACTTGCTTTGATTTTCTCTAAGTCTTTAAACCGGTAATTTGGTTCTTCAATCATCAGTTTAAAGAGTGGATCCTGTGTTTTTTGATAGACCTTCAACCAAGCTTCTCTCACTGGTTTTACAATCCCTTTTGTGTGAATGTTCGCTCCTAAAACCATCACCTGACTGAAAAGGTCTGGGTAAGTATAAGCCAAATGTAGTCCTATGATGCCGCCATCACTAAAGCCAATGAATCCTGGTTGATCAAGCTTAAAATGTTCAATCACGCCATAAACATCCTGCGCCATCACATCGTAATGCAGATCATGTGAAAACTCAGATTTCCCATGACTTCGACTATCCATCACATAGCACGTAAAATTTTCTTTTAACTTTTCAACTAACGTATCGAAAATGGTGTGATCTTCACCGTTACCATGAACAAAAACGAGAGGTTTTCCTCTTCCAACAACGTCGACATAGATATGAATTCCATTGACATAAACCATCTTTATCACCCTAGATAAAAGGTCCCAAAAGGGACCTAAAATTGCCAATGTGCATAAGCCATGTTCTGTAGCCTCTTTCGAGGTGTGACCATTTATCTCTACTTTTGTAGCATGAACGCACTTATCATTCGCTTGTTCACGTGCCCCTACCAAATTTTGGGTTGCTAGCTTGAGGGGTTTACCGCGTTTCATCCCTTTGTTTCCAAAGGGCTCGTCTCTGTGGCACATTACGTCTAGAGCATAGTTTCCCTTAGCTCATTGATCGCCGTTACGTAAGATGAACTTACGTACCCTAGGTTATGTTTTCCCTAGGCACAAACACTACATCCATCACAGGTTGTGCTAGCATGGACTTTCCTAACCATCATCGATGGCTCGGTCACCTTCCATTGACACAAGCATTATATCATATCTGTTCTTCATTTATCCATCTTTTTCTTCTCTGACAAAACAAAAAAGAGGATTTCTCCTCTTTCGTTATGATTTAGTAACTAATGCATCCTTACGGGATAAATCGATACGTCCTTTGTCATCAATACCAATGCACTTCACGAGAATAATATCGCCTAAAGAGACAACGTCTTCAACTTTTTCAACTCTTTCTTTCGCGAGTTTAGAAATATGAACGAGTCCTTCAGTACCTGGCCAAAGTTCTACGAAACAACCAAATTTCTCGATACGAGCAACTTTACCTTCGTAAATTTCACCCACTTTAGCTTCCTTAACAAGGACTAAAATGCGTTCAGCAGCAGCATGAATCCACTTGGTTTCATTGTGCATCAAGAAGACACGACCATCTTGTTCAATATCAATCTTCACTTGATTGTTGTCTTCAATGATTTGGCTAATGATCTTACCACCTGCTCCTATCACATCTCTAATCTTGTCAGGGTTGATACGAATCATCATGACTTTTGGTGCATACTGCGATAAGTCACTTCTTACTGCAGGAATGGTTTCAAGCATGTGATCTAAGATGTGTAAACGTCCAATACGAGCTTGTTCTAATGCTTCTCTTAAAATCTCTTCTGTGATACCAGAAATCTTAATATCCATCTGTAAAGCTGTGATACCATCTTTGGTACCAGCAACCTTAAAGTCCATATCGCCTTCATGGTCTTCCATACCTTGAATATCGGATAAAACTGCATAATGACTGCCATCCATGATTAAGCCCATCGCGATACCAGCTACGGGTGCTTTAATGGGGACACCTGCAGCCATTAAGGCCATGGTGCCTGCACAAATGGTTGCTTGTGAGGATGAACCGTTAGACTCTAAAATTTCAGAGACAACACGAATGGTATAAGGGAACTCTTCTTCGTTAGGAAGAACTTGGAGTAACGCTCTTTCACCGAGGGCACCGTGACCGATTTCTCTACGTCCTGGTCCACCATAACGTCCTGTTTCTCCGACAGAGAAAGGTGGGAAGTTGTAGTGAAGCATGAAACGCTTCGATTCTTCGAGTCCAAGACCATCGATGATTTGGTTTTCACCTAAGGCTCCTAAGGTTACTACGCCTAAAGCTTGCGTTTGACCACGGGTAAAGAGGGAAGAACCATGTGTTCTTGGTAAGACGTCAACTCTTGAAGATAAGGGGCGAATTTCATCAACCTTACGTCCATCAGGGCGTACTTTATCTTGGGTAATTAAACGTCTTAATTCTTGGGTTACAATACCTTCAACAATGGTTTTCACTTGTGATAGGTAATCTTTTTGTGCTTGTTCATCAAAGAACTTAATGCCTTCAATTTCTCTAATGAATGATGTTTTAGAGAAATGCTCAATCGTTTCATTCGTTAAATCGTCAATGGCTTGATAACGTTCTAGCTTATCAAAGATTGAAACAGCTTTAACCATACGATCTTTAACAAATGCTTCGACTTGTTTTTTGACTTCAGCATCAATCGCTTTTACTTCATAATCCATTTTAACCACAGGATTTTCATCTTGGATGGTTTGAATGAATGCGACTAGCTTCTTAATTTCTGCATGTGCAAACATGATCGCTTGTAACATTTCTTCTTCTGACACTTGTTTCGCACCAGCTTCAACCATGTTAATCGCATCTTTTGTTCCTGCAACGGTTAGTTCAATGTCTGAAGCAGCCTGTTGAGCAACGGTTGGGTTAACGATGAGTTCACCGTTTACGCGACCCACTTGAACACCAGCAACGGGTCCATTAAATGGAATGTTTGAAATACCTAAGACAATCGATGATCCAATCAATGATGCAATCTCTGTGGTACAATCTGGGTCACTCGATAAAACGGTATTCACGATTTGCACTTCGTTTTTAAATCCTTCAGGGAACAATGGACGAAGTGGACGGTCAATGAGTCTTGAGGTCAATGTTTCGTGTTCAGACGGACGACCTTCTCTTCTTAAGAATCCACCTGGAATTTTTCCTGCTGCGTAAAGCTTCTCTTGATATAAAACCATGAGGGGAAAGAAATCTTGAGTTGAAGCTTCATTTTTCGCTGTAACAACACTTAATACTGTAGAGTCACCGTAGGTGATCATGGCTGATCCAGCAGCTTGCTTGGCAACCTCACCTATTTCAACGCGTAGTACTCTACCACCAAGCGTCGTTTCATAAATCTTTTTTTGCATGATATAAAATCTCCTTCATTTTATATGTCTATTTTTCTATTCATAGCCTTACTCATGATACCACAAAATCGAGTGAAAGTATAGAAATTCAACAAAACATAAAAAAAAGGTGCTTTCGCGACCTTTTTAGCGACGGATACCTAATTTTTGAATGAGTGTTTGGTAACGTGTAACGTCTTGATTACGCAAGTAATTGAGTAAACGACGTCTTTGACCAATCATCAAATAGAGACCACGACGTGAATGGAAATCATGTGCGTGTACTTGAAGGTGTTGGTTTAACTGATTGATTTGTTCAGTTAGAACTGCAACTTGGACTTCAGGAGATCCTGTGTCGCCTTCTTTTGTAGCGTACGCTTTGATAATTTCATTCTTCTTTTCTTTTGACAGTGCCATGTTTCATTATCCTTTCTCGTATAACTAAAGACAGGGTTGGCGTTCCGCTATCCTTGTTACCGCCTTTTTATTGTAGCATTTTTAAGAAAAAATGCAAGAAAAATCATTAAATTTTAACAAATTGATCGACATTTAAGACAAATACCGTCGCTCCGCCAACTTCAACTTCAATCGGAAGGGCAGAAAATGAACCAAATTCGTTCACGATAGTATTGGGGACCAATTTTGTCCGTTTCTTGCTGTGTGCTTCGATGATTTCTAAGGCTTGGGGTACTTTTTCATCGTTAACACCAATCATAAAGGTGACGTTCCCTGCTCTGAGGAAACCGCCGGTAGTTGCAAGTCTAGTCGAGAAAAAACGATCTTTTACTAAAGCTTTTTGAACCTTGTTCGCGTCATCATTAGATACGATTGCGATAATTAGTTTCATACAATCACCTCATTAACCTTATTATATCATACTTTTTTTAGATGATTAATTTTCGAACTGCAGTTTCATCTTTTTGAAGTTGTTCAATAAGTTCCTTCTTATTTCTGAACTTAAGTTCTTGTCTTAAGTAGTGCATAAACGTAATATCGAGTGTTTTTCCGTAGATGTTTTGCTTAAAATCTAAGATATAAATTTCCAATCTTTTTTCGAAGGTGAAGTTTAAAGTTGGGTTATTCCCAATGTTTGCCATCGCATGGTAAACTTGGTTATTCACTTTCACTTTGACATAATAGACGCCACTTTTCGGTAGAAAATAGTTGCCAAAATCGATATTCGCGGTAGGAAAGCCTAATTTATGACCTATTTTATTACCGTGAACCACAACACCTTTGATGTCATAATGACGATTTAATAGTTTTCTTGCGGAACCTAAATCACCTGTGGAAAGGAAATCTTTAATGTATGTCGTAGAGACTCTGGTATGGTTATAAACCAAATCTTCAACCACATCAACGAAGAAATAACGCTTCAAATCTGCAATCGTTCCTTCACCCCGATACGCAAAACGTGCATCACGGCCAATCACGATTCTTCTGACTTGAATCCCTCTTAAAAAATCAATGAAGGCTTCAACGCTTAACTCAGAAAATGCTTGGTCAAATGTGACCAAAAAAGCATAGTCCAAAGGATATTTACCAAATAATTCAATTTTGTCTGCTTTTTGAGTCAAGGTGCGAAAAGCTTGTTTACGCAGTACTGAAGAGGGGTGTGGGTCAAACGTCATCACGCCATGTTTGGTATCTTTATAGGATAAAACACGCTCAATCAGTTGCTGGTGACCTAGATGAAGGCCATCAAAATTACCGATAGTGATCGTGAGCGGTTCTTTATTTTCGATGTTGTTGTAAGTTGCTTCAATAATTTTCATAAAACTCCTTAAAAGATAACCACTGGACGATAAAGATGTTCATCGCATGGTGTATAGTATGCTATCATGTTTTGATTGTGATCTTTCACGATGAATGGTTTCTCTGTTATTATCTGTCTTTCATCGAGATAAATACCGTTTTTAACCAGTTTGATCATGTAGTCATTCAATTCAATAGATGGTGTTTCTCTGAAGTAAACATCAAGCGATAAAAGGTCGTCAAGCATCACTGAATCCATCATTTTTGCATCCCTCACATGGAAGGGTCCAACAGAGAGTCTTCTCAGTTTTGATAAAGCTGCATATGTGCCAAGTTTCGCAGCTAAGTCAACAGCTAAACTACGGATATACGTTCCCTTGGAAACCTCGGTCAAAAAGTCGCAAGTCTGACCTTGAAATGGTGATGTCATGTCAAAACGCTCGATTGAAACAAAGCGTGCTTCTCGATCAACTTCTTCACCTTTTCTAGCTAAATCATAAAGTTTCTGCCCATCAATTTTTAGTGCAGAATACATCGGAGGAACTTGATGATAGCCAGGCATAAACGATGCCATAGCATCCTTAATTTCGGCTTCATGAAGAGATTTATCATCATGTTTTAAAACTTTCCCAGTCGTGTCATAGGTGTCATAGTGCTTGCCAAAAACAATCGTACCTTCGTAACTTTTATCAAGTTCTGAGAATAGATAAGCAAGTTTTGTCGCCTTCCCCAAACAGAGAATTAAAAGGCCACTTGCAAATGGATCAAGCGTCCCCGTATGACCAACTTTATCAAGTTTAAATTTACGCTTTATGCGACTGACAACATCGTGTGATGTCAACCCAATCGGTTTGTCGATGAAAAGGAATCCATCCATCAAATCACCTCTATATATTATACCTTATTTGATGATAAAAGTGAAATAAAAAAAGCACTTGCGTGCTTTGATTATTTGAACTGATTCATCCAAGCTTGGATACGTTCTTTTGGTTGATAACCTGACTGGCGGTCAACTTCTTCTCCGTCTTTGTAAAGTACTACGGTTGGAACACTCTTGATGCCTGCTTCAATCGCTTGATTTCTGAAAAGATCAATGTCAACACGGAAGAACTTTGTTTCAGTCATTTCAGTGCTGATTTGCTCGAGCACAGGCTTCAACATTTTGCATGGTCCACACCATGTTGCATAATACTGTACAACCACTAAACCTTGTTGTCCAATCACGTCTTGATAATTTTGTCCTTGATAGTCAATCATTAAATTTTCCTCATTTCTTAATTATTTTCACTTTCTATTATATATTTTATTTTGTCTTATTTCAAGGGGTTCGCTTCTATTTAAGTGTAATTATGGTTACACCATTTAAGCCTTCGCCTTCGCCGCCATAGCGTTGTGAAGTAATATAAGGGGATGACTTGATGTAATCATGTACTGCTTTTCTCACTGCACCACTTCCAAAACCGTGGATAATACGCATGGAAGATAGACCAGATAACATGGCTGAGTCAATGGCTTGATCCATCGCTTCTTTGACTTCTTCAAAACGATATCCTCTTAAATCAAGCTCTAAACTCGCTTTTCTCACGGGTTCTTGATGAGATTCTGTTTTCTTAGGTCTTATGGTTTTTTGTGGGCTTTTTTTCGGTTCTTCTTTTCTCAAATCTGATTTTTTAAATATTAAATCAAATTTCCCAAAAACAACCCTAACATCATCATCTTTCACTGATTTCACTTTACCATATTGTTGGTAGCTTGTGATAAACACATCGTCACCAACTTCAATGTCATCTTTTATTTTCAAATCATTATCAGATTCGATCGTTTGATTGATCTGATATTTAATACTAGCGAGTTCTGGATTGGTGATGGTTTTCTTCTGTTGTAAATCTTTTAGAATGAGCATCACCTCATCGCGGAGTTCTTGCCATTTGATTTCTTCTTTTTCTTTTACTTTTGCGATCACTTGATCTTGTTCTCTAAGAAGTTTATCTTTGACTTCACGGTAATGCCTTTTCTCTTGGTTGGCCTCTTCAAATTCTTGAGCAACTCTTTCTTTTTCCTTTTCAAGATAAAGCATTTCATCGTTCAGTTTTTCCATGATCTTCGCTAAATCAGTTTGTCTGCCTTCATAAATTTTTTCAGCCGCTTTAACCACTTCTTCTTGTAAACCTAATCTTCTTGCAATCAAGAAGGCATGTGAGGAACCTGTGGTTCCCATTTGAAGGTAATAAAGCGGTTTTAACGTCTGCTTATCAAAGGCAACAGAAGCAGTGGCCATATGTGGTTTTTCATAAGCAAAGCTTTTAAGTTCTGAATAATGGGTGGTAACCATCATTCTGATGTTTGATGATGTCAGCGCATCGATGATCGCCATGGCAAGGGAGACACCTTCATTAGGATCTGTACCACTCCCTAATTCATCTAGTAAAACTAATGTGTTATCTGAAACATGTTCAATCATTTGAATGATTTTCGTAAGATGCGATGAAAAGGTAGAGAGTGATTGTAAGATGGATTGTTCATCACCGATATCAGCGAATATTTGATCAAAAATGGCCACTTGGCTCATCTCTGATGCTGGAATGAGCAAACCTGATTGAACCATCAAGGTTAATAAGCCCACCGTTTTTAATGCAACTGTCTTACCGCCTGTATTCGGACCTGTGATCAGCAGTGTTCGGATGTTATCATTTAACTCTACATGAATAGGAACAGCCGTTTTTTGGTCCAATAGAGGATGTTTTGCCTGAATGAGTGCAAGATGTCCCCTATCATTAATCAAAGGCTTAGACGCGTTAATTTGTTTCGCGTATAACGCTTTCGCTTGATTAAAATCAAGAACTAAAAACAGATCCAAATTATCCTTAAGTGAATCTTTAGCTTGATGAACTTCTTCAGACATCAGGTAGATAATTCTTTCGATTTCTTTTTGCTCTAAAACGAGTAGCGATTCCCTTTCAGCAGTAAGCTGTCTGGTTGCTTCAGGTTCGATATAAACCGTCTGTTTGGAAGCAGACACATCATGAACAATCCCTTTGAGTTTGTTTTTGAATGCATCCTTCACTGGTATACAAAAACGGTCGTTACGGATCACGATGACAAACTCATTTAAATAACTGCTATAGTCTACGAGTAGTTTCTGCAGTTTATCTTGAATCTGTTTATCAAGTTTATGCAATTCTCTTCGAATACGCATCAACTCTGGGGTCGCATCATCTAAAATTTGACCATCAGCATCCATTTTTGAATCTAAATAATGTAATAAGGACTCATGATGATGTAACGCTTCCATATAATCCTTTAACGTTCCAAATGGGATTCGATTTTTTTCTGCTTCTTTTTTATACCAAATCACATCGCGTTCCATAAGCAAAAAAAGTCTGATGTAGAGAAGTTCTGATAACGTGAGTACACGATCCATTCCTACATATTGAATCAATTGATGAATATCATAATCATCCATCAGGGGAAGGATACCTTGTCGTTCAATAAGCGAAACCATGTCGCTCACTTCACTTAATTGACGCGAAATAAACGTCAAATCGGTTGAGGGTTCAAGGGTTAATATTTCATCCTTTATCGTCTTTGCTTTGGCTTTAGAAGCGATGATTTCGAGGATTGTCTGTAGTTCGAGGGGTTTTGTCATAAATCGCATAAGTAACACCTTTTTTCATTTTCTGTGGTATAATAGTTGTATCTAGGAGAAGTGCTTGTGAAATATTACACGATTAGCGTTACCGAACAAGAATTAGAACAACTTCATCGTGTTTACCAATACCATGTGGTTAAGGATGATAATCCTTACCTGCTTTTTCATGCTAGCCACAATAGCATCGATATTTTAGCCTATAAAACAGGCAAAGTTTTACTTCAGGGTAAAGAAATTACGCACGAACTTATCTCGATTAAAAAACATCTAGGTCGTGAAGATTACGCAGCCATTGGATCAGACGAAGTAGGTACCGGTGATGTCTTCGGACCCATCGTTGTATGTTCTGCGTACGTCGATGTACAAGATATCGCTTACTTAGAATCCTTGAACGTTAGAGACTCTAAGAACATGAACGATAAGACCATCGCACAAATCGCACCCAAAATTGCAAAGCGTGTGACACATTCCTTATTGATCTTGCCACCTAAAAAATACAATGAGCTTGCCACCAAAGGTTATAACTTAAATAAAATTAAGGCATTGCTCCATAATCAGGCACTGATTAAGACCACATCAAAGGTCGACCATCAAGTTCCTGTCATTGTAGACCAGTTCTGTACACCTCAATTATACTTTAATTATATTAAAGAGGAAACCCTAATTTATCGGGACATTGAATTTCACACAAAAGCTGAACAAGTTCACTTGAGTGTTGCAGCTGCTTCGATCATCGCGCGCTATGCATTTTTAGTTAAAATGAATGAATACAGTGAAAAAATTGGTGTGCCTTTACTTAAAGGTGCCAGTAAAGAAGTTGATGAGCAAATAAAAAAAGTGGTTGAACTCAAAGGTCAACCAGCTCTTACGTATATTGCAAAACTCAATTATAAAAACGTAACTAAACAGAATTTTTCCTAAGCATGGCTATAAAATCTGAAAAATTTTGGGGTAGATCGGCATGAAATGTCATCTGCTCCTTTTTTGTTGGATGCGTGAAAGTGAGTTCTGTAGCATGTAAAAATTGTCCCTTATCTCCAATGACTTCTTTTGGACCATAGAGAGGATCTCCAACGACTGGATGGTTGATAAACGCCATGTGCACTCTGATCTGATGGGTTCTACCCGTTTCAAGTTCACATTGAACAAGTGTATATTGCCCGAAACGTTCAATCACTTTAAAATGCGTTTTCGCAGGTTTCCCAGTTGCGATGGCTGTCATTTTCAAACGATTTTTAGGATGTCTTGCAATTGGTGCGCTAATCGTACCTTCTTTTTCAGTAAAATCCCCGTAAACTAAAGCGATATAGATACGTTTAATCAGGTGATCTTGCAGTTCATTGGATAAAACTTGATGGCTTTGATCGTTTTTGGCAACAACAAGCAACCCTGAGGTATCTTTATCAATGCGATGGACAATGCCTGGTCTAACCACACCGTTAATGGTCGATAGCTCATCGACTTGATGGAGTAATCCGTGGACGAGTGTCGGTTCATGGTAGCTCGATGCAGGATGAACCACCATGCCTTGAGGTTTATTGATAACCAAAAGATCATCATCTTCATAGACGATATCGAGTTTGAGATCAACCGCTTCAAGATTGAGCGTTTTGACGGGGAGTTCATCCACCTCGATCAAATCACCTTCTCTTAATTGATACCCTGTTTTCACTTTCAGACCGTTAACGGTACAAGTCCCTTCTTTGATTAAACGCTGAACAAAGCTTCTGCTCTGATCTGCAAATAATACCATGTTTAAAACTTGATCAAGACGAAGCGATGCGTGTTCTTGTTCAACCTTGTAGTGTTTCTTCATGTGTTTTTTGAGCCTTCTTTCGTTTTTCATCAAAAATAAAGAGGTCTAATGTAAATAAAACAATGGCTGCACTTAAATACATATCTGCCCAATTATTATAAAAGTTTGAATTACCTAAAATATAATCTAAAAATGGAAAATGCATAAAGTCGATCACATAACCAAAGAGTGCGCGATCGATAGCGTTGCCTAATGTACCTGCAATAAAGAGCACGATAGAAAGGCTAAAGACTTTCTTCTCTTTGTAATCTGTTGCTAAAAACAAGTAACCAAACACCCCTAGGGCAACGATGGTTGCAATCATAAATAAAAACTGCTGACCCTCAAGTGCACCAAACGACATGCCTGGGTTTTGATGATAAGATACCTCAAAAAGATGAGGAATCCATGTCACATTGGGACCGTTTAAAGGCAACTGCGTGCTTGCAAGGTATTTGGTTAGTTGGTCAAATCCGATGAAAATGATGATGAGGATAGCACTTAATAACATAATAACTCCTAGAAAATAACCGCTAAAACAATGATGCCAATCGTCAGCAATATAAAAGAGACGATTGAACTTTCAAAAAGATAAGGGATCTTGGTGTTGATTTCATTGATTTTAGGGTGATAGTTTTTTAATAAAGCGTAGTAAAAGAAATAATAGATAAACGGCCAGGCAACGACTAACATCACTAAAAAAATTGCTAAAAAGAATGTAAGTTTAGCAATTATAAACATGTTGACAATCACTAGCACCGGTAAACCAAGGACAAAAACACTTAAAACAAGCGCTCCTAAAACTGATTTTACGACATTTTTCATCAAGGTTTCTTTTTCAACCAACCGAAGCAGTTTTTTTAACCGATGAATAAACTGATCTATGCGATTAATTAATGGCATCATGGAGCGCACTCACCGCCTCTTCTATCGTTGATACAGCGATCAAATCAAAGGGGTATTTCATGCCTTGAATGTCCACCAAATGTGCTCTAGGGATGAAGAATATAGCCACTTTTTCATCTGCTGCTGTGTATATTTTTTGCTTGATTCCTCCGATTTTTCCGATGCTTCCATCGCTATTGATCGTACCTGTTCCAGCAATTTTGGCATGACCAATGTTTAGTTTAAGTAAACTTACATAAATACTAAGTGTCTGCATCATCCCTCCGCTTGGACCTCCAATGACACTGTCTAGTCCAGGCAACGTAAACTGAGGTGATGCGTGATCAATCACATAGTTCGGATAATACCTTAGATCGGGTTCACCCTCTTCAAGGTTATAGGAAACTTGATGATAGGTTACCTGATCGCCTTTAACACGTTTGATGGTTAAGTCCGCTTGTCTTGCTCTAGAAAACGCATAGAAAGCTCCTTCATCATAATCGGCATAATTTTTACCATCAATACGCACCACAATATCACCGATTTCAAGATCTTTGATGCGACTCGGTCGATATGATAACAACAACCCTCCAAAATGATGTTGAATCGTGATGTTGTCATCTTCAAGAGATGCAAGTTCATAAGCTTGGATGATCGATATTTGCAGGCTTGAAAGTTTGGATACTTGTCCTGATAGATATTCATCTCTCCATGAAGTATCTTTTTCCCTGACAGAAAGCGGATAAACCTCCATCCGATCACCCATACTTGCTAAAAAGCCTTGAAAAGGTGTCATCGGATAATAGTTATAAACATAAATGGTATGAAATTGCGTGTTCATCGTGACACCTTCAATCTGAACACTCGCATGGACGGGTGTCAATCCACCAGGGGCAAGTATTTGATTTCCTGTAGGCATCACGAGTAAAAACAAGACATAAAGATAAGGGAAACTTAGAGCGATGAACAGCTTTTTAAAACGTTTAAGAAAAATGAACATAACTAAGCTCTCCAACTTCAATCTTTCGATAAGAAACATTTGCAGCATTCAACATCTTGATGGCTGCTTGATGTTCCTTGGTATGTTGGTACTTATTGGATTCGTAAACGATTTCTTTAATACCACTTTGTATAATCAACTTTGTACATTCATTGCAGGGAAAAAGGGTGACGTAGATCGACGCCCCTTTTAAATGTGTTGTCGCGTTTAAAATCGCATTCGCTTCTGCGTGTACCACGTATGGGTATTTCGTTTCCGTGTATTCACCTTCATTACCCCAAGGAAATGCATGATCATCACAGCCTTGTGGCAAGCCATTGTAGCCAATACCGACGATCCGTCTGTCTTGGTTAATGATGCATGCTCCCACTTGTGTAGAGGGGTCTTTACTGCGTAATGCAGAAAGTTTTGCAACTCCCATGAAGTACTGATCCCAGGAAATATAGTCCTTACGCATTACTTTTTCTCCTCTGGTTTCGCCAAATTAAGATCAACGTGACAATAACCACCTGGATTTTTCTTTAAATAATCTTGGTGATAAGGTTCTGCTGCTTCAAAATCAAGGTTTTCTTTGACTTCGGTTTGAACACGCTTTAAATCTTCACCAAACATCTTTTTCATAAAGTCTATCACAAGTTCTTTATCTTCGATAACATCGTAATAAATCCCTGTGCGATATTGCTTCCCAATATCATGTCCTTGACGATTCTTTGAAAATGGATCAATGATTCGAAAGAAATGTTCCAATATCTTTGCTAAACTGATCACTTTTTCATCATAAAAGACTTCCATGGCTTCGGCATGCGTTGCAACGCCAGAACAAACTTCTTTATAAGTCGGATTTTTTTTATTGCCATCGACATAACCAACGGTTGTATCTAAAACACCTTTAAGTTGGTTGAAGTAACCTTCAACACCCCAAAAACATCCTCCAGCCAATGTGATTTTTTTCATGTTATTCACCTACTTTTATTTTTAATTCTTCAAGTTGAATCGGATCCACATCACTTGGTGCTTGCATCATCATGTCTTTCGCACTTTGTGTCTTAGGGAAGGCAACAACGTCTTTAATATTTGTTGTCTTTGTCATCAACATGACCACACGGTCTAAGCCAAGTGCAAGTCCACCATGAGGTGGCGTTCCATATTTTAAGGCATCAACGAAGAAACCAAAACGGTTGACAATATCTTCTTGCGACAAACCTAACGTGTCAAACATTAAGCGCTGTACCTCTTGGTTATGGATACGAATCGAACCACCACCAATTTCATAGCCATTTAGGACGAGGTCATAAGCTTTTGCCATCGCTTCTTTAGGGTTATGTTTTAAAACTTCAGGATCAACAGGTGCTGTGAAGGGATGATGTTTCGCATAAAAGCGTTTCTCTTCTTCACTATACTCTAAAAGCGGCCAATCGACAACCCATAAGAACTTATGCACGCGATCATCAATCAATTTAAACTCCGTAGCAAGTTCAATGCGAAGTGCTCCAAGTGCTTGAGACACACGCTCAAACTCACCCGCTACAAAAAACATGATCGCGCCTTCAGTTAAGCCTAAAACCTTGATGTGTTCTTCGTTTAAAAATTTCGCAATCGATCCGCTGACCGCACCATCTTGCATACGCACATATGCCAGCATGTCACCGTGATTTTTCTTCACGATCTCTGTGTATTGCTCGATCCGTTTTCTGGTGACTCCTTGACCTTGATCAAAGACTAATCCTCTGATCACTTGTTTTCCTTGAAAGAGAGGAAGCTCCATAGATTTAAAGAAAGCTGTGTAATCTTGAATCAATAATTCATAGCGCATGTCAGGTTTATCACTGCCATACTTTTCCATCGCTTCTTGATAACTCATCTTGATAAAAGGTGCTTGGACATCCACATTTAAGACCTTTTTAAAGGTTTTAACCATGATTTTTTCGATGATCGATTGCACATCATCCATATCCACGAAGGATGCTTCAATATCCACTTGAGTAAACTCAGGCTGACGGTCTGCTCTTAAATCTTCATCTCTAAAACATCTTGCAATTTGGAAATAACGTTCTAAACCGGCTACCATAAACAGTTGCTTATAAATTTGGGGAGATTGTGGTAGCGCATAAAAAGATCCGGGGTATAAACGTGAGGGCACAAGGTAGTCTCTCGCGCCTTCTGGTGTAGATTTCCCCAAAATAGGTGTTTCTAATTCCAAAAAGCCTTCCTCAACGAGGACTTGACGAATCGCTTGTGTGATTTCATGGCGTTTGATCAGGTAATTTTGCATCACCGGACGTCTTAAATCAAGATAGCGATATTTTAATCTGGTGTCTTCAAGGGCATCGGTGTTATCGGTAATCATGATTGGAGGTGTTTCTGCAGAGTTCAGTAAAACAAGTTCCCTGACATCAACCTCGATGTCACCGGTAGCCAAAACCTTGTTTTTACTCTCTCTTTCAATGACCACACCTTTAACTTCGATGACAAACTCGTTGCGAATGATAAGCGCTAAATCATAAAAAGGGTTTCCTGGTTTAACCACAAGTTGAGTAATCCCTTCTCTATCTCTTAAGTCAATAAAGATTAAGCCACCTAAATTTCTTACCTTCGCTGCCCAACCCTTTAAATAAACATTTTGGCCCAAATGGCTCATATTTAATGCATTGTTGTGATGTGTATAGTGTTGCATATTATTTACCTGCTTTTTCTTTCATGTATTTCGTAATCTTTGATAATGGTACTTCCTCTTGCGTTTCGGTTTTCGTATTCTTAATACCCACTACGCCTTTTTGATATTCTTCATCCCCTAGGATGATTAAATATTTCGCTCCTAAACGTAGTGCTTGTTTCAGTTGCCCTTTAAAAGCTTTTTTCGTATAATTCATATCAGCGATCAGATTGGCTTGTCTAAGTTCAAACAAAATTTTAGACCCTACCACCTTAAGTTCATCACCAAACACGATGACATAAGCATCTAGAGTGTCTTCGATCGCTACTTCAATGTTTTCAGCATCAAGGGCTAACAGTAAACGCTCCATGCCACACGCAAACCCGATACCCCCAAGCTCTGGTCCACCAAGTTCCGAGACGAGTTTTTGATAACGACCTCCGCCACCTAAAACGTTTTGTGCACCAAAGCCTTCAATGTCGGCTTCAATTTCGAAAACGGTGTGACTATAATAATCAAGACCACGCACAAGCTTAGGCGAAATCTCATAACTGATTTTACTTGCGTTTAAATGCTCTAAAACCTGCTTAAAATAGCTTCTAGACGCATCATTGAGATAATCCTGAGGTGTAGGTGCATGTAAGACAGCCTCGTGCTTATTGTCGATTTTACAATCCAAGATACGCAGTGGATTTTTTTTCAAACGTGCCTTACAGTCCTCACAAAGCGTTGCTTGATGCGGTTCAAAGTGTTTGGTTAATGCTTCTTGATAGTTTCTTCTGGATTCATCATCACCAAGACTGTTGATCTTCACACTCACACCTTTTAAGCCTAAACGTTTGATAAAATCGAAAGCGAGCATGATCATTTCTGCATCAAGTGCAGGGTCTACAGTACCAATCGCTTCAACACCAAACTGATAAAACTGGCGATAACGACCTTTTTGTGGTCTTTCATAACGAAAATTAGGTCCAATATAATAGACTTTTTCAAGTTCTTGAGAGGCATAAAGTTTATTTTCAACGTAAGAACGAATCACACCTGCAGTGCCCTCAGGACGAAGTGTTAACTTTCTATCACCACGATCATCAAAGTCGTAAGTTTCTTTGGTCACCATGTCAGATAACTCACTTTGGCGATGAAAAACTTCACTGTACTCCATGATGGGTGTACGCATTTCTTTAATGTTATAAAGTTTTAAAATGTGATGAATTTTCTCCTCAAGTGCGTGCCAGCGGTAAGATTCACTTGGTAGAACGTCATAAGTTCCCTTGACTTTGTTGATTTGCATAATATCTCTCCTTCGTGAGTTCATAAGTTAACATCTGATCCGCGATTTGGATGTGATGTTTCTCAAAGATGGTTGGTTCAGTTTTAATAAGTTCAAAATGATTTTTTAGAATCACTTTTTGGCTTGCAACATTTCTTGCCAAATGTCTTATATATATGACATCGTAGCCTAAATGTTCAAATCCAATGGGTATGAGATGACGTAATGCCTTTGTCATGATTCCTTGATTCCAATATGCTTTAGCGATAACATAGCCTATTTCAGCACCACAAACATCTTTTCTTTTAGTGTGAAAATCAATGGTTCCAATCATTTTGTCTTGTTCTAAATCAATGATTGCATACCCCTTGGGTAAACCATGCCTAACTCTTGGATAAAAAATCTTTGTGATGGCTTGTTTCGCTTGCTTTGGATGCTCAAAGGGTCCCCACGATAAAAATGCGGTTACTTCTTCATCTTTACCATAAGCATACATGTCTTTATAATCTTTTTTATGAATCGTTCTGAGCTGATAATGATCAAAAACGATCACAGGCATCTGTCGAATAGGATTCATCCATCCACCTCCCCGATAAAATAAAAACGTCCTTAAAAAAATCTAAGGACGTAATAGCTACGCGGTACCACCTTAGTTCTAGATTGCTCTAGCCCTCATCTCTTGGTCTTGTCTCCAAAGGTGTCACTAATCTATACGCAGATTTCCTTTTTCACAGACGATTGAATTACAGTAACATGATACCGTAAAATGTGTCTTTTGTCAATTACATTTCAATGATGATGGTGACAGGACCATCGTTTATCGATGAAACCTTCATATCGGCTCCAAAAACACCTTTTTCGACGTTATGATGGGCACTTAAGGCATCATAAACAAGCGCATAAAGGGGCTCAGCAACTTCAGGTCTTGCAGCGTTAATAAAAGAGGGTCTGTTGTTACCTTTTGTATCGCCATAAAGGGTGAACTGTGAGATCAATAAAATCTCACCTTTAACCTGGGTTAACGATAAATTCATTTTGCCTTGTTCATCTTCAAAAATGCGAAGCTGATGAATTTTGTGTGCCATTTTGAGGGCGATCTCTTTTGTATCATCAGTGTGAACACCTAAATAAATCAAATACCCTTGTTGAATGCTGCCATGTGTTTGTCCTTGAACAAGGACATTCGCTTCTTTCACGCGTTGTACGACGGCTCTCATTTAAAATCCCTCTCCACGGAATATACTTCACTTACTTTTCTTAAATTCACCATCAGTGATTGAAGTTGTGCACTATTTGAAATGGATACTTTAATTTTAATGATCATTTCCAATGTAGAAGTCCTCATCGCATTGACTTCAGCAATTGATGTTTGTGTGGCATTTACCGCAGTCACAACTTCCGTAAGCAATGTCGGTTTATTGCTCCCCACAATTTTAATCCATGTGGGGTACTTGCGTGTAATATCTTGTGCCCAATAAGCTTCGATTAAACGATTTTCTTCAAACTGTTTACAATTCGGACAAAAGGTCGCATGAATGACAATGCCTGACTGTTTTGATACATAACCGATGATCGGATCACCAGGAATAGGTAAACAACAGTTTGCAAGTTTTAGTTGTGGTGACGATAAGCCTTCGATCACCACACCTGTCTCACTATGCGTCGTCAGCTGTCTTGATGCTTTTTCCATCTGACGCTGCAGAAGCATTTGTGGATCGGTTTCGATGCCTAATAGCTTATTAACGACCGTTTTTGGCGATAAATTTCCCTTACCTATTTCAAGGTACATGTCTAAAACGGTCGTGACCATGTTTTTCTCAAAATGTTTTTTAACGAAAGCATCATCGATGGATTCATTCACTTTATTCGTTGTAAATTCACGCTCAAGTGCATCTTTACCCATTTGCATGATCGAATCTTTATTAAGCTTATTTAAAAACCCTTTGATTTTATGTCTAGCATGCGATGATTTTGCAATTTTAAGCCAATCTTCACTCGGTCCTTGTGAGTTTTTGTTGATCTTAACGCTGACGATATCGCCTGTGTTGAGTTCATAATCCAGTGTCACAATACGGTTATTGACGATGGCACCAACCATCTTATTCCCAACATCGGTGTGGATACGATACGCAAAATCAATGGGTGTCGATCCCTTAGGTAACTCAATCACTTCACCTTTAGGGGTAAAGACGTAGACGTTAGCATCCAAGATGTCACCTTTGATCGTGCCCACAAATTCCTCAGCACCACCAGATGTTTCATCCATATCTTCACTCATCTTTAAGAGTTCGCCATACCATTTTAGTTTTTGAGCAATTTCAAACTGCTCTTTTTCTTTTGAATAGGTTTTATTTTCTTTATATGCCCAATGGGCTGCGATACCAAACTCAGCAATCTGATCCATTTCAGGCGTTCTAATCTGCACTTCAAACAGTGTGCCATCGTCAGATAACACCGTCGTATGAAGCGATTGATACATGTTGGGTTTAGGTACTGCAATATAGTCTTTAAATCGACGAGGAATCGGTGTAAAATTCGCATGTATGATCCCTAGTGCTTGATAGCAGGTTTCTATTCTATCGACAATGATTCTAACAGCGAGTAAATCATAAATGTCTTCAAACTGTTTGCTGTCTTTCACCATCTTTTTGTAAATCGAATAGATGTTTTTAATTCTTCCTTTGATTTCAAAATCATGTAATTCAGATTGATCAAATAAAATCTTGATATTAGAAATCACTTGATCAATGGAAGCTTCTCGTTCCGCTTTTTTCGCTTGAATCATATTGGAAACCCGGTAATACATCGGGGGATCCGTGTAGCGAAGTGAACGGTCTTCCAGTTCTGCTTTTATTCTAAAGATACCAAGTCGATGTGCCAATGGGGCATAAATTTCTAACGTCTCTGTTGCAATTTTATACTGCTTTTCAGGTGTCATTGATTCCAATGTTCTGATGTTGTGCAACCGATCGGCAATCTTAATTAAGACAACACGAATGTCTTTAGCCATCGCTAATAACATCTTTTGATGATTATCGGCTTGTGAAACTTTTTCATTAAACGATAATTTACTGATTTTAGTCACACCATCGACAAGCTGCGCGATATCTGTACCAAAAATGGTGTCTACTTCCTTTAGGGAAAGCGTCGTATCTTCAACCGTATCATGGAGAAGCGATGCAATAATCGTCGCAGGTCCACCATGAAGATCGGCAATAATTTTAGCAACTGCAATCGGATGTGTAATGTAGGGTTCTCCACTCTTACGCATTTGTCCTTCATGCTTTTCCTTAGCCAAAAAATAAGCCTGTTCAATAAGCTTAATGTCTGACTCTCTTTTGATATAAGAAGAGAATGATTCAGCTAAAGATAACCATAAAGCATCTGGCATGTCATCACCACTTTAATACGTAATCAGTGTTAAAATATCGTATCCCTTGAGTAGGTCTCTACCTTTTAATTCGGTTAATTCAATTAAAAACGCTAATCCAACCACTTCACCACCAAGTTTTTCAACGAGTTTAATGGTTGCATCCATTGTACCACCGGTTGCGAGTAAATCATCTACGATGAGCACTTTATCACCAGGTTTAACCGCATCTGCATGCATGCAGAGCTCGTTTGAACCATATTCTAAATCATATTTGACACTGACGGCTTCTCTTGGCAATTTACCTGGTTTACGTACAGGTGCAAATCCAATGCCTAATTCGGTTGCTACTGGACAGCCAAAGATAAAACCTCTTGCTTCTGGACCAACGATTAATGTTGCTTTCTTTTCTCTTGCAAATGTAGAAAATGCTTTAGATGCATAAGCATATGCTTTTCCGTTGGACATCAGTGGTGTAATGTCACGAAATAAGATACCCTCCACCGGAAAATCTGGAACTTCAGCAATGTATTTTTTTAAATCCATGTTATCCCTCCATAACTAGCGTCCATAAAGAAAAAAAGGGTACGCCATACCTCATTATTTTATCTCATTTTCCGAACTTTAGCAAGTATGCTATAATGGAAAATGGGTGATCCTATGAAGCCATTAGCTTATCGCATGCGGCCAGAAAAATTTGAAGATGTTTATGGACAAGACCATCTTGTTGGACAAGACGGTGTTTTAGTTCACATGTTGGAAAAGAAAAAAATGCTTTCGTTTATTTTGTATGGACCTCCTGGGACAGGCAAAACCACGATTGCATCTATCTTTGCAAAAACCTCTGGTATAGACCATTATTTTTTTAACGCATCTACCGAATCCAAAGCCAGATTAAAAGATATCATCGATACAACAGCTTATCACGACATCTTGATTGTCATCGACGAAATCCACCGCATGAAAACCGATGTTCAAGACTATTTACTTCCCTTTATGGAAAGTGGTCATGCGACCGTTATTGGTCTTACAACGTTAAACCCTTATCAATCTATCAACATGGCCATCCGCTCAAGATGTCATCTCTATGAGGTGAAAAAATTAAGTGATGATGCCATTGAAAAAGCACTCCTATCCGCCAGAAAAGAACTTGATGTCGATATTAGAATAGATCAGCAAGCCCTCAAAGCCATCATTCGTTACAGCAATCATGAAATCAGAACAGCATTAAACATCTTGGAAAGTGCTGCCATGATTTTAAGAGATGGCGATCTTTTAACCTCTCAAACAGTCTATAAGGTTGCAGGAAAGATGAGTCATGACTTAGATGATCACGAAGATAACTTCTACGATTTACTCTCTGCACTTCAAAAATCCATTCGTGGTTCCGATGTCGATGCAGCCATTCACTACTTAGCAAGACTCATCACACTGGGAGATCTTCCCTCCATCATTAGAAGGCTTTTAGTTATCGCTTACGAAGATATTGGACTTGCAAATCCCCTGATGGGTGGTAAGGTCGTCAGTGCCTGTGATGCGGCCATGAAAGTGGGATTTCCTGAAGCCCGTATCATTTTATCAACCATCGTCATTGATATGGCACTATCACCTAAATCCAATACAGCAAACATCGCGATTGATGAAGCACTAAAAGACTATGAATCTGAAGATACAGGTGTTGTTCCTGATCATGTCGATAACCGAAAGATTAAGCTTAATCCTGAGATTTATCATTATCCGCATAACGATAAAGATTCGATCAATGATCAAACCTATTTACCAGATAAAATTAAACATAAAACTTACTACCACCCCAAGGAAGAGTCCTCGTATGAGAAAGCTCTTTCTGATCGTCTAAAAATGATCGATAAAATGAAGCACAAAAAAAGATAAGCTCCTTATTTAGGAGCTTTATTTATGCATTGGGTTCAGTTGAAATAATGACAGGAATCGTGATTGGAGAGCGTCTCGTTTCTTGGTAAATAAAACGATTCACTTCATTTCTAACATCGCGTTTATAGTCGTTCCAGTTAATGTATTTACCTTCTAAATGTTTCTTTGAAACCTCAAGAAAAGTTTCTTTGACCTTGTTTAAAAGTTCTTCAGATTCTTGCACGTAGACAAAACCTTTGGTGACAATATTGACTTCCCCTAAAATTTGTTTAGTCTTAGGGCTGACATGTGCGACCAGTAACAGTGCACCATCTTCAGCGAGTAATTCTCGATCTTTCATCACAAAATCGTTCACATCACCTACTGCAGTACCATCGATCAAAATCTCACCAACATTGATATCAGCTTTCGCAACATAAACGTCCTTTTCATCAAAGGTTAAAACATCACCATTATCCAGTAAGAAGACTTGTTCTGGCTTGTAGCCAATTTCCATAGCCAAACGTTTAACGCCATATTGATGGCGGTATTCACCGATGGTGGGAATGATGTATTGAGGTTTTAACAAGTTCATCATCATCTTAATTTCTTCAGCGGTTGCATGGGCTGAAGTCAAGAGTCTTTTATCAATCACTTTGACTTGTGCATCACTGCGGAATAAAACATCGAGTGTGCGTGCAGCCATCTTCTCTGTACCTGGTACAGGAGGTGTCATGAGAATGACGGTATCACTTTCAGAAATATGGATGAGACGATCTGCTTTTTTGCACATGCGTTGAAGCATAAAGAAAGGTTCATGACGATTTCCAGTGACGAGAGCTACGATGTTATTCGCATCGTTTTTATTTTTTTCATCAATGTATCTTAAGTTGATTAAGGATTCCTCAGGAATACTTAAATAACCACTATGAATCGCAATATCAACGATACGTTGTGCACGTCTACCAATGATGGCTATCTTCTTCTTGTGTGCTAATGAAATATCGATGATACGCTGAATTTTTCTTAAATCAGAGGAGAATAGTGTCACAATAATGCGTCCGTCTGCATTGGCATAAATGCTATTTAACCGGTGGTTTAAATTCGTACTTACCCCACCATTAAGTTCTAAAGTAGAACCTAGAGACTCTGTGAGTAGCGCTAAAACATTTTTTTCAGACAATTCATTGATCTTTCTAAAGTCGGTTTGATATTTGATATCTGAGCTTTGGTCAAACGTAAAATCGGACGTATAAACAATGACGCCATCAATCGTATGCACAGCAATCCCTACAGATTCAGGAATAGAGTGTGTGGTGTTAAAGAATGTTACTCTGACGTTTCCAAATTTAATAATTGAATTTTGTGAAATCGTATTTAAGGTTAAGTTATCTAAAATAAAGCCTTCATCTTTGAGCATATCCATCACGATTTGCATCGTAAAATTGGTTGCATAAACAGGAACATTTAAATCCTTTAAGAGATGGGGAAGTGCAGCGATATGGTCTTCATGGGCATGCGTCAAAAAAATACCCCGAATTTTATCTTTCACGCGAATAAGTACGCGATAATCAGGAATAATTTCATCGACCCCATAAAGCTCAGCACTCGGGTATTTGATACCCGCATCAAGAATAAAATATGCCTGGTCAACTTCGACGACATACATATTTTTCCCGTTCTCACCGAGACCTCCTAATGCAAAAAAACGAATTTTACTCATATAAACACTTCCTTAGCAACGATATTGGCTACGGATATTATACCATGATTTTTTGATTACTCAATCATTTTAACTCATAACTATGTTATGATGATATTAGGTGAAAAAACATGATCAATTACCCCATAAAGCGGAAAGTTCAAGTGAAAACAACCAATTACGCAAACTTAGGTATGACACTTGAATCCGATATTGAAGCTTCCAATACCTATTATTTAAATCATGGCATCGCAGTGATTCACAAAAAACCTACACCTGTTCAGGTGGTATCGGTGAGTTATCCTGCCAGAAATAAAGCAAAAATTACTGAAGCTTACTATAAAACACCCTCGACCACCGATTTTAACGGTGTTTTTAAAGGTTATTACATCGATTTTGATGCCAAAGAGACCAATTCTAAAACGTCCATGCCCTTAAAAAATGTACATCCCCATCAGATTGATCATCTCAAATCGGTGGCTAAACAACAAGGCATTTCATTTTTAATCGTTCATTTTAAAGCTTATAACGAATACTATCTGTTACCAGCAAACGTCTTATTTGAATATTGGGATACATCCCATGAAGAAAAGGGACGGAAATCCATCCCTTATGAAACTTTTCAATCGCGCGCTTTTTTAATTCCTTTTGGTTATCAACCACGACTTGACTACTTGAAAGTTGTTGAGCGCACGCTCTTATGACTTTCGAAGTAACGCTGGTTCGAAAATAACTTTGATACGATCTAAAGTCAAGAAACTGATGATCATCACGACAACTGTGGTTGTTAAAATATAGATAAGGTTGTACATGAAACTATAAAGCCATAGGGATTCACCAACAAAGGCGAAGATACGCGTAGCAATGTTAGGTGCTTCTTCACCAAGTTCAACCTGAAAAGTTGCATACGCTATACTACTTCCCCATAAAATGACACCTGATAAGGTGGCAGAAACAAGTCTAACCGCACTGACAAAAACAAGCGAAATCGCTAACTTTTTCTTAGAGCGTAGGGCATCACCGAATAAACCTGCCAAACCAAACGCCATAAATGGGATGATATAATCTAGTAACACAAGCGATAATATCTTAAATGCAGTCCATGACTCACCTGTCCAAGATTCTAACGTTATTCTTAACGTATCCAAATAAACTAAGTAGTCGAAGCCAAAGTTATAGATCGCATAGATCAAACCACCGATTAAACCATACTTCAAACCAAACATGATCCCGATGAGTACCAAGGGAAACATCGATAATCCAAAAAACTTACCGCCAAAAGGCATACTTAAGTTTAAACCTGGAATGCTTGACACAATCAAATCGAGCACGATGGCTACCGCAAGCAAATTGATGGTCATTAACATTCTTTTCGTTTCTGTTTTTAAAGCCATTTCTTCTCCTCCTAGAAAATAAAAAATTTCTATGGATAACCAAAGAAATTGATAGTAGAATATAAATATTCATCGCTATCCCTCCGCTGGTATAATCCAGATCAGGTTCGCGGGTCGACTTTCGTCCTCTCAGCATATAGCTCCCCGTAGTGATCATTTATATTATAGCAAACATACCAACTAAAATCAAACCATATGATAAGGAGACTTTCAGCTATGCCACCAGAAATTATCGCCTCACTCATTCTTGCCTTTTTATTTCTTCTTTTTCTTTTTCCAAACATTAAAATTGTTAAGGAGAATGAAGCTCTAGTCATTGAAAGATTCGGTGCTTTTAACCGTGTGATTGATCAACCAGGGATCCATTTCTTGTTTCCGCTCGTTGATCGTGAAATTCAAAAAGAATCCCTTCTTCCACAAACGCGTAACTTAACGATTTCAGATTTAGGTCAAGCATTATCCTATACATATGTCTTTAAAATCATTGACATCAAGATGTATTGTTACAAAGCGACAGAACCTTTAAGAGTGATGGAAGAACAGATGAAGGTTATTGTTTCAGAAGAGCATAACCCCTTTGAATCCGTGAAAGCACTTCTTTTAGATTTCGGTGTTGAACTCATCTCAATCAACGAAAAAATCTAAAAATAATTTTAATTAATTTTTCTTGCATTTCCAATAATCAGGTGTATAATGGAAGTGTAAGGAGTGATAAAGTATGAACATCGTATGGTTCAACGAAAAACCAAAAGATTGTATCGTCACCATCGCTGCAGGTAATATTACACTCAATAAACCTGCAACCAATTTCTTTGAGAATGCATATAGCGTTATGCTAGGTATTGAAAAGAGTAGCCAACTCATCGTCATCAAGCCACTATTGAAAGCCGAAGCTATCAAGCACGATATCCCTGAATCCAATAAGTATAAAATCACGGTGCGTTCTTCCTATAGCCGTATTGCCAACAAAGCTTTTATCGATGAAGTTGGAGGTTTGATTAACACTGATTTTAATCAAGCACCCAAGAAATTTAAAGCCAATTGGCAGCACAAAGATCAATTACTTCTTGTTGATCTAAAGGAGGAAGTGTAACATGTTCGATTTCATGATCTGGTTTTGGTTAGCGCTCTTCATCGTCGCCTTAATGGTTGAAATCATTACCGCAGACATGATCAGCATTTGGTTTGCACTCGCAGCCATTCCAAGTTTTATTATCGCACTTGCCGGTGGACACATCATCTGGCAAATCGTATCGTTTATCATCTTTACTGCAGTACTTCTGATTTTAACGAGACCTGTCGTTAAAAAATATTTAAAGACCAACGAAATCAAGACAAATGTTGACGTGATGATTGGTATGACCGTTAAAGTTATCAAAGAAATAACCCCCGATGACATCGGTCGTGTCGTTGTCAGGTCTATTGACTGGGCAGCTGTTTCCAAAGAGACGATTTTAGTCGGCGAACATGCTCGTGTTTTAGATGTCGATGGCAACAAATTAATTGTTGAAAAAATAGAAAAATAAAGAAAGAGGTAAAAAACAATGACTGTATTAAACTTATTTATCCGTGTACTCGAAGTAAATCCGGGTGCTGTCGCAGGCTTGATTATTGCATTCTTAGTCCTGCTCATCATCGTGGCATTAAGTTTTAGATTAGTCACTCAAACGAAAGCCATGGTTGTTGAACGTCTCGGTGGTTACCACAAGACTTTAGGTGTTGGTGTTCATTTCATCATCCCTGTTATCGACCGCGTTCAAAAGGTTGTTTCTCTCAAAGAACAAGTGAAAGATTTTGATCCACAAGCCGTGATTACAAAAGATAATGTGACCATGCAAATTGATACCGTCGTATTCTTTACGATTACAGATCCTAAACTATACACCTATGGTACCGAAAATCCTTTAATGGCGATTGAAAACATCTCAGCAACCACATTGCGTAATATCATTGGTGAACTTGACTTAGATGAAACCTTAACCTCAAGAGATCTTATCAACACCAAGATGAGACAAACCTTAGATGAAGCCACAGACCCATGGGGAATCAAAGTGACGCGTGTTGAAGTTAAGAACATTATTCCACCAAAAGATATTCGCGAATCCATGGAAAAGCAAATGCGTGCAGAACGTGAAAAGCGTCAAACCATTTTGATTGCAGAAGGGGACAAACGTTCAGAAATTCTCCGCGCTGAAGGGGATGCAGAAGCACTTCTCTTAAGAGCTGAAGCAAACAAGAAAGAAAAAATTCTTCAAGCTGAAGCTGAAGCAACTGCGATCTTTAAGATTAAAGAAGCTGAAGCACTTGGTATTAAATTGATTAAAGAAGCTGCTGCTGACCAAACCGTCATGCAAATCAAATCGCTTGAAACCCTAGCACTCGTAGCCAACGGTCAAGCAACGAAACTTGTTGTACCAACCAACATTACTGACCTTGCATCCACTGTGATGATGGCAGCAGAATTTGCAAAAAAAGAACAAGAGCCTAAGAAATAGTATTTCATCAAGCTAAAAAAACGTGCATTGGGGGGATGCACGTTTTTTATTCATGTTTATGTTCGTTATTTTGTAAAGAGAATCAATGGAACCTCCATCTCATCTTTGGTAAGTCCTGCATGGTGTGCTAAAAACTTGGTTTGACTGTTCATACTCATCATTTGATTGCCTATCGCAATCCCAATATAATCGCCTAAAAAATGATCTAACATTTTATGCTTTTTACCTTCACCAAACAGTTTTTGATCAAGAATCTCTTGTTTTGATAGCAATATAAAGTGTTTGCCATATTGCGCTTCAAACATTTCTTTAAAATTTTTAAGTTCATGATGTTTGACAAAAAAGTTGGTTGCTCTAGCTTCCATCGATGGTTTTCTTCGCATCATATCCATTAAAGGTTTATTTTCAAAAATAGGCACTTCTTCAACATCGGTAAGTCCATGATCTGCAATCACAACAATGGCTGTGCTTCTCGCAACAAAAAATGCCATCCGTTCAACCTCTTGATCTAAGTCCATGAGGACTTTTTTTGTTTCATAAGCATCAATCCCAAAATGATGTTCGGTTAGGTCAGGTTCAGTCCAATACACATAGGTGAACGATTTTTCTTTTTTGCGCGTGATATCAATCACTTTATCAACTTGATCTTTAAAACTTGGGTATCCATCTTCTCTAAAAGAAGGGAAAAGTTCGTTTAATGATACATCAGGTGAACCCCTTTTAATCAATTCATAAAGCGAAGGATACTTTAAATACTTATCTTTAAAATTAAAATCAAGCATTCGATTCACATCGTAAAAATCCTGATTTGGAAACAAGGCGATGTGTGCATCTTCTTTTGGAAAATAATGCACCCAACCCAAATGCCCAGAGGCATAAGGTGGTAGACCGGAGAGCACAGATGTGGTTGCTGCTACAGTTGTCGCTGGAAATACAGATGTGATGATATCCTTAAGATGTGTTAACAAAAAAGCATCCTTAAAAAGATGCTTGTGTAAGATGTTTATACCCATGCCATCTAAAAGAACTAAGACAACATGACGTTTATCCTTGAGTGCTTCTTCTAGCAAAGGCAATGATGCATATGGGGATGGTGCTTGATAATGCTTTAATATGGTTGCTGTCACATTTAAAATCGAGTGCGTATAATCAGGAACCATCATAAAATCACCCCTATTTGATCGTGCGTCTAATCAACGGTAACTCTTTTTTCTCATCGCCGATGGTCATCGCACCCAAGATAAGTTTCTTCGCTTCCTCAACACCACGATTTTCGACATAAAGTGTTGCTAAAACATCACCTTTTTTAACATAAGATCCAATCTTTTGGTGCAAATCAAGTCCGACTTCAAATAAAACATTGTCTTCTTTTTTCTCTCTACCTGCTCCAAGTCGCATCGCTGCTTTACCAATATCCAGTGCATTAATGTCCATGATGTAACCTTCTTTTTCCGCGAACACAGGAACGGTTTTAGAGGATAATAACTTTTCAGGATGTTCCAAAACAGAAATATCGCCGCCTTGAGCTTTGACAAGTTCAACCCATTTTTGATAAGCTTGACCATTGTTTAAAGCCTCATATAAGCGTTTTTTTGCTTGTTCAAATTGGGTTTCAACTTTAGCATCTAGTAAGAGATGTGCCCCAATTTCAACGGTCACATCAACCAAATCCTGAGGACCTTTACCTTTTAACGTCTCGATCGCTTCATAGACTTCGAGTCCGTTACCAATTTTATGTCCTAGTGGTTCATCCATACCTGTTAAAATCGCTGTCATTTGTTTACCCGCTAGACGACCAATCGATACCATCAGTTCCGCAAGTTTAATTGCTTCTTCTTCGGTTTTCATAAATGCACCATGTCCTACTTTGACATCTAAGACAATGGCATCAGCGCCGCTTGCTAATTTTTTAGACATGATAGAAGATGCAATCAATGGAATGACATCCACGGTTGCTGTAACATCTCTTAATGCATATAATTTCTTATCTGCAGGTGCCACATCACCACTTTGTCCGACAATCGCAATCCCTATCGTATTGACTTGTTTGATAAAATCTTCAATTTTTAACTCAACTTGATATCCCGGAATACTTTCAAGTTTGTCAATGGTTCCACCCGTATGACCTAAGCCACGACCACTCATTTTGGCGAATTTAACGCCTAAACTCGCAAGTAACGGACCTAAAACCAAGGTCACTTTATCCCCGACACCACCTGTAGAATGTTTATCCACTTTAATACCAGGTATCTGAGATAAATCAATCACATCGCCTGAATCTCGCATCGCTAAAGCCAGGTATGTTGCTTCTTCATCGTTCATCTTTTGAAAATAGGTTGCCATTAAAAAAGCACTCATTTGATAGTCAGGAATCTTACCTTTTGTATAAGATTGAATGAGATAGTTTATTTCTTCTTGTGTGAGTGTATCGCCATCACGTTTTTTCGCGATCAGATCTACAATATGCATGTCATCACGTCTCCTTAAATAATATTTTATCATAAATGATAAGGGTTTGCATGAAACATATGTTATAATAAACAAGGTGAAAAGAGGTATATGCATGATCTTATCGATCGTCCGTCATGGACAAACCTATTATAATGCATCTGGTCTTGTTCAAGGTCAGATTGATATCCCCTTAAATGATACAGGAAAAGCTCAAGCGACTGAGCTCGGTCAAACCTTAAGAAAACGAAACGAACATTACGATGTCATTATGGCATCGCCTTTATCTAGAGCCAGAGAAAGTGCTGAACTCATCGCAAAAGAACTTGGCTATAAGGATGAAATTCTTTTAGATTCTCGGTTTGTTGAACGCGATTTTCATCATTTAGATGGCACACCTGTCGAAACCGCGATGCCTTTAGTGCGGTCCAAAAATTATGCTTTCGAATCTTATGAAACAGATTTTCATCTGATTGACCGTATTCAACATGCAGCTTTAGATCTTGCAAAACATCATCCCAATCATAAAGTTTTGCTTGTTGCGCATTCACACGTGATTAAAGCTTTGATGATTTATGCAGATCCTAAAGCATACACATTTGCAGATTTAATTAAACATGCTGACGTGATCACCTTTGAAATCGTCGAAGATAGTGTCAGAGTGATTGGAAAAAAATAAGGCTAGACAGCCTTATGATTTTCTTGAACCAAATGATTGTTAATTTGATGAAACATGAGATCAGCGACCTCTGAGGTCGTTTTTTCTTTAATGTCCTCGTATTTAACTACAGGATGGATGATGACTTGAATTTTCGTTCTTCGCCATGGCGCACGGTGTTTGATGAGTGTTGTTCCTTGAATGCTTACAGGAAGTAAATCCGCACCAGCTTTCATCGCGACACGATATGCTCCAGCGCGCATCGCCACCATTTTTTCATCGTTGCGGTCTTTGATGCCACCTTCTGGGAAAATGGTCATCGCCATACCTTCTTTAATGACTTTGATCGCATCAACCATCGCTCTTGCTGTGTTACGATCACTTGAGCGATCTATCGGAAATGCACCTAAATATTTTAGCCACAGTCCAATCAACGGTGCTTTATAAACACTCATTTTCGGTGTGAACGTTGTTGGTCTTTTCATGAATTCAAACACGATGAAAGGATCGGCGTAGGATTTATGGTTGGCATAGACACAAAGTGGTCCATCTTTAGGGATATTTTCTTTGCCTTTGATATCGATTTTAAGACGCATGAAAAAAATCGTCAACCAATGACCTGTGCTTCTTGTCACATAATATTTGTATGGGTTTGTGACCTTTGAGAGTTTCATAAACGGAAAATGCAAGATGATGAAAAGCACAGTTGCGATAAACGATGCCACTGCACCTAACACAAACCATAACAAGATAAAATAACCGCCTAAAACATAGTAAGACATCACATAAGTGAAGAGTGCCCACAAGATCACATAGAGGATAGAAATCATGATGATATCCTTTCATAAACCGCGAAGATCAGTCCATCTTCGATGGTTTTTTCAATCAGTTTAAAAACTGATAAATCAAAACGGTTAAAATATACATTGCCCTCATGTCTACCTAAAACGAAAGTGATATAGAGTCTATTCGCGTAAGGAAGTGCAAGTTGATAGATGGTTTTACCACCAATCACCATGACATCTTCTTTAGTATCTTTTAAGAATGCATGGATATCCTTGATTAGGGTCGCATCCTCATAAGTTCGCTCGACTAAATTTGCCACATAGATTTTACCAAAAGGAAGGGGTTTTTGTTTATAATAACTTTTCAGTGAATCATAGGTCATATCCCCCATGAGCACCGCTTGATTTTTTGTTTTTGCTTTAAAATAGGCTAAGTCTTTCGGATAATGCCATGGTAAAAGATTATCTTTACCAATTAGCCAATTTTCATCCATCGCCCAAATCAGTGAAATCATACAGCCACCTTACCTTTGATGGCTGGATAGGGATCGTATGCAGTCAAAATAAAATCATCAAAAGTAAAATCAAACAGTGACGAAACGTTGGGGTTGATTACCATCGTGGGTCTTTTGCGTGGTGTTCTGGTTAACTGTAGTTGGATTTGCTCCACATGATTTAAATAAATGTGTGCATCCCCTAACGTATGGACAAATTCACCCGTTTCTAGTCCTGTCACCTGTGCTACCATCATTAAAAGGAGTGCATAACTTGCAATGTTGAAAGGCACACCTAAAAAGATATCTGCACTACGTTGGTATAACTGTAACGACAACTTTCCATCCGCCACATAAAACTGAATGAGTGTGTGACAAGGGGGAAGTGCCATGTTTTTGATCTCTTTTGGATTCCATGCTGATAAAATCATCCGTCTGGAATTGGGGTTATTCTTAATTTCATCTAAAATGAACTGCAATTGGTCGACACCGTTAAAGTTACGCCACTGCGCTCCATAAACGGGACCTAAATCACCATGTTTTTCTGCAAACAAAAGATCCGTCTTAATCTTTTGAACATATTCATCCATGGTTTCCCCCTGATAATCAGAAGAATTTTTAAAAGCTTCATAAGGCCAATCATTCCAAATGCGCACATCATGATCAACCAAATACTTAATGTTTGTATCCCCTTTAATAAACCATAAAAGTTCATGAATAATGGATTTCAAGTGAACCTTTTTGGTTGTCAAAAGCGGGAAACCTTCAGCCAAATCAAAACGCATTTGATAACCAAAAACACTCAACGTTCCCGTACCTGTACGGTCCATCTTTTTTGTTCCATGCGTTAAAACGTGCTGACACAATTCTAAATAAGGCTTCATAAAGACCTCCTATTTTGCGAGTTCGTAAAGTGCTTCGGTATAAATGATGGTTGCAAGCAACAGATCTTCAATGCCAATAAACTCATTCTTTTGATGAATGAAGGTCGGTTTATCCAAGAAATGAGGACCAAAGGCGACACAGTTTGGCATCGCACGTGCAAAGGTACCGCCACCAATATTGATGGGCTTTGCATCATGATCGTTGGTATGTTTTTTATAAACATCCATCAGTGTCTTAACTAAAGCTGAGTTTGGATCTTTATAAAGTAACAATTGATGTTTATCTACCAAAACTTCTGCTTGATAAGTACGAAACTTTACCTTTAGTGTGTTGACAACCTCATCGAAATCAACATGATTTGGATATCTTAAGTTCAAATGGATCTGATAATGACCATCTTTACAGTTTAAGACACCTACGTTATTGGTCAGTTCACCCATTTCTTGATCTGTATAGGCAACACCTAACTTGGTGCCTAAATAATCATTTAACAAGAGATTTTCATAGGCTGCTAACATCTGACCACGTAAACCTATTTCAAGGAAGAATTGCATCATCCGGTCAATCGCGTTTTCACCAAACTGTGGGGTAGACCCATGGGCACTTTTACCGACAACTTTTAAGAACACTTTGCGATCTTTGATTTCAGCAGAACCTTCATATTGATTTTTCTTTAAGTAAGCTTTAAACAGTCCAAGATAATCTTGTGTTGGTTCTAAAAGGGCTGATGCATAATCAGGAACCATATTATCTCTAAATCCTCCGTGGATTTCGATGATATCCGCTACATCATTTTTACCATCTACAAAGATACGAGAAATTCCCTTTTCAGCGTAAATCAAAGGAAAATCAGCATCTGGAATAAATCCAGAAACAGGTGATTCAGGATAGACACTAAAGTAATGTCTGACACAGCGCCATGCTGTCTCTTCATCATTACCTAAAATAAGTTTCACTCTCTTGGAGAGTGGCACGTTAAGTTCTTTTAAGATTTTCATGGCGTAATAGGCAGCGATCGTTGGACCCTTATCGTCTTCAGTTCCTCTACCATACATTTTGCCATCATGAATTTCAGCACCATATGGTGGATAGGTCCAGTCATTACCAGCAGGCACGACATCTAAGTGGCCAATGATGCCCACAAAATCCTTTTGGTTACCCATTTCAATATGACCTGCATAGCCTTCAAGATTTACGGTTGAAAAACCATCTCTCTCACCGATAGCTAACATCAAATCGAGTGCTTCTTTTGTCCCTTCACCAAATGGTGCGCCCTTACGGTTGGGATCAAACGTTGTTAATTCAGAATTGATTTGAATCAACTTTTGTAGATCTAAAATCAGTTGATCTTTACGTTTTAAAACTTCTTCTCTAAAATTGATAGTCATCTTTATCATCTCCTTTCTTCATTGTAGCACAAAAAAAGACTGACTCCAATGAAGTCGGCCTTTTTATTTGAAAAATAAACCGAAGTTGAACGCTATTTAGAAATCGTAATATCTCCGGTATCCACACTGATTTTTACTAAGATATCACCTGTGGTCGTTGTATGTCTGTTCCCTTGATTGACACCATCTACACGAATCTTTCCTGTTGATGTTTTTAAGTCATAACGATAATTTGAAAGTTCTTCAAACGTGATACGAACATCGCCGGTGGCAGACTTAATGTCAAAGGATGCCGCTTGAACTTGTGTTAAATTCACGCTCCCTGTTTTGCTCTCCAACATAACATTTCCTGCAAAAAGTGCCCGTAAAATCTGTATTTTACCCGTATCCACATCAATGATGAGTCCTTCACCACGAACATCTGTCAAATAAGCACTACCTGTATCAGTGTCAATCGAGATTGGTCCACCAACCACATTTGTTAAATGTACACTTCCTGTATTTGAACTTAGACTGATGACATTTTCTACGCCTGCGTTCGTTAACATGACTGATCCCGTATCCGTATGTGCAGAAATTGTTGTTGCCAAAAGGTTTTTCATATAAATACTACCTGTGTGGGAGATAAGTTCAAGCGATCTCACTTCGATTTCCGCTTCATTTTCTAAACGAACTTGCCCTGTAGCTGTCTCAATCAGCATATCTATCACCCAGGTGTTTGGAATGTAGATGTGAACAGTTCTTAAAGCTTCTGGTACAAATTTATAATTGAAAAACTGTGGTCTTTCATCTTGTTCAATTCTAAAGATACCCGCATTTGAGCCATCAATTGTCCATGTGTCTCTTGTTTCATGTTTGTAATAGGTCACGGTTAAAACCGCTTCATCCACATATGAAATAACAATACTTCTGGTATCCACATCAACTTCTAAGGTTGTGATCACTTCCTCATGTGTTTCGGTGATCATGTCACCATAAGCCTCTGAATCATTAAAAAATGCACTGAGATTTGATGCATCAAGCCCCATAAAAAATCCAATCACGGCTAAAATAAGCCCAACTAAAATCATAATTCCTAAAATTCGTGATACTAATTTCATTTTTATTCCCCTCGCTTATGCGCTAATTTCGAAAACCAATAAATCATTTTTTTCCATAAGATGACCATGAATTGTAACATCCACAATCCAATCAAAGTCACCATGCCAAACATCATAAGACCAAAACCAACTAAACCGATGATATTCGGTAAGGATAAGCCTGCACCAAACATCTCATAGATATAGGTACCAAATCCGATAACCCCACTAAACAGTAAAACCCATGCGGTGATCATCATCGAGACAATAAAGATGAGCATCGAGACATAGATGATACCAAGCGGCAACAAAATCGGTGAACTTAAAAGAAGGATTAAAAGTTGTTTTGTTGACTTTGAAACTTGTAAGTAAGACTTATTTTCTCTTTTCATGAGCACTTCAGGTGTCATGTCTTTCACAATGTGCTTAATGTCATAACTTGCAAGGATGCTTTTCTCATCTTCACCATTGGCGAGGCGATCGTTAATCATCTCTTCATAATAACTGATGACGTCTTTCACTTCATCTGCGTAAAATTTTGTCGCTAAGGCGCGCTCTAATTCTTTCAACCATGTTTGCATGTTTTTTGCCTCATTTCATCAATATCTGATAGATGATTTTAATATCTTCCCACTCACGAAGAAACTCATCAATATGTTTTTTACCCTGCAGTGTAACTTGATAATATTTCCGATTTCTCCCCTGATAAAGTTCGTTATACGTCTTTAGTTCTCCAACTTTTTCTAAACGCCTTAAAATAGGATAAAGCGTGGATTCGCTAATATCAATGTATTCAGACAAATCGCTAACGATTTTGTAACCGTACGAATCCCCCTTGGTTAACATCGCAAGCACGAAGATCTCTAAAACGCCTTTCTTGACTTGTTCTCTCATGATTCACCTCATATACTTGCATTCCGATAATATTATTCATTGCATAGTATAAGATGTCAATAAAAAAAGTTCATTTTTCAGAACTTTCTTCAGGACCCTTCCATTCACTCTTTTGAGAGTGGGATAAATAAGTAATTCTTTCTGCAACCACATCAATCAATGTTAATCGCTTGTCTTCATTTACTTCATACTTCCATGTCTGCAACCTTGCCTTAACGGCAACCATCACACCTTTGGTCGCGTAAGATTCAATCGCTTGCGCTAAGCCTTCCCATACAGACACTCTAAAAAAATCAGTATCATAGTTTCCTTCCATGTTTTTAAACGGTCTTTGAACTGCTAAATTCATGTAGCTTACTTTTCTGCCATCGTCTAGCGTCTTTGTTTCTGGATCTTGCGCTAATCTACCGATTAGGATCACTTGATTTAACATATAACCTCCACTATTTTTATACACAGTATAGCGTTTGAAATCATCACATTCAAATGAACATTTCTATTTGGCGTACCACATTTTCCAATGGATTCTATCGTTTTCTGAGAGAATGTGCGCATCAGAGATCCATCAATCCCTTTTTCATGTATGGTTGCATAAAAAAAGCCTAACTTAGGCTTTCTTATAAATCAGGATTGACATGTTTTTTTTGTTGAGTTCTTTAAAAGCATCCAAGATATCTTGATAGCTAATCTCTTTTAAAAGATCAACCACATCAAATAAAGATGCCCCCATATGGTAATACTTGCCATAAAGATAAGCTTTATGCTCAAGGTGATTTAAAGCATAGATCACTTGACCTAAATAAACCTTTTGGTAACGCCAAAACGCTTCTTCTGTCAATTCTTCGATTCCGCTTTGTGTTAAAAAGTCGACCAGGATGCGTTTTAATTGATTCACTTTCTTCGTTTCTGCAAATAAGACAATGCTTTCTGCATGATGTTCAAAGTTGGTTGAAATGGAAAAACTTTGATTGATCAATCCTTCTTTTAAAAGTCTTTCATACATGGATGAAGATGATCCCAACAAAAGATTCGTCATCATCGCCATTGCGGTTTCACGTTTAATTTGTTCTTTCGCAGAGCGTTTCTTTGGTCTCAACTTAAACCCGATCATGAGTTTATGTATCGATAAATCTTTCGTTTCAACTTTATACTTGATCGGTATGCGTATGGTTTCTTTTGGATAAATCGTTTTTGGTATCACACCTTTTTCATGGTGTATTTCTTCATATGCTTTAAAATATTGTTTTAAAGCCTTGATATCGATTTTACCCGCAATGACAAGTAAACGGTTAGCTTGTGTATAAAAAGATCTGTAGACGTGATTGAGGACCTCAGGCGTGATGTCCATAATAGAAGACAGCGTCCCACCAATATCGTAGCGGATGGGATGATTTAAATACATGTGCTCCATGAGTTGATTATGCATCACGACGTTAGGATCATCTAAATACATCTTCAATTCTTCAGCAATGATCTTTTTTTCACTTTCCACATTCTCGTGATGGATAAATGGTGTATCGATCATCTTGAGTAAATAATCGAGCGCATCCATCACATGTTCTGTTGCCATAAATAAATATGAAGTTTGGTTGTAGCTTGTCATGGCGTTGGCATCGACACCCATCTTAGAAAAATGTGTAAACGCATCACCATCAGGCATCGCGAACACTTTATGTTCAAGAAAATGCGCGGTTCCATAAGGCGTATGATGCATCACATCACCCAAACGATAGTTTAGGTCGAGCGCACCATAAGGGACAGATAATTCGACATAAGTCGAGTAATAAGGTTCATCTTTAGGCAAGATATGCACCTGCATACCATTTTTAAGTTTAAGGATATAGACATCTTCATTAAAATCTGGATAGTAACGTTTGATCATGCTGCACCACCTTTTAAGACGTAGATGGTATCTAGCACCAACATGGAGGCTGCTTTTTCAACATCCTCAAGTCTTACATTTTCTATTTTTTGAATTTTTTCTTCAATCGTTTCTTGATAATGTAGCATTTCTCTTACAAACGCACGTTTTGTCAAGGTCGATTGTGAATCCAAAGACGATTTGATTTGATGAATATAATAAGCCTTAGCATGCAACAACTCTTCTCCTGTGATGCCACCCGTTTTGATGTTTTCTACCAAGTCTTGAATGCTTTTAAGTGCGTGATCAACCTTCGATAAATCAATTCCTGAAGAAATCATCACGACACCTTTATAGTAATCATAACTGGATGAAATATCGTAACATAAACCTTCTTCTTCTCGGATCACTTTAAATAATCTTGATTCTGGATAACCACCTAAAATGATATCTAAAATCACGGATGCGTCATAAAGTGCATCGTGACGATAGATAGGTAAAATATAGCCCATCTTGACGATAGCTTGTTGCATATCCGTCTCTTCAGTCACCATTTTCACTTCTCTTGGTGCTCTAAAAGAGGTGATGAGAGGGTATTCTAGCGTTTGATCGCCAAATTTATGTCCAATAGGTGCTAAATCCAGACCTTCTGTATGCCCGTTGGTCACGACATAGACACGCTGTTTTGAAAACATGTGTTGATAATACGTTTCCATCTGCTTTATCTTGATTTTTTTAATATCTTTTAGGGTGCCCGAAAGTGGATATCCGTAGTTATCTCCTTCAAAAAATAGCGATGTAAAACGTTCTCTTGCATAAGATCTCTTCTTATCTTTTAGCGTTTCCCATTGTTCGATAAGCATTCTTTTTTCATCATCAAAAACATCTTGATTAAAACGTTCGTGAGAAAAAATAACTTGGTCAAACAAGGCCATCGCTTGATCAAATAAATCAGGATCTTTCACGATTTTAGGGTCAACAAAGGTCAACACAAAAGACATCACGGATAAATTACCCATGCGTTCTGTTCTCGCCTTGATATAGGCACCATAAAGTTCTTCCATCTGTTTACTCATCTGTTGACGCGATGTAATATGATCGGTCGATGAGGTCATTAAGCGTGGTAAAAGATACCGATGAACAGCATACGCTTTTTGATCGATATCAACAAAAAAATAGGCAATTTGGATGGTTTTAAAATCATTTATCAGTTGGATCATTATAAACTATGCAACGCAAGTTTCATCATTTTTGTAAATGCTTCTTGACGTTCCTTTGCTGTGGTTGCTTCATGGGTGACGAGTGAATCAGAAACGGTTAAAAGGCACGCTGCTTTTTTCTTTAATGCTTTGGCATTAGCAAACAAAGCGAACGACTCCATTTCAACAGCGCTTGCACCATGTTTTGCATAAATCTCTTTGTATTCATCAGCTTTCAAACGATAAAAAACATCGGATGAATGAATACGTTCAACATGCACAGGAATCCCTGTTTGTTCACTTGCTTTTAAGATACGATTGTTGATTGCTGTGGATCCTGAAAGTACTTTTCTTGAAGATACACCCATCGTTTTCGCATAACTTGATTCACTGTAAGCATCTTTAACCAAAATGACATCATAAAGTTTTAAATCGGGTGAATATGCACCACATGAACCGATACGAATAATCTTTTCAACACCGTAAAATGCGAAAAGTTCATACGAGTAAATACCTATGGAAGGCATACCCATACCAGAACCCATAACGGTCACTTTCTTCTTTCCAAAATAACCCGTATAGCCAAACATATTACGGACGGAATTGATTTGCTTCACGTTCGTTAAAAATGTTTCTGCAATGTATTTTGCCCGTAGTGGATCTCCAGGCATTAAGACGGTTTTAGCAATTTGATTTTGATCTAAACAATCAATATGAGGTGTTGGAATCATGTTGATCTCTCCTTTGGTTGACGATATCGACACCATTCGATGTCCCGATGCGGGTAGCCCCTACTTCAATCATCTTCAGCGCATCTTCATACGTGCGAACACCACCGCTTGCCTTCACTTCAGCTCTATTCCCTACGGTTTCTTTCATGAGTTTAACGTCTTCAATACGCGCACCATAGGTGCCAAATCCTGTTGATGTTTTCACGAAATGTGCACCAGCACTCACCGCAATCTTAGAACCTTCTACGATTTCTTCTGCGGTTAAATAGCATGTTTCTAAAATCACTTTAACGGTACGTCCAGCACCTGCTTTGACGACACCTTCAATATCTTTTTTCACGAGATCATACTGTTTTGACTTTAAAGCCCAAACATTGATCACCATATCAAGTTCATCGGCACCATCTTTAACCGCTTGCACGGCTTCACATGCTTTCACCTCTGGCTGGTGTGTCCCATGAGGAAATCCAATGACCGTACAGACAAGGACATCGGTTGCTGAAAGTGCTTTTTTTGCGTGGTTTACCCAAATAGGGTTCACGCACACACTCTTGAAATCATAGACTTTTGCTTCATCAATGAGCTTTTGGATTTGCTCTGCTGAAACGCTTGCGCCTAGTTTCGTATGATCAATCATTTTATTTAGTTTCATAATATAAAACTTCCTAATATATATATGTAGTCCT
>DIER01000044.1 GCA_002418725.1 Acholeplasmataceae bacterium UBA5769
GGTGACTTATTATATTATGATATAATACATTCGGGAAAAGTCGGTTAATGACTTTCAAGGAGTGTTTATGCGTAAAACAAAAATTGTGGGGACATGTGGACCTGCATCTGAAGATAAAGCCATCTTAAGACAACTGATACTCTCTGGTGTTAACGTTGTTCGAAATAATTACTCTCATGGAGACCATCAAGAACACATTCATCGGTTTCACTTGGTTCATGAGCTTAACAAAGAGTTAGGAACTTATGTAGGGACATTGATGGATACTAAGGGTCCAGAAATAAGAACGCATCACTTTAAAGATGGTAAAGCTTATATCAAACAAGGTTCTACCGTTACAGTTCATATGACTGAGATTTTGGGTGATGACACCTCATTTTCAATCTCTTATGGAAATCTTTTTGAAGATGTTCAAATTGGAACAACGCTATTGATTGATGATGGTTACTTAGGATTACTCGTGATTGAGAAAAATCACGAAGACCGGACACTCATCACGGTTGCAAAAAACTCACATATGGTGAAAAACCGTCGAGGTGTGAACGTTCCAAACACCGTCTTAAATATGCCTTTCTTATCAGAGCAAGATATCCTTGATTTAAAATTCGCTTGTCAAAATGATTATGATTACATCGCAGCATCCTTTACGAGAAGAAAAGAGGATGTGTTTGCCATCCGTGAACTTCTTAAAGAAGAAGGTAAGGATTATATCCAAATCATCGCTAAAATAGAAAACCAAGAAGGCATTAACAATGTCGATGAAATCATCGATGCTGCAGATGGCATCATGGTTGCACGTGGTGATTTAGGGGTTGAAGTCTTCGCCGAAGATCTTCCACAAATGCAAAAGTCCATTGTTCATAAATGCCAGCAAAAAGGAAAACTCGTTATTGTAGCGACACAAATGCTTGAATCGATGCAGCAAAACCCAAGACCGACAAGAGCTGAAGTATCAGATGTTGCAAACGCTGTCTATGATGGAACGGATGCAACGATGTTATCCGGTGAAATGGCGCAAGGCAAGTATCCGATTGAATCGGTTGAATATATGGCAAAAATCGCAGAAAAAGCGGAAAAGCACGTTGATCATCGCAAGTTTATGGATCGTGCTCTTTTCGAAGGCGACAATCTTCTGGATGCGATTTCATTCTCAGCAGCACAAGCTGCCATGCATTATAACGTGAAAGCCATGATTGCATATGGCTATAAAGCAACAGACAATCTATCTAAATATCGTTCGATCGCACCGATTGTCGGTGTGGTGGATTCCTATCATAAAGCAACATCACTGTCCCTGTATTATGGGGTCTTTCCTGTCATCGGTCAAGAAGAACTTGAACGTAGACTCAAAAGTTTAGGTGTTGTTAAAGGGGATACCATCCTCGTAGTTCGTAAATATCATATTGAATTTATCAACTACTGACGAATGCTTCTCAAAAAGCATCATTCGTGATGCTTTTTTGCTGGAAAGAAACACAATAAAACGCGTAATCAAGTAAAATATAAATGAAGTAATTAGGAGGATTTCTATGACGATCGCACTTGCCGGTATCGGGGATAACATTATGTTTGTCTTCGGGGGGCTAGCCTTATTTCTCTTCGGTATTAACTTTATGAGTGATTCACTCAAAGCTGCTGCCGGAAGTAAGTTGAAGTCTATCATTGAGAAAACGACCAATACACCGCTTAAAGGTATACTTGTCGGTATTTTCTTAACGGTACTCATCCAATCATCATCAGGAACAACAGCACTCACGATTGGTTTGCTTAGAGCAGGTTTGATGACTTTGCCTCAATCTGTTGGTATCATTATGGGTGCAAACATCGGGACAACCGTAACCGCGTTTATTATCGGTCTACCGATTGCTAAGTTTGGCTATGTCTTTCTTGGTTTTGGTGTCATCATGGCATTTATTGGTAAGAAGAGGATTCACCATATTGGTGGTGTCTTAACGGGTTTAGGGATGTTATTTGTTGGACTTGAAGTGATGGGTTCTGGCCTAAAGCCACTTGCAAGTACACCGGAAGCCGAACAAATGTTTGCAGTGTTTTCACAAAATTGGTTTTTAGGGACAATCTTTGGTACTATTTTCACTGCCGTTGTGCAATCTTCATCTGCTGCGATTGGGGTCTTAGAAAAGCTTTATGCATTAAATGCCGAGGGCATTGATACCATCACTTTAGCGGGTGCGATTCCCATTTTATTAGGTGCGAATATTGGTACCACCATCACCGCGTTTTTAGCATCCATTGGAGGAAATACAGAGTCGAAGCGTGCTGCCTTTGTTCACGTGCTCTTTAATGTCCTAATGGCCGTTGTTTTCCTCATCTTGTTATCGCCTTACCGCTTGTTTATCATTTGGTTTGAAGAAACCTTCTTAACAAGATATAACATGCTTTCTATCGCGTTTGCTCACGGCTTCCAAAATTTAGCCATGACGTTCATCTTATATTTCTTTATTAAACAGATGATTGCAGCTGCGAAGTATTTTGTCAAAGATAAAGATAAAAAACATATCCCAGACGATATGTTTGATGAAAAACTGATTCAAGAATCACCCATTTTAGCACTTGAAGTTGCTAAACGTGGTATCTTAGCCATGGGTGCTGTGATTAAAGAATATTTTGATCTGGTTAGAGTCTATAGTTTTAAAGAAGAAGAGCATTTCATTGAAGAGGGGTACACCCTTGAAATGATTACAGATACCTATGACATGAAACTTCATGACTATTTGATTAAGATTTCTATGGCGGGACTAAACAAACAAGATTCCGCGAAATTGTCTAGAGATTTGGACACCATTAAAGATTTTGAGCGTATCGGAGATCATTTAACCAACGTCTTAGAGTTCTTCAAAGAAAGATATAAAGAATCCATGCATCTTTCAGAAGAAGGCACCAGGGATTTACAGATGATGTATGGAGTCTTAGATCAAATGATAGAGGCAACCCTTGAAAGCTTTAAAAACCAAGATGTTGAACTCGCACAAAAAGTTGTTAAAATGGAAGATGTGGTCGATGAACTTGAAGAAAAATGTCGCTATCGTTATATCGAACGTCTTAAAAATCAAGAAATTACGTTTGTGAGAGCCGCGAACTTCCCTGATATTTTAGCCAACTTAGAACGTATTGGTGACCATCTTATGAACATCGTGTCATCTGTCATTGAACCGATGTATGTACCACAAAGTATCATCGTTCCCAAACCTCACGAAATTGATAAAGATATTTAAACGAAAGAAGTGGTTTAATGTTTGAACTAAAAGCACCATATTCACCAAAAGGTGACCAGATTAAAGCGATTGAAAAATTAAAAGACAACATGAATCGCGGGATCAAAGAACAAGTTCTTTTAGGTGCAACAGGTACAGGTAAAACATATACCATGGCCAACATGATTCAACAACTTCAAAAGAAAACCCTTATTCTCGCCCCAAATAAAACCTTAGCTGGTCAACTTTATGGCGAGCTTAAGGCTTTTTTTCCTAACAATCGCGTAGAATACTTTATATCCTATTATGATTATTATCAACCAGAAGCCTACGTGGTTTCCTCGGATACTTACATTGAAAAAGATTCCTCCATCAACGATGAGATTGATGAAATGCGTCATGCTGCAACCTCATCGCTTTTAGATCGTGACGACGTCATTGTTGTCGCATCCGTTTCATGTATTTACGGTATTGGAGATCCCGATGACTACAAAAAAGCCATGCTTTTTGTCCGGACAGGTGATCACTACGGAAGAGATCATTTCATCAATAAACTGGTTGAACTCACCTATCAACGTAACGATATCGATTTTCATCGTGGAACATTTCGCGTCAGAGGTGATTCCATTGAAGTCATTCCTGCTTATGAGAGAGCACAAGGTATTCGTATCTCATTCTTTGGAGACGAGGTTGATGAAATCAAACGTTTTGATGTGTTAACAGGTCAAGCGATTGAATCGTTAACGTATATGACGATTTTTCCTGCAACACACTTTATGACCGATAAAGATAAGTTAAAAGAATCGATCAGACGTATTAAAAATGAGTTGCAAGAACAAATTGCTTATTTTAAAGGTGAAAACCTTTTGCTAGAAGCACAGCGCATCGAACAAAGAACGAAATATGATATTGAAATGCTTGAAGAGATTGGCATGTGCAGTGGGATTGAAAACTATTCAAGACACTTATCACTGCGTGAAGCAGGTGAAACCCCAGCAACCTTAATCGATTTTTTTGGTGATGATTTCTTACTTATCATCGATGAATCACACGTTACAGTTCCCCAGGTTAGAGGAATGTATAATGGGGATAGATCCAGAAAAATGACTCTCGTTAATTACGGTTTTCGTCTGCCTTCAGCGCTGGATAATAGACCCTTAAAGTTTGAAGAATTCGAACAAAAGATGAACAAGGTCATCTATTTATCAGCAACCCCTGGCGCATATGAACTCGAAAAAGGTATTCCCATTGTCGAACAAATTATCAGACCAACCTACTTACTTGATCCGGAAATCGAAGTGAGACCTTCAAAAGGTCAAATGGATGATCTCTATTTTGAAATCAAGAAAAGAGTCCAAGCGGGTGAGCGTGTGCTGGTCACTACGCTGACCATCCGGATGTCAGAGGACTTAACCGCTTATTTTAAACAACTTGGTTTAAAGGTGGCATACTTACACTCAGAGATAAAGTCTTTAGAAAGAATCACGATTTTACGTGATTTAAGACTTGGTAAATACGATTGTTTAATCGGGATTAACCTTTTAAGAGAAGGACTGGATTTACCTGAAGTTTCACTGGTTGCGATTCTAGATGCTGATAAACAGGGCTTCCTTAGAAGTGAACGCAGTTTAATTCAAACGATTGGTCGCGCAGCAAGAAACATGAACGGTCGTGTGATCATGTACGCCGATAGCATCTCCGATGCCATGGCGTATGCGATGAAAGAAACCGAACGCAGAAGAAAGTTACAACTCGCGTTTAATGAAGCCAATAACGTTGTTCCTGTGACCATTCAAAAGGATATTAGAGATAAGATTAGCATTAAAGAAGAACTTATTGAAGAGCCAAAAGATTATCAGAAACTCACCAAGAAAGATCGTGAGAAGATGATTAAAGATTTTGAAAATGAGATGAAAGTTGCTGCCAAGAATTTAAACTTCGAACGTGCTGCAGAACTCAGAGATCTTATTTTTGAATTGAAAGCAGAGGATTAAGATGAGTATAGACTTAAACCTAATGAAAGCTTTAATTAAAGCAGATTATACGCGGAGGGTGAAAACCTTCCGCGCTTTACCCATTGAGGGTAAGGATGTCATCATCGGTGATTCGATGATAGCTTATCTAAATTTTAGTCAATACGGATTAGATGATTTTATTAACATGGGCATTGCAGGTGATACAACACTGGGAGTTTTAGATAGACTTGATGCTGTGATCAGACAAAAACCTAAACGCATCATTTTAAGTATCGGATCAAATGATTTGGTCTTAACAGCACACAAACCTTTGGATATCTTAGTGAAAATTACAGAGATATATGATATTTTATCGAAACATGCAGAAGTTCTTATACTTTCACTAACACCGGTAAACGAAGATGATCCAAAAGCACATAAAGCATATATTGCTGGTAGAAAAAATGAAGATATCCATGCCATCAATATCAGTTTAAAAGAATACTTTAAATCACGTCTTATCGATACTGAAACACCGCTCTCAGATACCTCCCAAAAACTCGATATCGTTTATTCAAAAGATGGCATTCATTTAAATGAAAAAGGATATCAGGTTTTCGTTGAAATCATCAAAAACGCTCTTGTGTAAATGGCTTAAAAATGTTATCATAAAGCCATATATAACACTGGAGGGTATTTACAAATGAAACTTGGAGTCGTCGCAGAAAAATTAGGTCTGTCTTTTGAACATGGTGTTCCAACAGGACAAATCAAAGGGTATCCTTATTATGTTACACAGGTATCTATTGATACATTTATTAAAGTGCCTATGATGACATTTGTTTTTGAAAAAACATTGGAAAAAGAACATGTGAAAGCAATCCAAAAAGCTGTGGGTATGCAACAAATTCGCATTGAATCTGTGGTCTTAAATCAGAACGCAGTTCACATCATGTTCAAGCATGGCATTAAGCAATCCGATAAACATCAAGCATTTCTTGATAAAGTCGCGGATGCGTTTAAAGATCAAGGTTTAAAGGCTTTAAATCATTGCCCATTTTGTGGTTTAGAAGAAACCGACTCACACCGCATCGTGATGGGTGCTGTCGTGAAGGTTCACGATGCTTGTGCTAAGAATTTCTATCAGGAATTGACAGAACGTGTTGAACAAGAAGAAAAATCAAACGATAATCTCGTCAAGAGCCTTGGTTTAGCCGTTGTTGGTGCCATCGCTGGTGCGATTCCCATTTTCATTTCAATCGTCTTCTTTCAATACATGCTTGCGTTACTCTATGCGCTTATTCCACTGGGGTCCTTCTATGGCTATAAGTTTGGGAAAGCTGCACGTAAGTCTTGGGTTCCAGCTGCAGTTTCTATCATCTCATTGGTTATTGTCTTATCACTTCATTTCTGGTTATACAATGCGATTGCAGCCTTTGAAGGTATCTCTTTAACGGATGCGTTAAACGTAGCTGATTTTAGAAGTGCATTCATCTCAGATCTCTTAACAAATGTTTTATTTCTCGGTATTGGTATTTGGATTTCATGGCGTCAAATGTATAAGCAAACGACAGGCGCAGTGAAAAAGAGTTTTTCAGGTTTAAATAAATAATTAATCAAGCCACAGTCCTAGCTGTGGCTTGTCATTTATAAGTCGACTGCTTGTTTCAGACTAAAAGTGCAAAATTATACTATTACTAAGAATTTCAGTGAAATATCTTATTACTCGACATACTCGAGATAAACCTTTCGAGATTAATCTCTCAAATGTAACATGGGTAAGACTATAGAGTTAGGCGGATTTTGATTTACACATCGCTTTATGATAACAATTGGTTTTTAATGGTTGGTTAGTAGTACAAAACCATGATAGTATAGAAAAAATAACGAGGTGAACCATGAATATGTTTAATCAAGACAAACTGATGAGTCAGTTTGAAAAGTTTGATAGTTTTTTGAGATCAACTTATAACGATTATGAACCAATATTTAAAATTTTAGGGAACAATAATGGTCAAAATGCTGCTGTTGTATTTTTACAAAATGGAGAACTCATCATAGGCAATTATATGGATATCTTGTTAACTAAAGTAAGAGTTCATAAAAAAATCACGTTTGATGAGATTGAAGAGATTGTGCTTTTCAAGAATTCCTTCATCATAACTTTTAATTCCGATTTACAAATATCTGTTTTACAAGGTAAAGTGCAAAGTTATATCACATCTAGCTCTTTTAGTGCCTTATACAATAGTTCTGAGTATGAGTCCGTTAAGGAATATCTTGTTAATCACCCTAAAGCAGCTCATCTTTTAGATATTTTTGATAGAGATATCACTCTCACAGACATAAATGAGTATAAAAAAACAAGTAAACATAAACAAAAAGAGAAAGAAATCCTCTCTGTCGCTGAAGTTGAAAACAAACTTAGAAGCAACCAAGAAGTAGTATTCAATAGATATGTAACGGTGAGAATTGATGACTCATCTATTACCATTTCGAGACCCAAAAATTTCGAATTCCGAAATAATAATGCTGATGGAGATAATAAGTTGTTCTTTAAGAACATTGTTGGATATCGTGAAGAAGCATATTTTTGTTTTCGAATTCAAGTTGCTGGAGTAGCCAACGAAAAAAGTGGTGGTGTCATGAATTTGCGACTCATATACGATCCATATACTGTTGTAGCGGCAGAGAAAAAAAAGCACTATTTAGTTGCACTTAAAAACGTCCTTGATGAAAAAATGAACAGACAATCGCAACCTGTAGTTACCGAAAGAATTGTAAACACTTCGGATAAATACGATAAGTTGATAAAATTAAAAGCACTTTTGGATAATGGGATATTAACACAAGATGAATATGATACTGAGAAAGCCAAATTATTAAGCGAGTAGTGATTGATTTTTATCATCGTTTTTTATGAGATAAAACGATTAAAAATCGTCATCATTCGCATGATTCTTTAGGTTATTGTTTTTGGCTTGAAGATACATTTATGGTATGATATAGCATGGAGTTGATCATATGAACGCACAAACACATTATCAAGCAGGTTTAAACCATTATCTTTTAAATACCCCTAAAAAGAACATCATGGTAGCCATTGAACACTTTAGTCAAGCGGTAGCTTTAGGGCATGCTGATGCTCATTACTTTTTAGGTCGCTTTTATGGATTAGGAGATGGTATTTCCATTGACTTTGGGAAAGCCAAAGAACATTACGAGAAGGGCTATGCTTTAGGATCTTATAAATGCGGTTATGCTTTAGGTTTGATGTATCATACAGGCATGGGCATCGAAAAGGATGAAGCATTAGCCAAAACATATTTTAATCAAAATTATGATATCTTACTTTCAGAAGCTAACGCGAAAGATCCCGTCAGTATGCATATCTTAGGGACATACTATTATTATGGTTTTTCAGTCCAACGCTACATCTTTAAAGCGATGGAGTGGTTTATCAAAGCAGCCGATTTAGGTTATAGTGATTCACAGTATATGCTAGGTATGATCTATGAAACGATTGGTCATGAAGAAAATGAAACCAAAAAAGCGAATCATTATTATGAACTTGCAGCAAAGCAAGATCACCCCTATGCCCTTTATGCTTTAGGTATCAACGCACTAGAGGTGGAACGCTATAAAGAAGCCGTTCTATACTTGGAAAGAGCTGCAAATCAGCAATATGCGCTCGCTTCTTACACGCTTGCGATGTATTATCATGAAAAGGAAGCGAAATACCCCCTAAAGGCATTTGAGTGGTTTATGGTTGCTGCCAAACAAAATCACACAGAAGCAGAGTATTATGTTGGTCTCTACTATCAAAATGGCAAAGGTGTTCCTCAAAACATTGAGCAAGCCATTCATTGGTATGAAAGAGCAGCGTTAAAGAAAAACAAAAATGCGCTTTATCATTTAGCGATGATTTTAATCAAACAAGAAAACAAGGATTTTCCAACCATCGCTAAGCTTTTAGAACAAGCTGCCAAACTTGATCACCCGAATGCACAGTATAATCTTGCGGTGATGTATCAAAAAGGTGATGGTGTCGAAGCGGATATGCAAAAGTCTTTGTTCTGGTATGAAAAAGCAGCTGAAGCAGGGCTTGCTATTGCACAGTATAATTTAGGGATGCTCTATTTTGAAGGTGCTGTTATCCCTAAGGATGAAGCAAAAGCTAAAGCATTATGGCAAAAAGCAGCAAACCAAGGATTGGAGGCTGCAGTGAAATTGATGTATTCCATCAACAACTATGAAAAACTGCAGAAATCATCATGGCAATCTTAAAATATAGCTATCTTGTCTTTGGCGTTATTTTTTACGGGTTCATCAATTATATATCCTACACCATGCCCAACTTTGAAGGTGAACTCCGCATGAAAATACTTTTTAGTGGGTTGTCTTTGATCTTGTTGGTCTTAGATTATGTGATTATCTTGAAAGCAGAAATCATCTTTAAAAGACCTTTCACTTCGTTTTCAACGTATGCGAAAATCATGTTTTATATCGGAGTCTTTGTGATCCCTATCATCAGTTTATACTATCAATCATGATGCGAAAGTGTCATGATTTTTTTATTTTTTTTGTTTCATATAGGCATGTTTGAGTTATCATTAAAATAAATCACATTGATCACAGGGAGAATAACATGCAGATTGAACCTAAAAAGATAGCACACATTTACAGTGTTGCGAGATACATCATTTACGCGATGATTGGTCTGATTGGTTTACAAATCATCGTCTATGTGTTAATGCCACCACCAGAGACTGCATATGAGTTTATAGAAATGTTTCGGTCTAGCACATTTAAAGGTTTGTTAAGCTTAGATTTACTTTACATGATCAACAATGCCTTGCTGATCATAATCTATTTCGCATTCTCTTTGTTTATGATGAAGAAAAAACCTTTATTAGCAATCATTGCTTTTGTGGTTGGAATCATCGGGATCGCCTGTTATTATGCGTCAAATCCAGCGTTTGAGTTTTATTTTCTTGCTCAAAAATATGCTTTAGCGACGGGTGCAGAACGTCTCTATTTAGAGTACATCGGTGAAGGTTTGCTGCTACAATATAAAGGGACAGCATTTATCAGTTACTATATCTTTAATGCGATCGCTTTATACCTTTATGCGGTGATCTTACTTTATATGAAAGAAGTACCAAGAAGGGTTCCGGTTTTTGCTTTTATGTCCGCTATCTTGATGTCTATTCCTTCATCTTTTGGTCTTCT
>DIER01000020.1 GCA_002418725.1 Acholeplasmataceae bacterium UBA5769
AATGATGCGAATGTCCTTTGTATGGGTGGATGGATCATTGCACCGATCATGGGTATTGAGATGACAAAAGCTTTTATTAATACATCATTTACACAAAACTTAGAGGATTGGCGTGCACGTAATCTAGAAAAAGCTAGAACAGTAGTTAAAGAGATCGAACAAGCAAGTTTCCATAAAGAACGGACATAAACGTTTATGACAATTGCGATCATTTCGTTGGTATCGCTCGTTTTAGCGATTGCCATCGGGTTTTGGAAAAACGTAAACGTTGGTCTTATAGCATTGGTATTTTCTCTGATTGTGGGCTATTTTATCGGAGGTATCCCTATTGATACCATCATCTCTTACTGGCCATTAAAACTCTTTTTTACGACATTTGGTGTCACCTTGCTCTTTGGGATTACGAAATTAAACGGCACCTTACAAAAAGTGTCTAACATGATGATTTATCAAAGTCATGGAAAGACAATATTGATTGTCATTGTTTTTTACTTTCTATCGTTAATTCTTGCATCCATTGGGCCAGGCAATATCTCCACAGGGGCACTTTTGTTACCTATTGGTTTGGCACTAGCTTATCAAGCAAAAATACCGATGAGTCTTATGAGTATCATGATCATAAACGGTGCGATTGCAGGTGGGTTGTCACCCATCGCACCTAATGGGATCGTAGCCTTACAGTTAGCTTTAGAAAATGGGGTAGGCGATTTAGGATTTAGAATCTACCTAACCCACGTGTTAAGTATGACAACGCTATCCATTCTTTTGTTCTTTCTTTTAGGTGGTCTAAAACTTAAAGGAAACCATATTGATATTGAAAAACCCGAAAAGTTGAATAAAGATCAAATCATCACGTTGATCTGTATTGTATTACTCATTGTTTGGGTGATGGTATTTGGTGTGAATGTTGGCTTTGCAAGTATCGTTTTCGCAACTTTCCTGCTCATTTTAAAATCAGCAGATCCACACCATGCCATTCAAAGCGTCGCTTGGACGGCTATCACGTTGATCTGTGGAACAGCGGTATTGATTAGTGTCATTAGTGAACTGGGTGGGGTATCACTCCTCACGACATTTTTAGCAAACCTCATGAATAAAGGGACTGCTATTCCGATCCTTGCACTCTTATCTGGTGTCATGTCGATGTTTTCATCAGCTGTAGGTGTGGTCATGCCAACACTTATTCCAACTGCAGTTGAGTTATCAGATAAACTTAACCATGTGATATCACCTGCTGTGATTACGATTACGATTGCCATTGGATCCCATTTTGTGACGATCAGTCCATTTTCAACCATGGGAGCTCTTGCTATTGCGAGTGCACCAGAAGTCGTCGATCGAAAGAAATTGTTTAATCAGTTATTTGCATACGCCTTTGTATCTTTGGCTTTTATTGCCATCTTCTTATGGATCTTAGGCTTATTAGGTATTCTAGTCTAAAAGGAGTGTTTAAATCATGAATCCAAAAGAAATCATTGAACAGTATGTCCAAAGAGCGAAACGCGCACAACAAGAAATCGATCACTATACACAAGAGGAAATCGACCGTTTATGTGTTGCGATTGGCTGGGAAGTCTATTGTGATGAAAACATTGAGAAACTTGCCAAACTTGCTGTTGAAGAAACAGGCATGGGCAATGTGGCTGATAAAATCTTAAAACATAAAAATAAAGTCTTAGGTGTCTTAAAAGACATTAAAGGCGCAAAGTCAGTAGGCTTAATCGAAGTCGATGATGAAAAAAAGATTAAAAAATATGCGAAGCCTGTTGGAGTCGTTGGTGCGCTCACACCTGTGACCAATCCTACAGCCACACCTGCAAGTAACGGTATTTCTATTTTGAAGGGAAAAAATGCTGTCATTTTCGCACCACACCCTAAAGCAAAAAACGCGACTAAAATGGCGGTTGATTTCATGCGTGATGGGTTAAGAAAAGTTGGAGCACCACTTGATCTCATTCAGGTGATTGAAGATCCTTCTTTAGAACTCACCGGAGAATTGATGAAACAAGTTAACGTCGTGCTTGCAACAGGTGGTGGACCTATGGTGAAAGCCGCATATTCCTCTGGAACTCCTGCATACGGTGTTGGACCTGGAAACGCTGTACAAATCATTGCAGAAGACTGTGATGTTTTGGATGCTGCAAGAAAAGTATTCAGCAGTAAATCTTTTGATCATGCAACCTCATGTTCAAGTGAGAATTCAGTGATTGTTCATGCAACCATTTATGATACTTTTGTCGATGAACTGATCAAACTTGGCTCATATGTCGTCAAACAGGAAAGAGATCAACTAGAGAAATACATGTGGATCACCAATGCGAAAGGCTATCGTTCCATTAATCCAGCGATTATCGCACAATCAGCCAAAAAAATTGCAGAAGGTGCGAACATTCAAATTCATGATGATGTCAAAGTTTTATTGGTTGAAGGTGCAAAAGACATCGAAAAAGACTTTTTCTCACAAGAAAAATTATCACCTGTTCTCACAGTCTTTAAGTACCAAACCTTTGAAGAAGGCTATAAGATCTTAGAAAGACTTACCAATAACTATGGTACAGGACATTCCTGTGGGATTCATACATTTAATCAAACATATATCGAAACCCTAGGCTTACGCATGAAAACCAGTCGTATCATGGTCAATCAAGCACAAGCAGCAGGTAATGGTGGTGCTTTCTTTAACGGTATGCCATCGACGGTTTCTTTAGGATGTGGTTCATGGGGAGGAAACATTACCTCAGAAAACATCACGTTTAAACATTTCATCAATGTGACATGGGTATCTGAATACTTTACCCCACAAAGACCATCAGATGAAGACATTTTTGGTGACTATCTTTTAGAGGTGAAATCATGAAGTTATATGAATATCAAGCAAAAATGGTCTTCAACGAACATCAAATCCCCACACCTAAAAGTTTGTTGATCGCACGAGATGATACCAAAAGTGATGTGTTGAGTATTGGTTTTCCTCAAGTCATCAAAGCACAAGTTTTAAGTGGTGGTAGAGGCAAAAGAGGATTGATCCAACTCGTAAAAAATGAAGATGAAGCAGCCGTTCAGATCAAACATCTTTTTTCACGTGAACCAGGGATGAAACACCTTTTGGTTGAAGAAGCGGTTCACATTGATAAAGAAATCTATGTTTCAATCACTTTTGATGCACAAAGCGGTAAAGCAATGCTTATCGCAAGCGCTTCGGGTGGTGTTGAGATTGAAACACTTGCTATAGAACATCCGGAACTCATCTTAAAAGAGTTCATTGATCTACGCTATGGTTTAGCTTCTCATCAAGCTAGACATATGGCTTATCAAATGAATCTTTCAGTGAATCAAACCAAACAAATGATTCAGATTTTGATGAATCTCTATGACATCTTTGTGAAATACGATGCAGAACTTGTTGAAATCAATCCACTTTTTGCAACAAAAGAAGATATGCTTGTTGCAGGTGATGGAAAAATCATGATTGACGATAACTCTCTTTTTCGTCAACCTCGTTTTGCACAAACAGAAACAGATTACTCATCAGAAGCTGCGTATGATGCTTCGATTGAAGGCATTCCTTTCATTCAATTCGATGGCGATATTGGTTTAATGTGCGCAGGTGCAGGATTAACCACAACCGTTTATGATTTAATCCATTACGAAGGTGGAACGGTTGCGAATTATCTTGAGTTTGGGGGACCAAACTATAAAAAAGCTGTCAAAGCAATGGAAATATGCTTAAAGGTCCCTTCAAAGGTGATTTTGATCGTAACATTTGGCACGATTGCACGTGCGGATGTGATGGCTGAAGGTATTGTTGAGGCTATCCATAAACTTAAACCAAACCGTCCGATTGTCACATGTATACGTGGAACCAATGAAGCACGTGCGGTAGAACTTTTAAAAGAAGCAGGTCTTACACCTATGTTTGATACAGAAGAAGCCGTAAGATTAGCTGTTCGTCTTGCAAAGGGGGACACAAAATGAGCATCTTTATTGATAGAGAAACACGTGTTTGTGTTCAAGGGATTACCGGAAGTGAAGGTAGCTTTTGGACAAAACATATGATGGATTTAGGAACGAACGTTTTATGTGGTGTTACACCTGGAAAAGAAGGTCAAATGGTTGAGGGTGTTCCTGTATATCATTCTTTAAAAAATGCGTTAATGCATCATAAAATTGATGCGACTATGCTCTTTGTGCCACCTAAGATGACAAAAGATGCTGTGTTTGAAGCACTTGATGCAGGGATAAAAAAGATTGTGACCATTGCAGATGGTATTCCACTCCATGACATGTTACTGATCAGACAGCGTGCTTTAGAAGAACATGCCTTTGTTGTTGGTGGGAATACATCAGGTGTCATCTCACCTAAATTAGCCATGATGGGAAGCTTTCCCCACTGGATTGAACGTGTTTATAAAAAAGGCTCCATTGGTGTCATGACGCGTAGTGGTTCTTTAACCAACGAAGTGACAGCGATGATTGTTGAAGCGGGTTATGGTGTATCTTCACTGATTGGTGTTGGCGGAGATCCTGTTCCTGGAGCAAGATTTGCTGAGTTTTTATCATTATATGAAAAAGATGATGAAACGAAAGCTGTTGTTATTATTGGTGAACTTGGTGGAACAATGGAAGAAGAAGTTGCGGAAGCGATGATGCATGGTATATTCACGAAACCACTGGTTGCATTCTTAGGCGGTAGAACAGCACCTAAAGGACAAAAAATGGGACATGCTGGAGCGATTGTTACCGGAGGAAAAGGATCTGTAGAAAATAAAATCATGATGCTTGAGAAGGCGGGAGCTAAAGTTGCTGATCGTCCTTCTAAAGTAGGTATTCTTTTAGCGGAGTTAGGTGTTCGAAAAGATTGATTCACTTTTCGTCATAACTATGTTATGATGAGACTAAGCTCAATGACAAGGAGGATGTACTTCCATGGATTACATTTTCATTGACAAAACCGTTAAAACATCCATCTATAAACAGATTGCTTCTTCCATTAAAGATGCTATCGATGGAGGTAGATTGACCTATAACGATAGACTACCTACGGAAAAAGAAATCTGTGAGGTTTTTGATGTCAGTCAGACCGCAGTTAAAATGGCGTATCAACAACTCATTGATCAAGCGATGATTAAGCGCATTAAAGGTAAAGGAACATTTGTGACCAACCGTAGCTTATATCATCAAGATTTAATGAACGTCTATCATTTTGAGTTTCAACCTGAAAACGAAATTAAAGACATTATGTTCGCCTGTGTGGATGATGAATACATCATCAACCGCATGTTAAAAATGGAAAAAGAAGATACTTTTTTTGTGATTCATCGCATTGTGAAATCACATCAAGCACCACTTCTTTATCAACATATTTATTTGCCTGAAAAAATGTATCCTAAGTTAAAGAAAAAATACACCCCAAACACAGGTGTATTTTCGCTTATCCAAGATCTTTATCCATACAAGATTCACCACATCCAAAACACGTTTTCACCTGCGATTGCTTCTTCAGCAGAAGCACAACTCCTACATATACTCCCAGGTGAAGCCATTTATCTTATCCGTAGTCAAATCTTTGATTCAGAAGAGCGTGTCATGGGGTATATTGTGAATTATTTTCCTGGAGAATTTTCTTCATTTGAGGTGACTGTCCATGCAAAACCATAAAGCCTTTGAACTCATTTCGATTGATAGACGTGAAAAAAGACCCTATGATTTACAGATTAAAGATCGTATTAAAGCACTGATCTTAGATCGAACCTTTTATTATCAAGATTTACTTCCAGAACCAGAGGAGTTGGCTATGGCACTTCATCTTGAAAGTGATATAGCTATCCTCGCTTATAAACATTTAATCAAAGAAAGTTTTATTAAGAAAACCGAACGAGGTTATGAGATTGCGTATTTGGAACTCACCAATTACTTTTTCGAACGAAATGTAGCGATTTATGATGCCATCCTTGCGTTAGGACTTACACCATCGATTGAATGTGTGACCAAAAAAATCGTGACACTGACAGATGAGAAGGCAAAGGAACTCGGTTTTAGTCAAGCCAGAACATTTCTTTATATCAATCGCATATATAAAGGCAATCAGAGACCTTTGATTATTTTAGAAAACTATCTTCCGATGAATATATTTCCTGACATTGATCAAGCGTTGACAGGTGTAGAACCCTTAAATGACTTTATTTTTAAACACTATGGTCTTTATGCAAAAGAGTCACACCGTATTACAAAAGCAGTCAATCTGCCTTCTCATATTGCTAAATATCTGAACGAACCCGCAGGTTCACCTTCGATTTCATCAACCAATCATGTGTATGATCAGTATAAAAGGTTGATCGATTTTGGACAAAGTCATTCAACGAGCAGTTATTATTTTCAATCCATGATGCATGGGAATCCAGTAAAATAAGGAGTTTTTATGAAACCGATAGAAAAACGACTTTCTTCAAAATTAGCCTATGGTGCTGCAGACATGTTTGGTGGGGGAACATTTCTGATTATCTCCATCTTTTATTTAACGTTTTTAACGCGTTTAGGTATTCCTGCTATCTTAGCAGGTACCATTCCATTGATTGGTAAGATATGGGATGCGATTTCAGATCCCTTGATGGGATCAATTGTTGATCGTACAAAAAGTCGTTTTGGGTCTAAACGTTTCTATCTTTTGATGGGAAGTTTCATAGGGTCCATCACATTTATCTTGCTCTGGGTATCCATTAGTGGACCAATCTTTTGGACATATCTGTTTTATTTGGTCACGTTCTTAATGTTTTCAACAGGGTTTACGATTGTCATGATTCCTTATAATGCATTACTTCCTGAAATGATTGATGACTACCACCTAAGAGGACAATATACGGGTATTCGTATGATATTCTCAGCAGCATCAGCCATCATTGCAGGATTACTTCCAAACATGATTATCTCCTCTTTTGGTGCTAGTGATGCATCGCGAGGTTACTTAATTATGGGGGTCTTGTTTGGTGTCATCTTCTTTATTTCTATTTTGATCACATTCTTGAAAACATGGGAAAAACAAAACGATAACATCACAGCAACGTTTTCATTTAAAACATTTGTTAAAGAATCTGGATCCGTTTATAAAAATAAATCTTTCCGTTACTTTTTAGGAATCTTTTTGTTAGGACAAGGTTCAGCGGATTTTGTGATGATTTTATTCATTTATTTCTTGCGAGATGTTTTAGGTCAACAAAATCAATACACCTTTGTGATGGCAGGGGTTTTAGGTTCTCAAATCTTAGCGATGTTTTTATTTCAGTTTATTCTATCAAAGACATCCAAAAGAGTACCCATTTTGTATGGGTTTCCCATTCGCATCATCGCCACTCTATCGATGCTTTTCTTTGCATATCAAGGGGCTCCCATATTACCTATTTTCATCGCTTCCTTTGTTTCAGGTTTTGGAACGGCAGCATCTTCAGTAACAGCATTTGCAATCTTACCTGACTTGACCGATGTCGATGAACTTATCTCAGGAGAAAGACGTCCTGGAGTGTATTCAGGCATGGCAACCTTCACAAGAAAGATTGCTAACGGGTTAGCGTTTGGTGTCGTGGGTATTTTGTTAACGTTGATTGGTTATGATGAAGTGATTGAAAATATGGGCGGTATGCAAAGTGTAACGACCATTGAAGGTATTAAGTTTGCTTTCGTTTTATTGCCGACACTTCTCATGATTGGAGCGCTTTGGGTAACCTATAAGTATCCACTCAACAAACAAGAGTTTGATGTGATCAAACAAGAGATTAACCGAAGAAAAGGTCTTGATCAAACCTTGACTACAGAAGAAGAAAAACATATTTGCGAACGTGTTACAGGTTATGCTTATGACCAATTATGGAGAAAAAGAGGATGAATAACAAGGTTTTTTTTAAGGGTTACGACCGTTTATTATTGCGTGCAACCACCGGATATGCATCTTATCAGATGTCTCGAGGAACCTTTAAAACAAAAGATCATCTTAAACCATGGAAAAAACTCACCTTTCATCATATGGATGAAGGGTTTTTTTGGTATGGTGTTGATGAAGAGTGGATTGGAATTAAACCTGAAGAACATCCCACACACGTGATTCTCCATTTAATCAACAAATCGACATTTAATCGTTTGGAATGGACACATAAAGCTGAAGAAGATGAACATATTTATGGCTGTGGTGAACAGTTTGCTGCTTTTGATTTAAAAGGAAAAAAGGTCGTTGTTTGGGTCAGTGAACATCACTCTGTGAAAAAGCTTGTCAAAAAATACTTACGTGAAAAGATATGTGGCATCAATCCCAAGCACCAAAGTCCTTGGAAAGAACAACAAACTTATTTTGCACAACCAACCTATCTTTCAAGTAAAGGTTACCTTTTTCATGCTGAGTGTGATGCGTATCAAGTTTATGATTTTAAGAAAACAAAGACTGTACACCAATTTAGAAGCATTCCTCAAAAATTCTATCTTTTTCAAAACGATAATTATTTAGACCTTGTTGGACAGTTAAATGCAGTTATTGGAAGACAACCCAAACTTCCCTCCTGGATTCACCAAGGTGCTATGATTGCATCACAAGGTGGCACAGCATCGCTTTTAGATAAAGTAAAGACATGTGAAGAGAACCATATACCTGTTTCAGGTGTTTGGTCTCAAGACTGGTCAGGCAATTTAATCACGGCATTTGGCTATCAGGTTTATTGGAATTGGCAGGTACATCATGAACTATATCCAAATCTCAAGGAAACAATTCAGAAGTTAGAAGAGAAAAATATTGCCTTCTTAGGTTACATCAATACATTTCTAAAAGAAGATACGGTACTTTATAAAGAGGGGAAAGAACAGGGCTATCTTGTTTTAAATCAAAAGCGTGAGGTTTATCACATTAAATCGACGACATTTCAAGCAGGCATCGTTGATTTAACAAACCCCAAAGCTTGGGCATGGTATAAAAACGTGATTCAAAAAGAAATGATTGATCTTGGCATGAAAGGATGGATGGCAGATTTTGGTGAGTATTTACCTATCGATGCGATGATACATCAAGGTGATCCTAAAGATGTTCATAATCTATGGCCAGTCCTTTGGGCTAAGCTTAATTATGAAGCGATTGTTGAATCAAACAAAAAAGATAAACTTTTCTTTTTTGTCCGCGCAGGTTATGCTGGAACACATCGATATGCACCATCACTTTGGGCAGGGGACCAACACGTTGATTTCTCTATAGAAGATGGACTTCCTTCAGCAATCGTCTCAGCACTTTCTCTAGCGACTTCAGGGATTGGGGTTACGCATTCAGATATTGGTGGCTATACGACCATTTTGCATATGAAAAGATCAAAAGAACTGTTGATTCGTTGGGCTGAAATGAATGTATTCTCACCTATCTTTCGTTTTCATGAAGGGAATCAACCAGATAAAAATGTTCAGTTTCATCATGATCAAGTGACTCTAGAACACATCGGTCGCTTAAGTAAATATTACAAGTTATTAGGACCTTATACCGAAAAACTAAAAGTGGAATATGAAGAAAAAGGTTATCCCCTGATTCGTCCACTGTTTTTTCACAGTCAGGAAGCTTGGACCTTTGATGTCTCACATGCTTTCATGTATGGCAGTGATATTCTGTGTTATCCTGTGTTAAATCAAGGTGTCTCAAAGATGAACATAAGATTACCTCAAGGGGCATGGCGCCAGCTAGGAACGAACCTTTCGTTTACTGAAGGCATGCATGAAATTGAAACACCACTGGGTTTTCCGATTGCTTTTTATCTTGAAGGTAGTGAGTTTCATGAAGCCTTCGAGTTGGTAGCTGAATTGTTTTAATGTCTTTCACAGTGAATATCTTGTGTGCTAGCCATTTTTTACATCAATTTGCTTATTATTTAGACAGTTAATAAAGTATATTTTGGTTAAAACGTTTTCATCTTAAACCTTTATAACTTTGCTTTGAAAGTCCTTCCTTATCTTATATAATGACTGTGCTGAACACGAAATTATTTAAATAGATAGAGGAGGACTTTTTTATGTTTTGTTGGAGAGAGTTTAAAGAAGGTACATGGAAAACATCCGTGAATGTACGCGACTTTATGGATAAGAATTACGAGGAATATGTCGGAAATGCATCCTTTTTAGCAGGTGCAACAGAAAGTAGTTTAAAGTTGAATCAACGTCTGATAGATTTACTTGAGGAAGAAAGACAAAAGGGTGGTGTCATTGAACTTGATACACATGTTGTCGCATCTATCACGAGTCATGAAGCAGGATACATTGATAAATCACTAGAAAAGATTGTGGGTCTTCAGACCGATAAACCTTTTAAACGTGCCTTTCATCCTTATGGAGGTATCCAAGTGGCTACTAAAGCTGCTGAAGCTTATGGTTATCACGTCAGTGATGATTTAAAACATGTCTTCACCGAATATCGTAAGACACATAACCAAGGTGTTTTTGATGTCTATAGTGGTGATATTCGTAAAGCGAGAAGATCAGGCATTATCACTGGCTTACCTGATGGGTATGGTAGAGGTAGAATCATTGGTGATTATCGAAGAGTCGCACTCTATGGGATTGATTTCTTAATTGAACAAAAAAAGAAAAGTAAGACGGATTATAGTTACCCCATGAATGAGAAAAACATTCGTTTAAGAGAAGAGATTCAAGAACAAATCAATGCACTTACTGATCTTAAGACATTAGGTCATCTTTATGGATTTGATTTATCAAAGCCTGCAACGAATGCAACCGAAGCCATTCAATGGTTATACTTTGGTTATTTAGCTGCCGTCAAAGAACAAAACGGTGCAGCCATGAGTTTAGGGAGAACTGCAACCTTCTTAGATATCTATATCGAAAGAGATTTAAAAGAAGGCACATTAACCGAAGTTGAAGCACAAGAGTTAATCGACCATTTCGTGATGAAATTGCGTATGGTTCGTTTTGCACGTACACCTGAATACAATGAACTCTTCACAGGTGATCCAACTTGGGTTACAGAGTCTCTTGCAGGGATGAACAAAGATGGTCGTTCATGGGTGACCAAAAATACGTACAGATACCTTCAAACACTATATAACCTAGGCACATCTGCAGAACCAAATTTAACGGTATTATGGAGTGAGAACTTACCAGAAAACTTTAAGAAGTTTTGTGCGAAGGTCTCTATTGATACATCCTCCATTCAATATGAAAATGATGACCTCATGAGACCAAATCATACCGATGATTACGCGATTGCATGCTGCGTCTCACCGATGGCTTTAGGCAGTGAAATGCAATTTTTTGGTGCAAGAGCCAATATCGCGAAAGCACTCCTTTACGCGATCAATGATGGGAAAGATGAAATTACAGGAGATCAGGTAGCGCCAAGTATTGGTAAGGTTCAATCGGAGTATCTTGATTTTGATGATGTCATGAAGAAATTTGATACCATGCTTGATTGGCTTGCGAAGACTTATGTCAGTGCATTAAACGTGATTCATTACATGCACGATAAATATGCGTATGAAAGATTACAAATGGCCCTTCATGATGCCGAAGTGAAAAGACACTTCGCAACCGGGGTTGCAGGATTATCGGTTGTTGCAGATTCCTTATCTGCAATCAAATACGCAAAAGTTAAGCCTATTTATAATGAAAAGAACTTAATCGTCGATTTTGAAACAACTGGAAGTTTTCCATATTACGGTAACAATGATGACCGTGTGGATCAACTCGCAATCGATGTTGTTCGACGCTTTATGGATAAAATTAGAAATCAATATACCTACCGTGAATCGGTACCTACGATGAGTGTTTTAACCATTACATCGAATGTCGTTTATGGTAAGAAAACAGGGAATACCCCTGATGGTAGAAAATATGGGGAAGCTTTTGCACCAGGTGCTAACCCGATGCATGGAAGAGATAAGTCAGGAGCATTAAAATCATTGATGTCCGTATCTAAGATTCCATGTGAATCCTGTCAAGATGGCATCTCAAATACCTTCACGTTAGTTCCTGCGGCTTTAGGTAAAGATGTGATGATTGAAGCAGAGGGTAGTCAACTCTTTGAAACAGACATAAAAGTAGATAACCTTGTAGGTATTCTAGATGGTTATTTTATCAGTGGTGGCTATCACTTAAACGTCAATATCTTTAACCGTGCTATGCTCATGGATGCCTATGATCATCCTGAAAAATATCCGAATTTAACCATTAGAGTTTCAGGATATGCTGTTAACTTCTCGAATTTAACCAATGAACAAAAACGAGAAGTGATCAGTCGTACGTTCCATGAATCTATCTAAAACGGTGTTTGGAAATGTGCATTCCATTGAGACCTTTGGTGCCTTTGATGGTCCAGGAATCAGGTATGTCTTATTCCTGCAAGGATGCCCATTTCAATGTCAGTACTGTCATAACAGAGATACATGGAGTTACGAGAAAAATAAGCAGATGACTGCAGATGAAGTGTTATCTGATTTTGAAAAGTATAGTCATTTTTATAGAAAAGGTGGTATCACCGTGAGTGGTGGTGAACCTTTACTACAAATTCATTTTCTGATTGAACTTTTTCGTAAAGCAAAAGAACGAAACATTCATACCTGTTTAGATACATCAGGGGGTTCTTATCACACAAAAAATGATGCACTATTTATGGAACTCATGACGTACACAGACCTTGTCTTACTTGATATCAAGCATATCGATGAGAAGAAGCATCAAAGCTTGACAAAAAGTTCAAATCAACCCGTTTTAGCATTCGCAAAACTGCTTGATCAACTGCAGAAAAAAGTCATCATCAGGCATGTGTTGGTACCAACCATCACCGATGAAGAAGAAGATTTAAAACATTTAAGAAGGTTTTTGAATACCTTGACAAATGTTGTAGGGATAGAAGTCTTACCTTATCATAAAGCAGGCATTAAGAAGTGGAATGATTTAGGGTATACATATGAACTAGAGCATATCAGTGAACCAACAAAAGATATGGTGAAGAGAGCTGAAGCTATTCTAATGAATGATTATTTGTTTTTATCCTTACTAAAATGATGAATTTAAAGTTGATATATCCCCAGCAAATGTTAGAATGAACTGTAGAACAAATCTTGTACCCTTAATGGTGTATGAGATTTTTTTATATATGTCTAAAAAGTATCTTTTCATTGATCTATTGTGTAAAATAGAGGAAAAGGAGGTTTTATGTATGATTAAAATAGAAGTTATCGAAAAAACACGAAAAATTGATAAGATGGCAGAAAAAATGAAGGAAGTTATCGAACAAAATGAAAAAGAAGGATGGGACTTTGTCAACGCCGTAGGAACCCCAAAAGAAGGACTAATCCTTACATTCAATGAGAATCCAACGTACAAATTAAACCAAGATATCAATAAGGGCATTAACGAAGTTAAAAACAAGATCAATAAAGTCGTAGATGCGATTAAAAATTGATAACGTTTCAAATTTTTTAGACAAAACATAAAAATCCTCGACTTTTTTGAGGATTTTTATTTTGCAAATTGGCTGTAATGTTATACTATACGTAACGAAACTTTCATTTGTTTTATATTTATGACTGGGAGAAGACATGAAAAAATTATCTGCAAAAGCATTTGAAAAGAGATACTTAACTTTAATCTTTTCACTTTTAGGTGTGTTTATTGTTTCTTTGATTGCTGCAACCATCACAGGACTTATTCCAAACATGCCCATCTGGATAACATTGATGCTCGTTGGCGTTGGTGTTTTATCGATTGGTATCATTTTTGTATTAGGTAAAAAGTACAAGGGGAGAATGGTTAACATTCAACATGAAATAGAAGAAGAGACATTCCAAAAACATCTCATTCAAGATTTACCCATCCCCTTAACTTGGACTGTGTTTCAAGAGTTTAAGGAATTATGCGAAGGAGAGAGTTTTCGTATCACACCAGAAGGTGTCTTTATGGGTGAAGAAACGATCTTATGGCATATGGTTAGCTCCTTTAAGGCGACCCGTATCGATCAAGAGTTTCAACTTGTATTGACCTTTGATAGAGAAGATGGTTCTGCTCATTTTAAAACAATCATGTCTGGTGTTGTCATAAAGTTGATTGAACATTATAGCGACATCAAACTAGATGAATCTGAGATTAACCAAGCGCAAGATGAGCATTTGTCCATCATCCAAAGCGAGATTGTTTGGGGACACAATCGTTTACTTCAATTAGAAAAGATAGGCTTTATCTCGCTGATTTCAGTCATTGGATTGGGGATTGGTATTTTGATGGGTATCTACGTCACCCATTCAAGCATTGGGATCACGGTTGCTAACCTGATCATCATCCCTAATGTTTTAATCGTTTATCCAAATCGTTATAAAGATTATCCTAAGTCTTCATACTTGATGAATAAAAAGGTGATTGGTTTTGCAAGAGGACGTAAAGTATTGATTTTACCTTTTGAGAAAATTGATAGCATGTCTTATGATCATCGAAAACTATATATCAATTTAACTGATCTGGATAAGCATGGAAATCCTATGATATTTTATATACCAAGGGATTCATATTTGATTGACCGTTTAAAAGAACATTTGACGCTATATCAGATTGATAAGCAAGTCATTAAGTTATAGGAAGGACATATATATGATAAAACCTGCACACCTAAAGCAAGGCGATCAGATAGCCGTCGTAAGTCTTTCATCTGGTATCTTAGGTGAACCTTTTTGTGCCCATCAAGTCGCACGTGGTGTCAAAAGATTAAAGGATATGGGATTAAATCCCGTCTTCATGAAACATGCCTTAAAGGGACTTGACTTTGTTCAATCACATCCCGAACTTCGTGCGCAAGACTTAAAGGATGCCTTTTTAGATCCTAACATCAAAGGTATTTTATGCGCCATTGGGGGCGATGAAACCTATAAGTTACTCCCTTATTTGATGGATGATGAGGTCTTTATAGAAACCGTTAAAAAATCACCTAAGATTTTTCTAGGCTTTTCAGATACAACCAACAATCATTTAATGTTTTATAAATTAGGCTTAACAACTTATTATGGATTGAATTTTTTAAGTGATGTTGCTGAACTAGATAAAGAGATGATGCCTTATACAAAAGAAGCATTTTTAAAACTTTTTATCAATGAACCAAAGACAAAGATCTTACCTAGTCCAATCTGGTATGAAGAGAGAAGAGATTTCTCAGTTCAAGCTATGGATACACCACGTATCAGCCACACAGAAACCAAGGGATACGAGGTTTTATACGGTAAGGGTATCGTTAGTGGAAAACTCTTAGGAGGTTGCTTAGAAAGCCTTTATGATGGTTATACAGGGAATCGCTACCCTGAACAAAAAGATATCTATGAGAGATATCAATTAATGCCTCAAAAAGAAGATTGGAAAGATAAAATACTTTTTATTGAAACGAGTGAAGAGAAACCTTCTCCTGAACTATACTTGAATTATTTACAAGAATTAGAAAGACAAGGCGTTTTTGAAGGTATTCGAGGTATGATTGTTGGTAAACCACAAAATGAAGTTCATTATGATGCATATAAAAACATCCTTATCCAGTATGGGAAACAATATCAGATACCAATCTTTTACAATCTCAATGTTGGACATGCGGTACCGAGAACAATGATTCCATATGGTTTAATGGGGACCATAGATTGTGAAGAAAAAACATTCTCAATTGATGAAACAATGTTTGATAAAGGAGAAATCTAGAATGACACTCTTGTTTGAGATACTTTATTCAGTTGCTAAGGCATCTATCATCAGTTCGATCATCTTAATCCTCCACTATATTGGCTTAAAAAGCCGGTTTGCAACAGATAAAAAGGATAAACCTTACTTTTATATCTTCATCTTTATCATCCTTGTCATTGGTTTATCAATCCAAGATTTTTACCCGTTTTTTCCACTTAAGGTGAATCCATGAAAACATTTGTCTATAAATTAAAGTTAAATGAAAGACTCTATGATGAAAAAGCTTGGACTGATGTTGATCACAGCGCAGTTGAAGCGCATTTTGAACGATTAAAAGAAGATTTTTTGAAGGGTTTCATTTTGCATGTTGGACGAACAGAAGACCCAAGATATGATGGGTTTGGTCTTGTGATCTTTCATGCGAAAGATGATGAAGAAGCTCATGCGTACATGATGAAGGACCCTGCAATTATTGGGGGTCAAATGACTGGAAAAGTGTTTGAATACAAGCCTATTTTTCACTTGAGTAAAGATTAAATTTAAAAAGATGTATGTTGATAGGATTGACGAGGTCAGTCCTTTTTTTGACTTCCATAGTGTTGCAATTCAAAACAATCCGTGATAAAATAACTCTGTATTAAGTGAACAAAGTTGACTAAATAAGAAATGGGTGAGCAAATGACCGGTTCTGATCAAAGAGTAGCAAGAGAAAAAAATATGGAAATGATTTTTAACTTGCTTAAAGATCAAGACTTAAGTAGCAGCGATATGGCAACGAAAATGGGTTTAAGTAAAACTGCACTCACTAAAATCATGAAAGAAATGCTTGATGCAAATTATGTCTTCTACAAAGAAACGAACGTCATTCAAGATGGTAGAGGGAGAAGAAAACAATACTTTACCTTAAATCCTGACATGGGTATGATCATGTTTGTAAATTTCATCCATCAAAACATTGAGGTCAGTCTTTATGACATGAAGGGCTCCAATATTGCGCATCTATTATTATCGACAACGATGCATCAACAAGAAGAAGTTTTGCCTGAGTTAATGAAAGATATGATTGAGATGATTAACACGTATCAAACCATACAAAGACCACTCATGAACATCATTATCGCAGCACCAGGTAAGGTTGATAAAAAGAAAAACGTTTTCAAACAATCAAACATGTATAAAGCTTTAGAATCCTCTGAGTTTGCACAAACATTACATGAGACATTAAATGTCCCCGTTTATTTAAAAAATGATATTAATCTTGCACTTCATGGCTATATCAAGAAAACAAACCATGTCGAGAAAAACACGTTAATGATTTATCTTGGTGATAGCGTGGGTGGCGCGATTTATTCCAATGGTTCTATCCTAGAAGGTGACCATGGTTATGCAGGAGAATTTGGCTTGATGAAAACCTTTGATGAACATGGAAATCTAACAACGGTTGAGTCCTTATGCGCCATGAAATCACTTTATCATCATCTTGAGATTGATGGTGTTGAAGCTTTGATAAACCTTGATCGTAAGGATAGTCCAGTATTAGAACAATCGCTTTTAAGTTTATCTTCACACATGGCACAACTCATTCATAATTTTTATCAAATCTTTGACTTTGCACATGTCTGTATTGCTGGAGACATTGCACATATCAAAAAACGTTTTTCAAGCAAAGTTCAAGATCAACTTAAACGATACGATTTAGAAAACTTAGAAATCAATCTTGATTTTGAAGAACATATTGAAGCACTTATGATGTTAGGCGCGAAAGACTTAGGACAAACAGAGTCTTTTCAAAGCCTGATTAGTAAACGAAAAGGTGGTTTAAAACATGAGCACATTTAAATTTGCAGTCGAACCCAACATTAAAACATCTTTAGATCATACGTTTAGACCGATGGCACTTGCCTTTACCAACTATCTAAACCATGTGAAACAAACCGATGATTATGAAGAAGTTGTGATTGGTATCAGAAGAAGTGATGAGGAAGTCTCTGTCTTTCGGACCATTGTTTTTCATGAAGATCATGTGGATGCTATCCATAACAATCTTTATATTGAACGTATCATCAAAACGCTTCTTTGGTTAAAAGGTGGCTATCAAATCTTATTTCAAGGACCCGAAAGATTAGGTCGTTTTGTCCAAAAGGCATTTTCGTTTAATCAACTCAGACATTTCGATGTTTCCTTTATGGAAAGAGTTTATGAAAAACCTTTTGAAGTCATTTTGTTACCAAAAGATGCCTTTATTGAAGAAAAGGAAAATGCGAAAGATATTGGAAGACATTTAGAAGGTTGTCGTATTGGTTTTGATGCAGGTGGATCTGACCGCAAGGTCTCCGCAGTCATGGATGGGAAAACGGTATTCAGTGAAGAAGTGATTTGGCATCCGAAAACACAAAGTGATCCAAACTATCACATCGAAGGCATTAAAGATTCATTGAAAAGAGCAGCATCTCATCTTCCTAGAGTGGATGCTATTGGTGTATCTAGTGCAGGGGTCTACGTGGATAATCAAGCCATGGTCGCATCCCTTTTCATCAAGATCCCCGATGATTTATATCAAAAACATATAAAAAATATCTATATCGATATTGCTAAAGAAATGGGAAACATCCCACTTGAAGTTGCAAACGATGGAGATGTTACCGCATTAGCGGGTGCAATGAGCTTAAACGCAAACGAAGTATTAGGGATTGCTATGGGGACCTCTGAAGCTGCAGGTTTTGTAAACGATAAAGGCTTTATTACGGGATGGTTAAACGAACTTGCATTTGTCCCTTTAGATATCAGTGATGACGCATCAACCGATGAGTGGAGTGGTGATGTTGGCTGTGGTTCAACCTATTTCTCACAGGATGCTGTGATTCGCTTAGCACCAAGTGCTGGCATTGAACTAGATGATAGTCTATCACCTGCTGAAAAACTCAAGAGAGTTCAAAAACTTGCCGAATCAGGTCATGAAAAAGCATTAGAAATCTTTAAAACCATTGGTATTTATTTAGGTTATACGCTCGCTTATTATCATATGTATTACCATATGAAACATGTTTTAATTTTAGGTAGAGTGACCTCAGGCGTTGGTGGCGAACTGATCCTAGATTATGCAAAACATGTCTTAAATGAAGAATTTAATGCATTATCAGAGACGATTCATATTCAGCTTCCTGGTGAAGCATCAAGACGTGTCGGACAGTCCATCGCTGCGGCATCTCTGACGAAAATATAAAAGAAAGAAGTGACAGAACATGAAACTTTTAAAACCAACTGCTGAATTCTTTATTCCAGATCAAAAACCTTTTGATGAGGCGATCAAGCGTACGACACATATGTCGATTGCAGCCCACCAAGACGATATTGAAATCATGGCCTATGATGGCATTTTAAAATGTTTTAACAACCCAGACCAATGGTTCTTTGGTGTGGTTGTGACCAACGGTTCAGGATCTTCTCGCGAAGGAGATTACGCACATTATACCGATGATGACATGATCAATATCAGACGTATCGAACAAAAGAAAGCTGCTTTCTTAGGTGAATTTGGTGCGCTTGCGACACTTGATCATCCTTCTAAAGAAGTGAAAGATTCCAAAAATACCGATATTGAACAAGAATTTAAAGTTTTATTAGAACTTGCGAAACCTGAAATTCTATATACGCACAACTTAGCAGATAAGCATGACACACATATCGGTGTGACCACAAAAGTGATTCGTGCGCTTCGTGCGATGAAAAAAGAAGATCGCCCCAAGAAAGTTTATGGTTGCGAGGTATGGCGCGACTTAGATTGGATGATCGATAGCGAAAAAGTGCGTTTCAATGTCAGTGCGCACCCGAACTTAGCAGCGAGTTTGGTTGAAGTTTTCGATTCCCAAATTGCAGGTGGAAAACGTTATGATCTTGCAACGATGGGTAGACGTTTAGCTAACGCAACCTACAGTGAATCACATGCCGTAGATAAAGCGAGTTCAGTGATTTTTGCGATGGACTTAACGCCACTCATTGAAGATGATAACCTAGATATCATCAACTATGTGACATCCTACATTGAAAGATTTCATCAAGACGTGAAAGCTCGTATAGGTAAAATGCTATGAATGTCATCATCTGCAAGAACTATGAAGAAGTCAGTTTAAAAGCGAGTGAAATTGTGATTGGACAGTTAAAGAGAAAGCCAAATACTGTGCTTGGTCTTGCGACTGGTTCAACACCGATAGGTTTATATCAAAAATTGATTGAAGCGAATAAAAATAAAGAGATTACCTTTGAAGATGTGGAAACGTATAATCTAGATGAATACATCGGTATCGAACTCCATCATCCACAAAGTTATCATCAATTTATGATGGATCATCTCTTTTCAAAAATTGATATCAAACTAAGTAACACGCATTTACCAAAAAATGATGTTTCACACATGCATGAACATGCAAAAAGTTACAACAAGAAACTATCAAAGACATCGATTGATCTTCAAATCCTTGGTATTGGTTCAAATGGTCATATTGGTTTTAATGAACCAGGCACACCTTTTGGAAATGAGACGTTTATTGTAGAACTTGAAGAAAAAACGAGAAAAGATAACATGCGGTTTTTTAATTCACTTGATGAAGTACCTAAGTATGCCATCACGATGGGGATTAAAAACATTATGAAGAGCAAGCATATCTTACTTCTAGCTAGTGGTAAAGAAAAAAGTGATGCGATCGAACGCATGATATTTGGACCGGTAGATGAAAGTTTACCCGCATCCATCCTGCAACTTCATCCACATGTAACAGTGATTCTAGATGAAAAGGCAGCAGAGAAATATGTAAAACACCTGTCCTAAATTAAAAAGGGGCTGTAACGAAATAGAATAGATTCAGCCTTGATAACAAAAAAGCCACTCTGGAAGCCAGGGTGGTTTTTTGGTATAATTGTAGTATGACAAGTACACAAAAAATACATAACTATTTTAACCCAAAACAGTTAAAATTACCACTATCATTTGACATAAAGATACCATTTGATAGTGAGGTGAGAACATTTGACGAAGTATTTCGGAGGATAGATCTAAATCAATACGTCGTAGCCGAAGCTAAAGTAGGTAGAATCGGTTATAATCCAGTCAACATGCTCAAATTGATCCTGTTTTGTCAGATGGAAAACATCACGAGTTTAAGAGATATGGCAAAGGCTGCACAGCACGACATTCGAATTATGTGGCTCACAGATGAGCTGATGCCGAGTCACCAAACGATCAGCGAGTTTATGAAGCATCGTTTGAGAGATCAAATTGAAAACATCTTCTATGATTTAAATGAATATATCATAAACAAAGAAAAGATTGACACAAGTAAGCTTTTTATCGATGGCACCAAGATTGAAGCGAACGCGAACAAATACAAGTTCGTCTGGAAAGGTTCTATCGAAAAATTTAGAGATAAACTCTATAAAAAGATTACCAAGCACATCGAAAAGCTCAATGCACATTACACGGATATGAGCATCTTTTTTCCTATGTATGACACCTATGAATCGGAGTATCTAAAACGCATATTAGAGTTCTTAGCACGTGAGGTTGAACAGTCAGAGGTTTCATTTGTCTATGGTAAGGGAACGAGAAAAACAGCCTTACAAAGAGATTATGAAAATATTTTGGAGTATTATACGAAGTTGAATGAATACAATGACTATATCGATATCATCGGAGCGAATAGAAACTCCTGTGCAAGAACCGATCATGACGCGACCTTTATGCACATGAAAGAAGACTACATGAGAAATGGACAATTAAAGGCAGGATACAATATACAAATGGGTGTATCAGATGAATACATCCTCCATTTAGACATCTTTCAGGATCGAAGTGACTATCAAACATTCATTCCCTTTTTAGAGGGATTCAAACAAAGATATGGATATAATCCAAAATACCCCGTAGCAGATGCTGGTTATGGCGGACTTAAGAACTATCGTTATCTCAAGCTAAGCGGGATGGAACTCTATCAAAAATACACCATGTACAGCAAAGAGACAACAAATAAAAAGTATGCAAGTGATCCTAAGAGACCCATCAACTTCAAAAAAGATGAAGACGGATATTTCTATGATGAACACGGTGAGAGACTTCACTTCTTATGGCACAGCAAGAGAGGACACGATGTGTATGAAGTGCCCAGTTCAAAGCGCAGAGTCGATATCAATGAAGAACTCTGGGCACTTCAAAAAGAGGCTCGAGAAAACCTTCAATCAGAACTCGGTATTGAACTGAGAGTCCAACGTTCGATTCAAGTTGAAGGAGCGTTTGGTGTCATCAAAGAACAGCTGGGATTTAGAAGATTTAAACGTCGAGGCATTCGAAATGTGAAGTTTGAGTTTATGCTCATCGCAATCGGCTATAATCTAAAGAAATTTCACAACAAAAAATTCAGAGTTGTGCAATAATTATCCACTGGAAAACTAAGGATTCTCAGCGAATCCTTTTTAAACATGCACAAAAACACTCAATTTCAACAACTTTTCCACAGGAGCAACTACAAGATAAAGAAAAAAGGACTGCTAAGTCCATGAAGAAATTTAAATCTTCATTTCATTACAGTCCCTTCATTTTTTAAAATAAATCGTGTGGCAAAGCATATCAGGAAGAAAAATAGATACACTTTCGTGTATAATATAACTAATATACACAAATGGAGGTTATTATGAAAAACTATCGTTCGTATGTCACCTTTATTCTCTCGCTCCTTGTGTTTTTTGTTATGTACTTTACTAATTATGCCAGCAGTAAGATTCATGTAGATGAACCTAACCGTTTAAATGATGCATGGACTTATCAAACAGAAGTTATTTCACTTCCAACACAACTCGATATACCAAAGGATACACCATTAGTCATTGAACGCATTTTAGATGAAGATTTTCATGAACCCAAAGTGTTGATGCTAAGAACATCACTGCAAGATGTGAGGGTTTTTGTAGAAGGGGAACTCATCTATGAGAAAACGTTTGGTGAAACACTCGATGTACCTTATGCATCGTTGTGGCATTTCATCACCTTACCCAGACATATTGATGGACAGACATTGTCCATTGAATTATCCTCACCATATCAGGCAATGTCTGGACAAATCAACGAGATTTTTTATGGAACACATGCAGCTCATTACGCCTACATTGTTCGAACTTACGCCATCAGATTGATCATCAGTGTTGTGGTGTTGATGATAGGCTTGCTCGTTTTGATTTCTCATTTCTTTTTTGCTAAGAAGCAAGATCGTGGTTATGCATATGCTGGATTGTTCGCCATTTTACTATCGCTATGGATGATTGCTGAATCTAAGATGCTGCAGTTTCTCACGGGAAGTGAACTCTTAATTGGGTCTCTGGCTTATCTTGTTTTACCGTTATTTCCGATACCTTTGATCGATTATTTGAAAGAATATGTGGTAAAACGCAACCATAAATACTTTACTCTGATGAAAATCTTGTTTATATCTCAGTTTGTTTTCTTGATATTGTCATATCTTTTAGGATGGTATGATTTCTTTGAAACCGTCACTGTCAGCCAAAGCATCTTGGTGACAGCAATGCTAAGTGCGATGTTTTTCTTGGTTTATGAAGTTAGAAAGGACAAGAACGAGAAAGCTTTTCATTTTCTTAAAGCGCTTGCGGTGCTATCCTTGTTTGGCATTTTAGAGATTATCAATTTTCTAGTTGGTGATTTTAATCGCACATCGATGTATCTTTCCTTTGGCCTGACTTTACTGATTGTTATACTGATGGTCAATTATGTGCGGTTTTTGATAGGTAGATTAAAACTTTCCTATGAAAAAGAAGTATACGAGAAACTTGCATACATGGATCATGTCACACAAGGGATGAACCGATTAGCTTTTGAGCGAGATTTAGAAATCATCTTGGCAGATGAGAAACGTAAGGAAGATGTGCGATTGATAATGTTTGACCTCGATGGATTAAAGAAGATTAATGATGCTTACGGCCATCTTGAGGGAGACCGAGCGATTAAAAAAGCGTTCGATATCATCACAGAAACCTTTGGTGAACAAGGTGCATGTTACCGTATCGGTGGTGATGAGTTTGCTTGCTTATTTGAATGCAATGAAGAACATTGTTACCGCGATAGAAGCAAGTTCTTGATGGATAAAATTCAATCATTTGAGAATGAAACATCCTATCACTTTGGTTTATCGTTTGGCTCAGCTACCCTAACGCAAGCTAACATGACACCAGAAACATTGATGCATATCGCTGATCTTGACATGTATAAACATAAAAATTCAAACAAGAAAGAAACATTAGCGAAAGAAGTTGGAAAAGAAATACTTTAGTGAACATTTCACTAAGGTATTTTTTAAACATTTTCTATCATTTTTCTTATAAGAAACGCCTTATCTAAGCAATGTAGCACTGTTCAAAGGGTGCATATTTATGTTATAATGTGAATGCGTATGATACGATAAAAATAAATCATGGGTAACACATGGTTACATGAGGAGTCTTGACATGAGAGCAACAGAAAAGAAAATTTTACTCGCAGCAACGAAACTGTTTTCAGAGTTTGGTTACTCCGGTGTTTCAACACGCAAAATCGCAGAAGTTGCAGGAGTCAATGAACTTACCATCTTCAGGGTTTATAAGTCAAAAAGTAATCTCTTGCAAGCGGTGATCAGATACTTTGCTTTTGAAGGTAACATTGTTGAAAAGATTGCACATGAGATTACAGGTAACGTCAAGAAAGATATCCAAATTTTTGCGGATACGTACTATATGTTTTTGCAAAACAATATTAAAATGTATTTGATTCAGATAAGAGAAATTGATGAAGAAGGCTTGAAGTTTACCAACACGATTGACTACACAGCTTTCATGAAAGATTATTTTGTTAAAAAAGCTGAAGCTAAAGAGTTTTTTGGAGATCCTTATTTGGTTGCAACATCCATTGTATCGATGATCATGGGTATATTTACACTGAAGGTACATGCACCAACGATCTATAGTGATGCAGACCATAGGGAATTGATCAACCGATTTGTCAGAGATATCATCAGGCTATACTGTGAACAATAGAACTGTTTAGGCAGTTCTTTTTTTTATTTTAATTTTTATGAAAACGCTTGTAGATTTAAAATCTTTTTGATAGAATGTAAGTAAGTGCTTACATGTATAACTAAAAAGAAAGGAAGGTTTGGATGAAGAAGAAAATCATTTCAAACGCGGAGTTTGTGGCAAAAATCCCAAACGGCGCAAGCATCATGGTAGGTGGTTTTATGAACATCGGTACTGCAGAATCAATCATTGATGAAATGCTAAAAACCGATGTTAAAGACCTCACTATTATCTGCAATGATGCGGGTTTACCAGGCGTGGGAGTCGGTAAATTGATTGATGCAGGAAAAGTGAAGAAATTGATTGCTTCACATATCGGGCTAAATCCTGTGGCAGGAGCGAAGATGACATCTGGAGACATGGAAGTTGAACTCATTCCTCAAGGGACTTTAGCAGAGCGTATTCGTAGTGCAGGTGCAGGTTTAGGTGGCTTTTTAACACCAACCGGTATCGGAACCATTGTAGAAGAAGGAAAAGAAGTCATTGAAGTTGATGGTAGAAAATACATTTTAGAAAAACCATTAAAAGCTGATTTCGCTTTCTTGTTAGGGCATGTGGTGGATAAAAAAGGAAATATCGTTTATAACAAGACGATTCGTAACTTTAATCCGTTGATGGCAACTGCAGCAGAGTGTGTTGTTGTTTTAGCTAGAAAAGTTGTTGAGATTGGTGAGATCAATCCTGATCACATCATCACACCACACATTTTTGTAGATTATATTGTGGAGGTCTAATGCTATGAATCCAAAAGAACTCATTGCGAGACGTGTCGCAAAAGAATTAAAAGATGGTGATGTGGTTAACTTAGGTATCGGTTTACCAACCATGGTCGCAAACTTTGTTGATCCTTCGATTGATATTACCTTCCAATCTGAAAATGGGATGCTCGGTTTAGCCGCTGCACCTTCCAAAGAAAATGAAGATTGGGATTTAACTAATGCAGGTGGCAAACCTGTGACCATGACAATAGGTGGTGTCTTCTTTGATAGCGCGACATCGTTTGGTATTATCCGTGGTGGTCACGTAGATGCAACTGTCTTAGGCTCGCTTCAAGTCGATGAAGAAGGAAATATCGCAAACTGGATTATCCCAGGGAAAATGGTTCCTGGCATGGGTGGTGCGATGGACTTACTCGTCGGTGCGAAGAAGGTTATTGTTGCGATGCAACATACCTCAAATGGTGAACACAAGATTTTAAAAAGATGTACCCTTCCTTTTACTGCAGTCAAAGAAGTCAACATGATTGTCACAGAGCTTGCAGTGATGGAAATCACACCTAAAGGAATTCTCTTAACAGAAATTGCTCCAGGTGTAACGGTTGAAGAAGTACAACAAGCAACAGAAGCTACACTGATTATCAGTGAAAACTTAAAAGAAATGGACATTTAAAAAAAGGGAGAAAAAGAAATGAAAAAACTGTTTGACAAGCTTACAGCTGGATCAGTAAAACTCGTTGAAAGATTTTTACCAGATCCCTACATTTTTGCGATTATTTTAACGTTCTTTGTTTTCATCGTTTCTATGATCGTCACAAAGTCTACACCACTTAACATCGTTGAAGCATGGTATGGTGGTTTCTGGACATTGTTAGCATTCTCAATGCAAATGGCAATGATTTTGGTTACAGGTACGATTTTAGCAACTGCACCTTTATTTAAAAAAGGTTTAGGTAAACTTGCTTCAATTCCTAAGAACAAAATTCAAGCAGTTGTGATTGTATCCGTTATCGGTTTATTAGCATCCTTCGTTAACTGGGGATTTGGTCTTGTTATCGGCGCTATCTTTGCTAAAGAAGTAGCTAAGCGTGTGAAAGGCGTTGACTACCCACTTTTAATTGCAGCAGCTTACTCAGGATTCCTGATTTGGCATGCGGGTATGTCAGGTTCAATCCCACTAACACTTGCAACAGGTGCAGCTAGCCTAGTCACACAAACCGGTGGTGTTGTCACATCAGCGATTCCAACAAGCGAAACCATATTCTCAACTTATAACTTGCTCATCGTTGGTATCATCATCTTAACATTACCTATTTTATTAGCGTTAATGCATCCAAAAGCAGATAAAGTGAAGACTGTTGATCCTGCACTTTTAGAAGATGATCCTGTTGTTCCAATGAAAGATAGAAAAGACATGACACCAGCTGAAAAACTAGAAAATAGTAAAATTATTAACTATGTTCTTGCAGCAATGGGCTTTACCTTCATCGTCTTATATTTCGTGAAGAATGGTTTCTTACTCAACTTAGACATCGTTAACTTTATTTTCTTATTTGCAGCGATTGCACTTCATGGTACACCAATCAACACCGTTCGTGCTGTAAGTTCTGCAGCGAAGAGCGTGGGTGGCATTTTACTACAATTCCCATTCTACGCAGGTATTATGGGTATGATGACCTATAAAGGTGCAACCAATAACTTGTCCTTAGCAGGCGCAATCTCAGATTTCTTCGTGAATATCTCCAATGCAACCACATTCCCATTATTCAGCTTCCTCTCTGCAGGTATCGTTAACGTCTTTGTTCCATCTGGTGGTGGACAATGGGCGGTACAAGCACCTATCATGATGCCAGCTGGTATGACTTTAGGTGTTGATGCAGCGAAAACTGCCATGTCAATTGCTTGGGGTGATGCATGGACAAACATGATTCAACCATTCTGGGCTCTTCCAGCGCTTGGTATTGCTAAGCTTGGTGCGAAGAATATCATGGGTTACTGTTTAATCGTATTACTCTATTCTGGTATTATCATTGGTTTAGGATTACTCCTTTTCTAAGGGGGATCTATCATGTCAAAAGTTTATATTGTTGCAGCCAAAAGAACCGCAGTAGGAAGTTTTTTAGGATCTTTATCACAAATGTCTCCTGCAGAATTTGGTGCGCACGTTGTAAAACAAATCATGGAGGATACCAAACTTGATCCAAGACTTGTCGATGAAGTGATTTCAGGTAATATTCTACCTGCTGGTCAAGGACAAGGTATTGGTAGACAAGTTGCCATTAAGGCAGGTTTCCCTGTTGAAGTTCCTGGTTATGCCATCAACATGGTGTGTGGATCAGGCATGAAGGCTATCATGGATGCTTATTTAAAAATCCAAGCAGGATGGGCAAATGTCATCGTAGCGGGTGGAACAGAATCCATGAGTCAAGCACCACATTTACTTCCAAGTAAAGGTAGAAGTGGTTATAAGATGGGCAATCTCGAAGTGATTGACCACATGATCTATGATGCTTTAACAGACGCATATGATGGTATTCACATGGGCATTACTGCAGAAAATATCGCAGAAAAACACCACATCTCACGTGAAGAACAAGATGCGTTTGCCTATAACTCTCAAATCAAAGCGATTAAGTCGGTTGATGAAGGTCGTTTTGATAATGAAATCGTTGGTATTGAAGTGAAGATGGGTAAAGAAGTTGTGATGTTTAATAAAGATGAGTATCCTAACCGGAAGACATCTTTAGAAAAACTAGCAACGTTAAGACCTGCTTTCAAAAAAGATGGTTCAGTCACTGCGGGTAATGCATCTGGTATCAATGATGGTGCTGCATATGTCATGCTTGCGAGTGAAGAAGCAGTTAAAAAACACGGACTCACACCACTGGTTGAAGTGGTTGGTGTCGATCAAGCGGGTGTCGATCCAAAAGTGATGGGTTTAGGCCCTGTCGGTGCTGTTAAAAATGTTTTAAAGCGTACGGGTATGAAGTTAGATGATATCGGATTATTTGAACTTAATGAAGCGTTTGCAGCACAAAGTCTCGGTGTGGTTAAAGAGTTGTCACAAGACCTTGGCGTCAACTATCAAGATATACTTGATCGCACAAACGTCAATGGTGGTGCGATTGCCATTGGTCATCCCGTTGGTGCAAGCGGTGCTCGTATTACAGTCACCTTGATTCATGAGATGAAAAAAAGAGGAACAAACCTTGGCTTAGCATCCTTATGTATTGGTGGCGGTATGGGTACAGCCATTATCCTTAAAAACGTATAAAAAGCATGAAGAAGGCAAGTTTACTTGTCTTCTTTTTGTTTTCAGGGTTGACGATAAAACAATAAAAGGCTACAATGAAATTGAAACGCAAGTATGCAACAAGAAAATCATCTTTAAAGTAACTATCCAGCACACGCTTAAGATAGATATTTGAATATGCAAAGGTATCCTAAAGGGGATTTCTTTTCATGTTGGAAAAGGGGATAAAAATGAGAGTATGTGTCGTAGGAAATGATGGTGTTGTCTCAACACATTTTGGACATTCCAATGAGGTCAGCTTGTATGAAGTGTATGGAAATCACTTTGATAAGCTTGAAACCGTACAAATCATTGGACACGAACACGAAGGTGTTCCTCGGGTTGTTTGTTCTTTTGAACCAGATGTTATTATTTGCGGAAGTTTAGGAGAAAAAGCGAAGAAACGTTTTGAAGAACATGGTATTTCCATGATGACAGGCGCGAATGGACCGGTTGATCACGTAATGTCATTGTTTATCCAAGGGGTTTTAAAATCCGTTGAATCAACGTGCCAAGGTCATACACATGACGATGATCACGATTGTCACCATGATCATTAGTATCTAGAAAATAAGACATAGAGGTGATTTTCATATGACATACCATATCACACAATACCCAAAGAGTCATGCATATCATGAGACATTTTTTGAAGTGGTTTCATATATCAAAAAAAAGAATGATGATTTCCGTTTTTTAACATTTCATTGGAGTAGATTTGAATGGATGTTTGCCAGAGACTGTGTTAAAGATGAAGATGCAGATCAAATCATGATCTTTCGAGATCAAGAGCATAACATTTGTGGCATACTTACCTTTGAAGATCGTCCAGGCGTATGGTATGCCATCTATGATGAAGAACCCACACTAAAGGCATACATGATAAACTATTTTATTGAACACATGAAGGGCGAACTCGTCATTCCACATGATTTGATGATTCATACAATGCTCATGGACAAGGGTTATGAAAAAAAAGAGGGATGGTTTGATCCAATCTCTTATTTTGCAAAAGATGACATTCATGTACCTACATACGAAGGTTATACGTTTAAGTCCTTAGAAGAAGATTACAGACTCGATCAAGTACATCATGCCCTATGGCTTGGTTTTGACCATGGTCCAGAAATTACTTACACCGAACAAGAACTCAAAGATCGTCAAAGTATGACATCATCACCACATTTTAAAAAACGTTACACCTATGCAGCACATCATGGAAATCATTATGTTGCATATGCAGGCATATGGTTTATCGAAGGTTCAAAGACTGCCTTGATTGAACCCGTAGCAACCGTACCAGCGCATCGCAGAAAAGGATTAGCACAAGTTTGTATTTACCACGCGATTTTGGCAGCTAGAAAAGATGGTGCTAAACATATTTTTGTGGGGTCACATACAAAATTTTATCAAGATATTGGTTTTAAATTATATGATGGAAGTTATTGTTATCAAACAAAAAAGAATAAGGAAAACTAAAAAAATAAGGGCGACTAAAATCGCCCTTAAATGTTTTTGTGAAGCCGTGATAAAGCAGTGATATAACCTTCAGCTCCATAGACCAAAGATTTATTTACACGTGAAATGGTTGCCGTTGATGCTGTCGTTTGATCAACAATCGTATGATATGGGATTTTCTCATGAAGAAGTTTCGCTACCGCAAAGCGTTGACCCATGTCTGTGATTTCTTTAATGGTACAAACATCTTCTAAAAAACGCATCATTTCTTCTTTGGTTTTTAAGGTTAAGAAAGCCTCAAGCAATAAGTCAATTTCTGGATTGTAAAATTTGGGTTGATACATGGAAGTCACCTCTTTAAATTTAGTATAGCATAGATTTAATGATTTAGTATAGCAAAGCAAATGACATCATCATGATGAATGTGGGAAGAAAACAAGATTATTCATCATCATTTAAGGATTCACTTCCTATGATATAATGAAAGAAAATGGAGGTGAATTCATGAATCAAGTCGTTGTCATAGGTGGTTCAGTGATTGACCTTTTTCTTTACCCACACCAAAAGATGCATTTATACGATTCTAACCCAGGATACATGAAAAGATCTTTTGGAGGTGTCGGTAGAAATATCGCAGAAAATTTAGCACGACTAGGTATCGAAACCACATTGATTACCCCGCTTGGTAATGATCATTACCGAGAACTTATTTTAGAACAAGCCAAAGAGATAGGATTAAATGTCATTCCGATCGACATCCATGAGACCCCACTTTATGTGTCTCTCATCGACGAAAAAGGTGAAGATTTGATTGGGGTTGCACTGATGGATGAGATAACGAAGGTGACGCATGATCAAATCATGGCACATGAGAAACTTCTTGATCAGGCTAAGATTCTTGTGATAGATACCAATCTGTCCGAAGAGTTATTAGGTTATCTACTCAAGAAATACAGACATAAAACTTATGTTGATGCGATCTCAGGACAAAAAGCGATTAAGTTAAAGACTTTTCTACCTTACATTCATACACTAAAAATGAACTTAATTGAAGCAAAGACGATTGCTGAGTTTGGTGATGATACCTTCGAAGGATTGGATAAGCTTGGACATTTTTTTATTGAAAAAGATGTACATGAGATTTTTATCACACTCGGTGAAAAAGGCGTTTATTTTGCCAATAAAGACGTGGCATTATGTCGATCATCCATTCCCATCAAGGTCATGAATTCAAATGGTGCGGGTGATGCATTTTTATCGGGTGTGATTTATGCAACGATTCATCAAAAAGATGTCATCTCATACGGTATTGCCAATGCATGCCTTAATCTAATCGATGAAAATGCTGTATCAACTACACTCTCTCAAAAACAAATTGAAGAAACCATCAAGGAGCTAAATTTATGAAACCAGAATTAAGCATTTCTCATGAAGTCAGACAAGCACTTTACGAAAAAAGACCGGTCGTCGCTTTAGAATCAACCATCATCTCACATGGCATGCCCTATCCCGATAACGTCAAAATGGCGAAAGAAGTTGAAGCGATCATTCGAAAAGAAGGTGCAGTACCCGCAACTATCGCTATTTTAAATGGCGTTGTAAAAGTTGGTTTATCAGATGAGGAAATCGAGTACTTAGCTAAAGCAAAAGGTGTTTATAAAGTTGGCAAACGTGATTTTGGATATGTGTTATCACAAAAGAAAACTGGAGCAACCACGGTTTCTGGTACTTCGCTTATCGCGAGTTTAGCTGGTATTCGTGTGTTTGCAACCGGTGGTATTGGTGGTGTCCATAGAGGTGCTCAAGAAACATTTGACATCTCTAGAGACCTAGAAGAACTTTCAGATTTAGATATCACGGTTGTCTGTGCAGGTGCTAAATCAATTTTAGATCTTGGGTTAACTATGGAGTATTTGGAAACCAAAGGTGTTGAAGTGATTGGTTATCAAACTGATCAACTCCCTGCTTTTTATTCGAGAACCTCAGGGTTTGAGGTAAATTATCGTCTTGATTCACCAGAGGCGATTGCGAATCTGATGAAATCAAAATGGGGGTTAGGATTAAAGGGCGGTGTCGTCGTCGCAAATCCCATCCCAGAGGCCTTTAGCATGTCACAGGATGTTATAGACGAAGCTATTGAAAAAGCCCTTGTAGAAGCAAATAACAAAGGTATCAAAGGTCAAGATGTCACCCCGTTCTTGTTAGCAAAGATTAAAGAGATTACCGGTGGTGATTCACTTGCAGCCAATATAGAACTTGTATATAACAATGCAAGATTAGCTGCACACATAGCATCACACTTCGTTAATGGTAAATTTAAAATATAAGGACTTAATATATAAGATAAAGGCTGTTGTGAATAATCACACAGCCTTTTGATTTATAGTTTCTCTTTTAGCCAAAGGGTTATCTTATCCGAGTCCATTGGTCTTGCAAAATAATAACCTTGTGCATAATCACAATCAAATGCCTTTAATAAATTAACAACATCCTCTGTTTCTACGCCTTCAGCCACCACTTTATAGCCCAGTGTTTTAAATAAAGAAATGGTTGATTTCACAATTTCATGCATTTCCATGTTGGATGATATATCTTTCATGAACAAACGATCAACTTTGATTGTTTGAATGGGGAATTGTGTGATGTATGAAAGTGATGAATAACCAGAACCATAATCATCAAGAGAAATATGGATACCTTGTGTTTGAAACCTTTGAAGAATTTGTCTACTTTCTACGGGGTTAATCATCAGCGTAGATTCAGTCAATTCAAATTCAATGAGTTCGATAGGTATATCTTGTTCTTGAATGATTTTCATAGTGCGTGATTCGAAAAGAGGATCGTATAAGTTTTTACCAGAGATATTAATCGAGATAGGGATGTGATAACCTAGTGAGACTAATTCTTTTTCTTTCATTAATGATTGTGTTAAGACCCAATCTGTTAAAACATGAATCAGCTTTGTTTCTTCAATTAAAGGGATAAAGACATCGGGTGGAATCATACCTTTTTGAGGATGTTTCCATCGGATAAGTGCTTCAAGAGCATAAGGTTTTAATGTGTTTAAACTCATTTTTGGTTGATAAACAAGGTATATATCACCATTCTTTAAAGCGACAGTAAAGTTGGCTAATAAATCGTACTCTCCTTTTTTTCGTTCTTTGTCCTTGTCACCTAAAACAAAGGGAAGGTTTTGAATTTGTGCATGTCTCGCTGCGACATCACTCATTTCGAATATCTCAAAGTTTTTAATGTGGTGCACGTCATAACATAATGTAGCACCAACAGAAAAATCAACATAAAGTGGAATGCCACGGATCTGTCTAGGCTGATTTAATACCAACAAAAGTTTTTGAATCTCTAAATCAATGTTTTCATGTGGGACAATCAACCACAATTTATTGCTATCTGATTGAATGATGATAACACCATGCCTACATTGTTTTGTCAAGTCTTCATAAAGTAAATGAATAAGTTCATAATAAAGAGAGACACCAAGTAAATCGATGATACTATGATGGTTATTGACTAAAATGGTCATGATGGAATATGTAGTATGTGGTAAACTTTCGCTCATTTTTTTAAGCGCATTCGTGTTAGGTACCTTTGTTTCCTGATTGGATGACATCAAGGTTTCAATGTGTTCACTATCTTTTCTCAGTTTATCTGCGGCATAACCGATAATGCCGCCGACCAAAATGAAAATGATCATACGATATATCCAGTTTTCAGGGACTTGCATTTCATTAGTGAGGGTATCAATAGGCATTAAAGGACCCAACAAAATGGCAGCAATAAAACCTGTCGCGATGCCAAAGATGGCACCGTAATAAATGCCTGCGATAACAATAGGAATATACATTGAATGGGAATAAACAAATTTGATACCACCAGTTGCATAAACAATGAGGTAAATGATTGGAAGAGCAAGCATAACAAGAATTAAAACCAAAGGTCTTAGTTTGACCAATCGAAGAGATTCTTTAAGCAGCCTTAAAAATCTTGAAGGCTTTCGATTTAGCATATGTTCATCTCGCTTTTTTTATTTTTAGTCAACTCGTTGTTGTACAATTATCTTATAACAATTTGTTTTTGTTGTCTATTATATCAAACTACAATTGGTAAGTATTTTTTCTATCTTTCGTGATACAATATGTAAGATAAATGTTTTTTTATGTGATATGGGGGTTTTTTTTGTATGGATCAACTCAATCAGATTATTATAGTCTTGGGTCTTTTGTTGGGCATATTTAATTTTCATAAATCGGTTCAATTTATTGTTGGTTTGTTCTTTAAACCTAAAACATTTCAAGAAACTGATGTCAGAAAGCGTTATGGTATTGTTATTCCTGCCCGCAATGAAGAAAAAGTAATTGGGAACTTAATTGAAAGTATCCATCAACAAGCATATGATCAAAATTTAATTGAAATCTTTGTAGTTGCAGATAACTGTAATGATAAAACTGCTGAAATCGCACGCCAAATGGGATGCCATGTTTATGAACGTTTTGATGAAACCAAAAAGCGTAAAGGATGGGCTCTGGAGTATTTGTTTCAACAGATTGAAAAAGATTATGGCATAACCTCCTTTGATGCATATTTCGTGTTTGATGCAGATAATTTATTGGATGTCAATTATATTCACGAAATGAACAAAGCTTTTGTTGAAAATAAAAATATCGTCACAAGTTACCGCAACTCTAAAAACTTTGAAACCAACTGGGTTTCATCCGCTTATGCTATTCATTTTTATGGTAGAACTGTTTATAACCATCGTCCAAGACAACTGATGGGAACAGGTACACATCTTGCAGGAACAGGATTTATGATCAGTAGTCACTTGCTTAAAGATGGTTGGAACTATCATTCACTTACCGAAGATTCAGAACTCACGATGTATATGACTGCACAAAATGTTAAAATTGGCTATTGTGAGGCTGCAATTCATTATGATGAACAACCGACAAGTTTTAAAGTGGGTTTTAGACAACGTGTACGTTGGACCAGAGGTCGTTTGGTCGTCTTTGCGAAAACATGGAAAATGTTGTTTAAAGGGATATTTAAACATAAGAGTTTTACGAATTATGACATGCTTTTCTATATTATGCCATACCCCTTGTTAACATTCTTACTTAATGTCACATACGCAACCGCAAGTTTAGTCATTGGCATTTGGGTCACACATAATTTTAGTTGGAAAGCTGTATTGATTGGATTTGGTACCTATTGGGGATCCTCTTATGTCAGTAACCTTGCAAGAGCTGCACTTATTGTTTACCGTGAACGTAAACAAATACACTGTAGTTTTTATAAAACACTATTTTATGTTTTATTATCGCCATGGTTTTCATTAATAAGCATATTCTTAATGATAGTTGCTTTGTTTGGTGATGTAGAATGGGTTCCAGTGAAACATGATGATGCCAGAAAGATTCAAGATATCAATCAAAAAAGCATCAGTTTAGTGCCTTCAACCAAACAGCCTTTGAGATTCCATATGATTCTTCAAGGATTTGGACTTCTTTTAATATTGGTCGCAATCCTAGCGTTTGCTGCCATTAGACAGTTCAATCTGTTTTCATGGTCATTAGCCGTATGTTTGAAATACACTCTAGTGCCTGCACTTCCTTCGGGGTTAATTTTTGTTTTGTTTGGACTAATGATTCAGAAAACAAATAAAAACGAAAGTAAATTGAAACGAGTAAGATAAGCATTTAACAACGGTTGTCTCGGTATAACCGTTTTTTGTACTTTCATGAGTCTATGTTAAAATAAAGGTATCGAAAACACTAAATAACGATTATCGAAACGTTTAAGGAGAACTACAATGCGTGAATTTAAACTAAGTGGATTTGCTGATGAGATTGATGATGATTTTGAAAAACAATGTCTTTCGTTGCGAACGCTTGGCATGGATTACATAGCTTTGCGCAGTATAGGTCACAAGAACATCCTTGATTTTACCGTTGAAGAATTTAAGCAAGACGTTTATCCTATTTTATGTAAATATAATTTAAGAGTATCTTCAATTGGTTCACCAGTTGGTAAAGTATCCATTCATGACGAAGAAGCACAAGAATCACAATTAGGCAAACTTGATCATTTAATTCAAATCATGCTGCTACTAAATACACGGTACTTACGTATTTTTAGTTTATATACAAAAAGCCATCACGAAGAGGATTTGAAACGCGTAGTATCATTCATCAAGCGTGTTATGGCACGCGTTGAGCATCATAATATCATTGTCTTGCATGAAAATGAAAAAGATATTTACGGAGATCGCGTGCGTTTTTGTGAAGAAATCGTCATANNCGTCATGAATGTCAATCATCCACAGTTTATGGTTGCATTTGATCCTGCAAATTTCGTGCAAGTTGGTGATGATCCAATGGTTGCATTTAATCAGTTAAAATCACGTATTGCAGATTTTCATTTAAAAGATGCCGTCTATGGATCGGGTGACAATGTCCTGATAGGCTCAGGTGATGGGAAAATACTTAGCCTTTTGGCAGCGTTAAAATCCATGTCGTATGATGGATTCTACACATTAGAACCGCATCTTTATAAATTTCAATACTTAAGTAAACTTGAATCAAACAGAGAGGACAAGATGAGATACGAAGACGGTTTTCAAGCGTTTAAGGCGTCTCAAAAAGCTTTTTTTCATTTATTTCAAAAGTAATTTCATACCGTGATTGTCTTTTGAAATAAAGTCTAGTATAATAAATGTGTTCATTTGTAAGCGTTTTATATTTTTTTTACAAACGAAATGAAACGTTTCACTAAGGAGAAAACAATGAAACCTATTCATATTGGAATCGTGGGTATCGGGAACATGGGTAGTTTCCACGCAGAATCACTTTTTACCGGGAAAATTCACAATGCATGTTTACATTCAGTCATGGATATAGACCAATCAAGATTGGATTGGGCTAAAAAGTTTGAAGGCGTCTTTACACACAACGATTTTGATACATTCATTCAAGACTCTGAACTAGATGCTGTGATTGTTGCGACTCCTCATTACTTTCATCCCACATTAGGTTTAGAAGTCATTCAACATAAAAAACACCTCTTAATTGAAAAACCTGCGGGTGTTTTTACAAAAAATGTGAGGATACTCAACAGAGCTGCTGAACAATCTCAAAAAGTATTTTCGATCATGATGAATCAACGAACCAACCCACTGTATCAAAAGATAAAAGAAATGATAGAAAACAATGAACTTGGTGAACTTAGAAGAATTAACTGGATTGTTACAAATTGGTATCGTTCAACGACATATTATCGAAGTGGGGGATGGAGAGCTACTTGGGAAAAAGAAGGCGGTGGTGTGCTTTTAAATCAAGCACCACATCAACTTGATCTTCTTCAATGGCTGTTTGGTATGCCCAAAACAATCACAGCATTCATGAATTTTGGCGCACATCGACACATCACAGTGGAAAATGACGTCACAGTTTTTTTGTCCTATCACAATGGGGCAACAGGTGTTTTCGTAACGAGTACATTTGATGCCCCTGGAACAAATCGTCTTGAGGTGATTGGAAGTCGTGGCAAATTAATCGCTGAACAAGGCAACTTAACGTTTTATCGTCTTGATATGGATGAACGTGAGTTTGATTCTCTTCATCATGAGAATGCATTTGCAGCACCACCATTTAAAAAGGAAGTCTTCGAAATTAAAGAAAATCCTTGGGGTATACAACATCAAATCATTTTACAAAATTTCGTTGATGCAATCAGAGAAAATAAACGCTTGCTTGCTCCGGGAGTTGAAGGTATTCATGGATTGACACTTTCTAATGCGATGCATTTATCCTCATTTCTGCAAAAAACCATTGAATGCGAACATCTCGATGAAGAATTATTCATTCGTGAGTTAGATAAACGTATAGCTATGGAGAAAACACATGAAAACACTTAGGGTAGGTGTTATCGGAGTTGGTGAAATCTCAAAAATTCATATTCCACACATACTTAACTATATGAATGTTGAACTCGTTGGGATTTATGACATTCAAATTGAAAAAGCTATAAAAGCGAGTCAATCATTCCATATCCCTTACGTCAGTAGTTATGAAGAACTCATCAGTTTGCGTCCTGACGTTTGTCATGTGTTAACTCCACATGATACACACTACGAGATTATCAAAGACTTGCTTGAACACAACATTCATGTTCTTGCAGAAAAACCGTTAGCGATAGATTATCTAAAAGCGATAGAATTAGTCTCTTTAGCGGAAGAACACGATGTGATACTGTCTGTTTGCCTACAAAATAGATCGAATAAAACGACACGTAAACTCATGTCAATCATAGATAACAAAACTTTTGGAAAACTTTTATCCCTTAGAGGACTTGTTTATTGGAAAAGGGATATAGCCTACTATCAAAAAGATGAGTGGCGTGGGACATGGAGACACGAAGGTGGTGGCGTTTTAATCAATCAAGCTATTCATACGCTTGACTTAATCACACTTTTAGGTGGTGAAGTTGAATCATTTTATGGTTCTTATTTTAATTACTTCTTACCAGAAATCGAAGTTGAAGATCAAGCAAATGTCTCGATACAGTTTAAGAATCAAGCAAGGGGATTTTTGTCTGCAACGACAAGCAACGTAATCGATTCTCCCGTTGAAATTGATATTGTTCTCGAAAAGGGACGATTTAAACTGATAGGTGACCGACTTTATCAGAACACAGAAGACAATTTAATTCTCATAGAGAAAGATGCATCATTACACGGAGAAAAATTTTATTTTGGTGTCAGTCATGAAAAATTAATTCATGATTTATACGATTTCTTACTTTATCGATATGGTGAAGTTATAAATGCTAAAGATACGCTGACTTGTTTAGAAATAATTACGAAAATTTACCAGCAAAAAAATGTGAATAAACCGATGGTAATTGACCACCATCTTAAACGAAAATAGTGAGGTGCACGATGAATCGTTGGTATGAAAAATCAGTGATATACCAAATTTATCCCATGAGTTTTCAAGACTCAAATCAAGACGGTATCGGTGATATTGGTGGTATAATCAGCAGATTAGATTATTTGCAAAAACTTGGTATCGATATTCTTTGGCTGAGTCCAATCTATATGTCACCGATGGATGATAACGGTTATGATATTGCAGATTATTATCAAATACATCCCATGTTTGGTACGATGGATGAATTTAAAAAACTTTTAGAAAGTGCGCATGAAAAAGGTTTAAAAATCATCATGGATTTAGTTGTTAATCATACGAGTGATGAACATGTTTGGTTTAAAGAGGCATTAAGCAATCCACGTTCTCCATATCGTGATTTCTATGTTTTTAAGGAAAATCATGATGGTCAACCACCCACAAATCAAGGCTCCTTTTTTGGAGGTAGTGCTTGGGAGTTAACACCGGATCAATCAGCTTATTATCTTCATTTATTTAGTAAAAAACAACCTGACTTGAATTGGAAAAATGAAAAACTTAGACATGAAATCTACAAAATGATCAATTTTTGGCTTGATTTAGGTGTTGATGGGTTTCGTATGGATGTGATCGATTTGATTGGCAAAGATATTGACCGAGGTATTATCGGAAATGGACCGATGTTACATGCTTACCTTCAAGAAATGCACCTTGCTTGTTTCAAGGGAAGACAGGTTTTAACTGTTGGTGAGACCGGAGGTGTCACACCAGATTTAGCGATTCAATTTACCAAAGAAGGATCTCATGAAATGGATATGGTTTTTCAATTTCAACATATCGCACTCGATCAAGAACCACATCGCGATAAATGGCATTTGAAACCACTTGAATTAAACGACTTAAAACGCGTGCTATCTAATTGGCAAATAGCGCTCTATCAAAAAGGTTGGAACAGTTTATATTGGAGCAATCATGATCAACCACGTATAGTTTCAAGATGGGGCGATGATCAGTGTTATCGTGAAAAAAGCGCGAAAATGTTTGGAGCGTTGCTTCACATGATGCAGGGGACACCTTTTATTTATCAAGGTGAGGAGATTGCTATGACTAACATCAAAATGAGCAATTATAATCAGCTTAGGGACGTTGAAGCAATCAACATGTATCATGAAAAAAGTAAAATTTGGGATCAGAATCGCGTCTGGGAATCACTGAATGCAAAAGGTAGAGATAATGCAAGAACGCCGATGCAATGGGATGACTCATTGCATGCGGGATTTAGTGATGCTACTCCTTGGCTAGAGGTGAATCCAAATTATGTAACGATTAATGTTCAATCTTCGCTTCAAGACGAAAATTCAGTATTCTACTTTTATCAAAAACTCATTCAAATGAGAAAAACAATGCCCATCGTCGTTCATGGTGCATACGATTTAGTCAATCTCAAGGATGAACGTCTCTTTTGTTATAAGAGAATTTACGAAGATCAAGTTTTATTGATTATAGCGAATGTTTCGAAAGATGATGTCTACTTTGAGGGGGATGTTGATCAGATGACTTTAGTGCTGTGTAACGAAGGAAAACCTCAAGCATCGCTATTAAGTCCATATGAAGTGCGTGTTTATCATTTGATAAGAGGTGAAAAAAATGTTTAGTTATGATCATGAGATGTTTAAGATCAATGAAGAAGAGTGTTTTGTTTGGGGTGGTGAGTTTCACTACTTCCGTGTGCCTAAAACAGAATGGTATGATCGATTAAAGAAGATTAAAGCATCTGGATTCAACTTGGTTAGCACTTATATTCCTTGGATATGGCATGAACCCCAAAAGGGTCAAATTGATTTATATGGACAATCATCTGCTGAAAGAGATTTAAAAGCATTTTTAGATATGGTGAAAGACATCGGTTTATGGTTACTTGTTCGACCAGGTCCTTATGTCATGTCTGAGCTTGTAAACTCAGGGATTCCAGAGTGGCTTATCAAAGAACATCCTGAAATACGGGCAGTAAAAGAAGATGGTAATTTCCATCCCTCCATGGGTTTAGTCAGTTACCTTCACCCGACATATCTCAATTTTGTAAAAGGGTGGTATAAGGAGGTATTTACACTATTAAAGGATTATGAACATCAGTGCGGTGGACCAATCGTCATGATCCAATATGACAATGAAGTTGGTATGTATCACTGGGTATCAAGTCAAGGGGATTATTCAGATACGACACTTCACTCATTTAAAACGTATATTACCAATCGTTTTGGCAGAGAATGTTTTGATGTTGAACTAGAACCTTTTGAACATTTTGAGCAATATATCGAAGCATATCGGATGAATAAAGTCAGTAAAGAAGCATCTTTTGTCATCAGCCAAGCCTATAAGTTATTTTTTAGAGAATACATCAGGGTTTATTTAGAAAAATTGATAGAGATTGCATCTTATTATGGTGCGAAATCAATGCCAGTTGTTAACGTCCATGGTTTTTCAAGCATCGATTATGGGAAAAGAGGGAATCTATACCCTATTGGATTATCACAACTGTATGAGACGACAAAAATCAAGGATGTTATCATCGCAGGCGATTATTATGTGGGTAATATTGTGAGTGAAAACTTCTTTGATGTTGTTTTAGCCAACGCTTTCACGCGTGCGATACAGCCTAAAAATCAACCTCTCTTCAGTGCTGAGTTTCAAGGTGGATTTCAAAATGGTGTTCCTCGATTACAGCCTACAACACATGACCTAAAAACACGTCTTACCATATCCAATGGCATGAATGCAATTAATTATTATATGTTCGTCGGTGGGGAAAATTATGAAGAGATAGGGCTCATATCAAGACGTCATGACTGGCAGTCAGCGATTGGTACCGATGGCACTTTACGACGTCATTATCATATCATTAAGCATCTTGTTGCTGTATCAAATGCATATGGAAAAGCTTTTGTAAAAGCGAAACTTAAAACGCAAACAACACTTGCTTTTGACCCTGATTATTATATGACCGAATTTAAAAATGATTTTACGAGACATCAAGCAAACACTTTACAAAATATGCGTCAAAACTATTTATACAACGGGATTGGTAAAAGTTTGGTGATGAATAATATTTCGTTTGATGCAGTTGATATGATAGGTGATTACCCCGACCCAAAAGCAAATCCGACACTCATCTGTTTTTCGACAGAATGGATGAGAGAAGATGCACAAGTGAAACTGGTAGATTATGTTAAAGAAGGCGGGAAGTTGTTCATCTTTCCCGAATTGCCAACGAAAGATTTATTAGATCGTCCATGTACAATTCTAAAAGATTATATTGGTGTAGCCATTGATCAAAAAGTTTATGGCAAGAGGGTGAATATCAATGGTCACGACTCGGTGAATTGCCATGCTGCTCAGATTTATGACGTCAACGAAGGATTTGCTACACTCGATTTAGATCATCAAAAGGTTACTGGATTTCATAAAAAAATTGATTTAGGCATTGTCTATGTTTTTGGTATGGCTATCAAGAGTGATTGGGATTATATTGATCAGTTGATGTATGAAATATTCCAAGAGATAGGCTTACGTTCTTCAGGTATTTCTGATGAATGGTTAAATGTTTCAATTCGTTCAGGTGAAGAGGGGGATTTTATCTTCATTCATAATTTTGAAGAATTCGAAAAAAGGTCAAAGATTTCCTTTTTAGGTTGTGATTTGTTTGATGGATATACTTTTACTATTCCAATGCGACAAGGGTTAATGTTACCCTATCGTTGGAAGATTACCGAAGATTTTACAGTTCAATACGCTACCGCAGAGGTCATATATAAAGATGTTCAAAGCGATACCATCTCGCTAACATTTAAAACCATTGTCTCTGGAGATATGATTCAATATGAAAGCGACTATATACCTGAGCCAAACCCAATGATTCGCATTTTATCAAACAAGCGAATTCAACTTTTGTCACAAGGCGATATAACAGTTGTTTGGCATTGCAAAGGAGTTAAGCATGGACATTAATCAAGTCATTGAAAAAGAGATTAAAGGTTGTTTTGACTATTTTTGGTATGAATCGAATCAAGATATCAAATCACCTGGATTTGGACTCACATTGGATTCTTCACGTAACTCTGCTATGGCATCAATTGCAGCTGTTGGTTTTGCATTAAGTGCGTATGTTATTGGCGTTGAAAGAAGTTTTATCACCTTTGAACAAGGGTATCAGAGAACATTGGGGACACTTCAAACGGTGATTAATAATGTTGATCAAAAGCATGGCTTTTACATACACTTTATCGATAAAGATACCGCCATTAATTATGGATTAAAAAAAGGTCGACCATCTGAGTATTCAACTATTGATACCGCGATACTCTTAATGGGAGCACTCAGCGCTTCAGAATATTTCAAAGGTGAGATCAAGACGTTGGTTGATAAAATGCTTGAGGAAACCGATTGGGCGTGGCTAATTCATCCAGATCAACCTGTTTTTCGGATGGCTCATCACCACATTTCAGAGCGCTATCCAACAGGTTGGAGTCAGGCAAAATGGGATCATTACGCAGAACAATTGATGATGTATTTTTTATACGCGGGTCAAAAGAAGACTTCAGCTGAAGATGCAAGAAGACTTTATTTCGGATTTGAAAGACATGTGGGTTCTTATAGAGGACCGAACTATGTTTACTGCTACACTAATGCACTTTTCATTCACCAATTTTCACATGCATTTATTGATTTTAAAACGTTCAAAGACCCCAAAGGATTTGATTGGTTTGAAAACTCTGTGATTGCGACAAAAGCAAACAGACAATGGTGCATTGACCAAACACATTTTAAAACATTTCAAAAAGGTTATTGGGGACTCACCGCCATGCACAATCAAAAAGGATATTTAGTTGTTGGTGGACCACCTTGGGGTTTTAGTCAGCTTGATTATAGACCTAGAATTGATGGAACTGTTGCGCCATATGCATCGCTCTCATCGATCATTTTCACACCTGATGAAACGAAAGCTATGCTTGAGTTGATGTCTCGTGATGAAAACATGTGGGGATCCTATGGTTTATACGATTCATTTCATTTTGAAGAGGAACCATGGTATTCAAAGACATACATTGGTATCGATAAAGGACCTACGATCATTATGCTTGATAATTATTTAAATCAAACCATACAAAGACTCGTTACAAACAGTGAATTTATCCAACGTGCAATCCAAAAACTTGGGTTCACATCAAATGATAAAAAATATACCCAATGGGAAGGTGGAGAAAAATGAGAATTTTATACATTGATATCGATACAATGCGTCCAGACCATTTAGGATGTTATGGTTACCCTAAAAAAACATCACCTAACATCGATAAACTCGCACACGATGGTATTGTTTTTGATAACTATTACACTTCTGATGCACCTTGTTTACCATCAAGAACGGCACTTTTTTCTGGCCAATTTGGTATTCATACCGGTGTCGTCAATCATGGAAACACGACATCACAACTCAAAATTGATCCTAGAAGAGATTTTAAACATCGCTTTGAAAGAGAAAGTTTATTTGGCATGTTGAGAACACATGGTTTTTACACAGCAGGAATCACCCCTTTTGCCTCAAGACATTCTGCTTGGTATTTTTATTGTGGGTTCAATGAGATACATGATACAGGTAAATTTGGTGATGAATCTGCACATGATATTTTACCGATTGCTGAAAAATGGTTGCAAGAAAAAGGTGAAAAAGATTCTTGGTATTTGCATGTCAATTTTTGGGATCCGCACACACCATATCGTGTACCTATGGATTATGAACATGCCATTGAAAAAGGTGACCTTCCCACTTGGTTGACACAGGAAGTCTTTGATGAACATCACAAAATGGCAGGACCGCATTGTGCACAAGAGATTGGAATGTATTCAGATTATGAAAATAAAGCTAAGTTTCCAAGACAAATGGGGCGCCTCGATTCCTTGAATGATGTTCAAGATCTTTATCATGGATATGATACAGGTATTAAGTATGCAGATGAAGCTGTCGGAAAATTGATCCAAATACTTAAAGAGAAGGGTATCTACGAAGATACGGCAATCATCATTTCAAGTGATCATGGTGAAACATTAGGAGAAATGGGCATTTATGCGGAACACGGACTCGCAGATCAAATGACATGTCGACTTCCCATGATTGTCAAATGGCCAGGGGGACTTAAGGGTAAAAGAGATTCCGGATTACACTACAATGTGGATTTGGTCCCAACCATCGCTGAGATGATAAAATACCCACATCAATCCAAACATTGGGATGGCAAGAGTTTTAAAGATACGGTGATGGAAGGAAAAGACACCTCTCATCCATTCGTGGTTTTATCACAAATGTCTCATGTTGCACAACGTAGTGTTCGTTTTGCAAACTATATATATATCAGAACTTACCATGATGGTTACCATTTCTTTCCAAAACACATGCTATTTGATTTAGAAAAAGATCCGTATGAGCAGTTTAATCTTGCAAGCAAGCGTCCAGAAATTGTATTGCAAGCAGAAAGCAAGTTATTCGCTTGGACCGATGAACAAATGATGAAAATGGAGTATAAAACGGATCCTCTATGGCAAGTGATTGAAGAAGGTGGACCATTTCACGCAAATGGGAATCTAAAACGATATTGTGAAACACACTTGGTCAAAACCAATCGGACAAAATATATTGAAGCTTATAAGAAGATTCATCCAAAAGAATTTAAATAAGGGGTTGAAATCATGAGAATTGCCTTACAACTTTATTCACTCAGAGATTACATTAAAACAGAAGAAGACATCAAAACGACTTTAGCACAAGTGAAACAAATCGGGTATGATGCTGTCCAACTTTCAGGGATTGGTCGCTTTACACAGGATAAAGTTGATATATTTTCTTCGGTTTGTAAAGAGTTAGGATTATCGATTGTAGCAACACATGTCGATTTTAATCAACTTAAAGAAGATTTTGATCAAATGGTCATTTTTCATAAACAACTCGGAACGAGTTATATTGGTATTGGTGCCATACCCGAACCATACGATCGGAGAAACTTGACACATTATCAGGATTTTGTGTTTGAGATGAACAAAATCGCGAAAAAGTTAATACCCCATCAACTTAAACTTATATATCATAATCATGCTTATGAATTTGCAAAAATCGGGACTTTTTTACCGATGGATATTATCATCCAAAACATGACGAAAAACAACCTCTCTTTAGAACCTGATCTGTACTGGCTTCAATTTGCTGGAATAAACCCTGTTGAATTTATTAAAAAATATAAGGATTCAATTGATGTTGTTCACATCAAAGATATGAAGATCAAACAGCACGATCAGTGGGTTTCTGTACCGCAATTCGCTTCAATAGGCGATGGAAATATGGACTATCCTCTCATTATTAACACCTTAAAAGCATGCAATATTCATTATGCAATTGTTGAACAAGATGATTTTTATGGTGAAGACCCACTTACTGAAATCGCCAATAGTTTAAGATTCATAAACAAGATTTAGTTAAACGTTTCACTTTGTATAATTGAGTATGCCTAAATCAAGCGAAAAAATATGCGAAATAATGATATTAATATTTGCTAAAACGCATACATTAACTATAGTTAAAGAATTAATAGTTATTGAAACGTTTAATAAAATAAAAAAAATCGTTGACAGCCTTATTCGTATTTGATAAAATCATGATATAAGAAAGCGATTACATTCGCTAAATAAAAAAGGAGAAATGGAAAAAATGAAGAAAGTCTTTATTTTAATTACGGTACTCTTCATGGCATTTGGCTTTGCAGCTTGTAAAGATGAGCCTACACCTACAGTTGAGCCAACAGATGCAGCACCGGTGATTTCAGGTATTGCTCCCGCGGTCATCAAAGTTGGGGAAAACTTTGATCCAGCTGCTGGTGTTACAGCAACCGATGCTGAAGATGGCGACTTAACAAGTAGCATTGCTATTTCAGGTACAGTCAACACGAATGCTCAAGGAACTTACACCATTACATATGTCGTTATTGATAGTGCTAATAACATTACGACACAAACCAGACAAGTTTCTGTTGTTGTTGGTGAAGCTCCACAGCTATGGGGTATTGGTGATATCACCGTAACTTATGGTCAAAACTTTAATCCACTTTTTGCTGTATCTGCAACCGATGCTGAAGATGGTGTTATAACAGCACACATCGTTGTTACAGGTACCGTGAATGTGAACGAAGTGGGTACTTATGTGTTAACTTATTCCATTACAGACAGCCAAGGCAACATGATTTCTAGAACACGTAATGTCACAGTAGCATACGGTGCGAAGACAGTTGTTTCCTTTGCATCATGGAATATGGGTACAGTTGAACAAAACAACCTTTTCAGAAGAAGAATTAAAGCGTTCAATGACCAAAGCGAAACCATTGAAGTTAGAATAGTTGAGTACACAGGCAATTACGATCAATTCTTAGCAGCGCAAGCAGCAGCTGGTACATTCCCAGATGTCTTCATGTCCGGTAATATTCCAAACCACATTACCATGGGTTATGCAGGCGACATCACATCGGTTGCATCAGCTGATCCAGAATGGAATAATCTTCCAGTTGCGTTAAGAAACGCTATCACTTACAGTGGAAAGATTTTCGCGGTTCCCGCAGCGCTTAACTATCTAGGCTATTATGCAAACTTAGACCTCATTGAAGAAACAGGTACATTAACAGATTTTACAACCATGGGTTATACTTATGCACAATGGATTCAAGCAATTGAAAATGCAACAGATACCACAAAACTTGATGGCACATCAACCGCAGGTTTAAATCATCCAGCAGATTTATTTAACTGGCTACCAGCGATTCTTGATGCACAAAGTGCAACACCACTTGGTATTGGTCATGCAGGTTTAGCGGGTAGTGAATTCTTATATAACAGCCAACCAGTCAAAGACGCTTTAGCAGCAGCTGGTAGCATTATGTTAAATGGTTGGGCTTCAGAATCATTTGATAACACTGATCCAGATGGCGATGGTCCTCTTGTATCACCACGTGTTGCAAGATTTGGTACAAATCACTGGGTAGCATTTAACAATGGTCAATTAGCATTCCAATGGGATGGTACATGGAGTGCCACAGCAAGAGCTACAGCTGCAACTGCAGCAGGATTTGATGTTCAATTTATTGGTGTTCCAGGGAACAAAGTGGTTGGTGTTTCTGACTTCTATGGTATTTCTAAGACAACGAAGAACTTAGCTGCAGCATATGAAGTTGCTAAATGGATGACATTTGGTACTGATGGTATTAATTCAATGTTTGATATCATTGAAAATACAGTTCCAGATACAGCAGCAGGTGAAGTTGCACTTGGTATTTCAGGTCTTCCAATCAGCACAAACCAAACAATCATCGACAAATGGTTTACAAATTATCCAGTTCATGGCGTTAAAGAAATTTTTGAAGCAGCAGCAGCTGGTACCGTACAAGTTCTTGTTGAAGGTAACAAGTTCGTTCCAGGCTTTACTGTAGCTAGATTTACATATAATACCGGTATTGATGCAACTATTTCAAGACCAAACAATGCTCCAGGTTCTACCTTATCCATTGGCGATCTCTTATGGGATGCACAATTCGGTAAGATTGTTTATGCAGATTACATGACACAACAATTACAAAACTTAATTAACTACGAATTTATCAAAGCTCAAATTGCGCTAGACCAGGCAATCAATAGCTAACTCACTTTGGGGGATGAATATGACAGCAAATAAACTATTATTGAAAAGAATCATATGGATGACATGTGGTTCCATCTTAAGTGCATTTGCTCTACTATTCATATTATCGAAATTTATCAATGTAGATGTAGATAGTATGGGGGGGGACACTGTTCACCCCCCATATCCTTTTATTCAAGATGCTGATCTCCTCGGATTTCGACAACATTTCTCACTCGAGGAACTAGAACAAACGCAGGGTAATATACCTCTCGTTGATGATGATAAAGGATATGGCAGTAGAGTAATCGATTGGCATAGTGATGTCCAAGATGTGATTGAGTTTAACATCGAAGTCGACACAGCGGGTGACTACTTTTTTGCTGTTGATTATTTGTCAGATGGAACATCGGTTAAGCCAAATGAAATCTCAGTTGAAGTTAATGGAATTCTGAATGACTATGCATCAAACATCCGCTTGCTTACAAAATGGGCGCTTGCGAATAATGAAATTCAATTTGATAGTTACAAAAATCAGATCTACGATCAACACCTCCCTGTCTCAATTTGGAATAGGGTCTTTTTACGTGACCAATTGTTTCTCTTCGATCGTCCAGTCATTTTTTTCTTAAACGAGGGTGTTAACACCATTAAGCTGATTAAGGAACAAGGCGAGTTTTTCTTGGGTGATTTAAGAATATATGATGCACATGCTCAAAGAGATTACGAAGATTACAGGAATCTCCAACAAGCTACGCTAACTCAAGACCAACTCATCGTTTTAGAAGCAGAAAATTATACATTCAAAAACAATGTTTCCATGATACCTGAAACAGATAAAACACCATCAGTCTCTCCGTTTTCAACACAAAAAAATTACCTGAATATCATGGGGTATACATTCTCGAAAATTGGACATCGACTGACCTATTATTTTAACGTTGAAGAAAGTGGTTATTACAATATAACCTTAAAATACAAAAATGCATTTTATGACAATCGGGATGTGTATCGTAACATTTATGTCAATGGTGCGATACCATTTGATGAACTGCATGCTTACACGTTCGGATATACATCGGATTGGAAAAATGAGACACTCGGATCTAAGGATGGTTTCTTCCATCTTTATTTAGAAAAAGGTATCAATTCTATTGACTTGGAAGTTGATGCAAGTCTCTACGATGATCATTACATGACGGTTCAACGGATCATTGATGAAATTAGTGATTACGGAATTAAACTAAAAAAACTCACCGGTGGTGAAACCGACGAGAATCGTGAATGGAATATTGGTGCCTTTATCCCAGAAACACAATCGCTTTTTGATGGATGGTATCAAGATCTTAGTGCCGTATATGAAGCTGTGAGTAAAATGTCAACTGTAGATAGAAAATCAACAGAGATTCAAAAACAGCTTGAATTAGGGCTAAGTAAATTGCATACACTAAGACGTGATATCAATAAAATTCCGCACCGTCTAAATTTATTGTCTGTAGGATCAAACTCATTATCACAAATTCTAGCCTTAATTAATCAACAAATGATTAACCAACCCATGGCAGTTGATAAGATTTATATCCATTCAAGCAATGTAAAGTTACCTAAAGAAAAAGTATTCTTCCTTAAGGAATGGATTGCAGGTATTAAAACATACCAAGCTGCGAGTAATTTTCAAACAACACAAGATTACGACATTGAAGTTTGGGTGAACCGCTCAAGATACTATATTTCCATGATGCAACAAATGACAGATGCAACGTTTACCAAAGAAACAGGCATACGCGTCAAATATGCAGTAATGCCCAATGAGCAAAAACTCATCTTAGCAAATGCAGCAAATACGCAACCTGATATGGCACTTGGTGTTTCAGCGTGGTTACCATATGAATTAGGTTTACGTGGTGCAGCAGCAAATATGCGTGAGTTTGAAGATTTCAATCAAGTCATCGCACAATTTATGCCGGGTTCTTTTTTAAACATGATTCACGATGGAAAAGTATTCGGTTTACCAGAGACTCAAGATTTTACGGTAACGTTTTATCGTGAAGATGTGATGAACGCACTTCAGATTGACGTGCCAAATACATACCAAGATATGATCTCCATTTTACCAACGCTTCAACGCTATGGTATGAATTTCTATCTACCACTTTCACAAGATAGTGCACTCAAAGGTTTCAATGCAACAGCACCTTTTGTCTATCAACATGGCAGTGAACTATATTCAACCGATGGTTTTAATGTTTTAATTGACACACCGAATGCCCTCAAAGGCATTAATACCATGGTTGATCTGTATACGTTGTACAGCTTACCCTTGCAGGTGCCTAATTTCTACAATAGTTTTAGAGAATCACTAATCCCAATAGGTGTCAGTAGTTTTAACACTTATGTTCAATTAACATTTGCTGCTCCTGAAATTTCAAACAAATGGCAAATTGCATTAGCTCCAGGTGTTGATGATGGCAATGGAAATATTAGAAGAGACCACACCGGTGCAGCTCAGGCGAGTGTTATTTTCGAAAAAAGCGAAAAAAAGACAGAAGCTTGGAAACTCTTAAGCTGGTGGATGAGCACAGAAACGCAATCATGGTTCATCCATAATTTACTTGTCACATATGGCGATGGTTTCTTATGGAATTCAGCAAATGTCGAAGCGTTTAAGACTTTACCCATTCCTGAAGAACATATTCAAATTATCTTAGAACAATGGGAACATCTTCATGAAGTACCTAAAGTACCTGGTGGTTATAAACTAGAACGCGAGTTATCAAATATATGGAATAGAGTTGTCTTTGACGGGATAGATGTTAGAAGTGCTGTTGATGATGCACGTATTTTGATTCAACGTGAATTAGTTAGAAAGTACCAGGAGTTTGGTTACATTGATCAAAACGGACAAATCATTAAGCCATATATCATTATTACCAAAGAAGATGTCGCTTCATGGATTGAGGAGGGTTGATGCCGATGAAAGCACTAGGTATAAAATTGGTTCAATTCTTTAAACCGATGTTTCAGTTTATGAGTAAAGGTGAAACAAAGGTCGTTGAATTTCTTGAGAAAAAAAATAGAACTACCGTTCTTTTTCTTGCACCTTATGTGTTGATGTTTGTTGTTTTTATTGTTATTCCAGTTGGACTTGCTTTTGCTTTATCGTTCACTTATTTTAATGGTATTCAAGCACCAAGATTTAATGGAATCAATAATTACTTGTACATTTTAACCGAAGATGAAATTTTCATGAAGACGATTCTACCCAATACATTGCTTTTTAGTTTTATCGTAGGACCTGGTGGTTATATCTTAAGTTTCATGCTTGCTTGGATATTGTCACAAATAACACCTAAAATGCGAACTTTTCTCGCACTAATCATTTATTCCCCATCGATGACTGCAGGTGTTGCGATTGCAGTGGTCTGGAAAATTATCTTTAGTGGAAACGAACAAGGTATTACCAACTCTCTGTTACTACGGATGAGCTTAATTAATGAACCACTCCAGTTTTTGCAAAATCCAGATTACTTAATGCCGATTATGATTTTGGTAAGTATTTGGAGTTCAATGGGTGTCGGTTTTCTTGCCATCTTGGCAGGACTTTTAAATGTGAATAAAGATCTTTATGAAGCTGCATACATTGATGGACTTCGCAATCGTTTTCAAGAAATTTTTTATATTACGATTCCTTCAATCAAAAAACAAATGATGTTTTCTGCAGTCATGTCGATAGTTGGAACTTTCTCTGCTGGAGCGATTGGTGTTGCACTCTCTGGAGCTAATCCCACACCTCAAAATTCTGGACAAATGGTGATCAATCATATTGAAGACTACGGGATTTTAAGATCCGAAATGGGTGTTGCTGCTGCTTTGTCTGTGTTGTTACTATTGCTTATTTTAGCGTTCAGTAAATTCTTCCAGAAGATACTGAAAGAAGATGATTAAGGGAGGTAAGAAAAATGACAGGAATTAACTTTAATCCACAGACTTTTCATAAGTCACAGATTAAATTCTATCTGATTTTACTACCTTTTACTTTGTTTATGGCGATGCCTATTGTTTATATTTTTTCAACAGCATTTAAACCTATTTATGAACTTTTCGCTTTCCCACCACGTTTTTTGGTACAACAACCAACACTGAAGAATTTCAAAGATTTATTCGTATTCGTTGGTTATGGTTTGCCAGTCATGAAGTTTATTGTTAACTCGTTAATAGTCACATTGTTGGTTGTTTTTTCAAGTGTCTTATTTTCTTCAATGGCGGGCTATATTTTGTCTAAGAAAAACTTTAAAGGGAGAAAGTTGTTATTTGAAATAAATAAATTAGCACTTATGTTTGTGCCTATTGCGGTTACCATTCCTAGATTTTTAGTCATCTCAAACATTGGAATTATTGATACAATGTTTGCGCATGTACTTCCTATGATAGCGATACCCGTGGGATTGTTTTTAGTGAAACAGTTTATCGATCAAATTCCTAACGAACTTATTGAAGCAGCAAAGGTTGATGGTGCAGGAGATTTTTATATCTATACAAAAATCATTGTCCCACTATCTATGCCTGCGATTGCAACCATAGCCATTTTGAGTTTTCAAGCAACGTGGAATAATACAGAAACGTCAACGTTATTTGTCAATGATGAAATTAAGCAAACTTTTGCATTTTACATGGCAACGTTGACCAACATTTCAAATAGTGTTGCTGCTGCAGGTATTGGAGCTGCTGCGACATTAATTATGTTTTTACCTAATTTAATCATCTTTATCATTATGCAAAGTCGTGTGATGAGCACGATGTCGCATTCTGGATTGAAGTAGGTGAGCAAGATGAAGATCATCAAGAAATTAACATTGCTATGTATCGTCCTAAGTTTCTTTATGTTTAGTTTTCCTGTGAATGCTGAAACGGATATATCAATCATTCCATATGGCACATATACCATAGGTTTTGATGGAAATTTGGTTCGTACGGCGAATGCATATGAAGGCACATTTGTATTAAATGAGGGTTTTTTGAATCCTGAAGACATTTTTATCGAGGGTGATCAGGTTTATGTTGCGGATAAAGGACGTTCACGCATCTTTATCTATAACATTGAAACCAGGGCAAAGACAGTTGTAACGCATCCAAGTCTTGTTTCACCCACAGGTATCTTTGTGACCCAAAATAAACACTTATATGTGGCAGATTCAAATCGCAATGTGATCTTAGTCTTTGATGAAACGTATGCACTCATTAACGAATTTGGTAAACCTACGGAGCCATTGTTTGGTTCTGAATCTATTTTTGAACCACGAAAGATTGTTGTTGATCCAAGAGGAAATCTTTATGTGGTAGGAGAAGCCGGTATTAACGGTATCATCCAACTCGATAACGAAGGACACTTTATTAACTATTTTGGTGTTAATAAGGTCAATATTACGCTCGAATTATTATTTAAGAGAGCTCTCATGAGTAAAGAACAAAAAGAAATGTTTGCCTCACTAACACCCAAATCAACAACGAATTTGACTATTGATGAAAAAGGATTAGTCTATACGGTCATCAAAAATGAATATGTCACACCTCTCAAAAAACTTAACATTGAAGGAAACAACATCTTGACAGGAAATACCGTTATTGATCCAGCATATGTCGATATTACAACAGACAAGTTCGGTAATATCTATACCGTTAGCCAAGATCCACAAACAAGAGGTGTCGTTGGTGTGCATGATTCTTTTGGCAATCTGCTGTTTAAATTTGGTCGCCAAGAACTTAATAGTTTAAGAGTTGGCGAATTTGCTGGTGCAACAGGGATTGCTGTTGATAAATATGGCGACATTTGGGTACTTGATGGTGTTGGTAACAACATCCAAGTATTTTCAAAAACTGAATTTGCAAGTTCAGTTTTAACTGGAATAGAATTGTATCGCATCGGTGAATATGATGAAAGTGCAGCATATTTTCAAGAGATTATTCGACAAAACAGTTTATTTGCTCTTGCTCATTCACGTCTGGGAAAATATTATGAACGCAATGAAGATTTTGAAAACGCGTTACTAAGTTATAGAATCGCGAACAATAAAGAAGGTTATTCGATTGCATACTGGGAAGTCAGAGATGCTTGGATCAATCAAAACATTGTTTGGATTTTTATATCATTCATGGTGATTGTTATCGCTTCAAAAGTGTTTAAACGCACCCCCTATTATGCTTCTTATCAAGGGTTCAAACAAGACACATGGGTAAAAATAAGCGAAAAAGAAACCGTCAAAGAAGTCAAGTTAATGCTTAATATCATCAAACACCCCATGGATACGGTTTATTTCATCAAATTCAAACAGAAAATACGAATAAGAACAGCTTTTGTCATGTATATCATCTTTGTTTTGATGAATATTTTGAGTGACTATTACATCAAGGGATACCTCTTTAGATCAAACGTCAATGACATGGTATTCTTCTTTGAAGTATTAAAATGGTCCGTACCACTCCTTTTATTTGGTATTGGCAACTATTTGGTTTCTACATTGCAAAATGGAGAAGCTTTCTATCGGGATATTTTTATTGGTGTTATTGTAGCTTTTATGCCTATGTTTTTGTTTAAAATCCCACTGGATATCTTGAGTAATTTTTTAACGTATAACGAGGCATTTCTTTATAATTTTGGATACATGATCATGATTGGTTGGTCTGTAATCTTGACGTTGCTTATGCTCATGGAGTTGAATAATTTTAAGATTCGTGAATTAGTCTTGAATATTCTACTCACATTCTTCACGATGATTATTATGATCGTTTTATACCTCATTATTAGTATTTTATCAAGACAAATGTTTGATTTCATTATCAGTATAGTAAAGGAGTTGTTGATGTTATGAAAAAGATCGTTTTCATTTTACTTCTAAGTTTAGGACTCCTCTATGCCATTGAATTGAGCGCTTTAGATGAAGACAATGAATTTGAAATTCCAGCAAGCGTTTCGACCACACTTATCGATTCGAATCTCTTTACGCGTGTTGAAGATTTAGAGGTCTATCATCAACCGACCGTTGATTTAACAGATTTTGTTGCATTGCAAGAAAATGAGAAATTCAAGCTTTATGTTAATCCTAATGGGTTATCTCTTCGTATACTTAACAAAGAAACAGGCTATTATTGGTCAAGCGATGTGGTTAACATTTCAGACTACCAGCTGACTGGTGCATGGATTAGACGCATCAATTCAGCAATGACCATTGATTACTTGAATGAGTCGAATATCACTGTAACATCATCAATGATTCAAAGACGAAGCAATGAAAATGCAGTGACCAGCTTTGAAATTGTTGGCGATGAAGTTTTGTTTCACGTTGATTTTGTCATTGAGAAGATCAAACTTGATTACACCGTTAAGTTGACTGAAAAAGGGTTTGATATCAAGGTCATCCGGGATTCTATTGAAGAATATGGACCTAACCGCTTACTAAAATTATATCTTTACGAATTTTTTGGTACAGCATATGCCGATGACATTCCTGGATATTATTTTTTACCATCTGGAAATGGAGCGTTGATTCGTTTTAGAGCAGCTTCAGCAATCTCTAATGTCTATCGTGCCCGTTTTTATGGCGCAGATAAATATCGTGTAGGTGTTTCTTCAGAAACATTATTAAATTATCCAGTTTACGGAACGGTACATGGTGTTAATCAAAATGGACTCTTTGTTGAGGTAAAACAAGGCGCAGAATATGCAGAATATGTGTATACACCACCGACGTATCAAACGGCATTTCATAGCCAAAGTGCATTGTTTTTAATGCGCGAAAATCATGTTCAACCTTTATCTTCTACAGAAAACATCACTATTTATGAACAACAGATCAAAGCCTTTGACCCTGAACTATCATTTACAATTTTGCATGGTGAAGAGGCAAACTATATTGGCTTTGCGAAAACATTCAAACAGACATTGATTGAAAGGGGAATTCTAGAAGAACAGTATAAAGCAGAGCATGTGGGTGTGCACGTCGATGTTTTAATGAAAGAATACGAGAAAGGATTATTGTTCAAAAAGAATTTTGTCATGACGAGTTTTGGGGATTTGCGAAACATAAATGATACATTAAACTTAAACGGTGTCGAAAATATACATTATACATTACGTGGTTATAATCGAGGTGGCTATAGCGATCGAAGTTATAAGAACTATAACCTTGATCGTAGTTTGGGTTCACCTGATCTTGTGGATGATTTAGATATTGCCTATTATTACGATCCTACAATCATGCTTTCTTATCAAAATCGCACACCTTCTGAAGCACTTAAAATGATTAATCGTAGACAATATGTGATTTCTCGTAATCGAGGGGAATATTACGAGTACTTAGTGGACATCAATGTCATGAAAGATGCGTTCCCCAAAGCCTATGATACACTTATAAAAAGAGGTGGTATCGCACTGGATGGCTTATCGAATGAACTTAACTCTAATCAAACAATGACACGTTATGATGTCATGGGTGTTTATGATGAGATATTTACAGAACGCATGCCAATGTATCGTCCAGATTTTTACAATTTATCACATGCATCGATGATTTACATGAGTCTCATTTATCATAACCGATCTCGTTTCTTTACGGATAGCGTCCCCTTTGAGCAAATCCTATTGAGTGGTTATATGGAACTATACTCGCAATTTTTGAATTTTTCACCCAATATTCATGTGGATGTCTTAAAAGTAATAGAATATGGCATGAACCCAGCATTTTTCATCACATACCGACCTTCACACTTGCTCTCGCGATCAATTTCTAGAGATCTTTATGCAACGTATTATGGTAATTTAGATGAATACATGGTTGAAACATATCAAAAAGTTAACAATGCTTTAAAGCTTGTTATGGGTCATGAAATTGTATGGAGAGAAGTGCTAGCCATGGGGGTTGTACGCGTTGATTACGCCAATGGTGTAAGTATTTACGTCAACTACACCAGCCAAACAGTTACAAAAGAAGGCGTGGTAATCAACCCACTCGACTATACGGTTAAGGGGTGATCATGATGAAAAAGAAATGGAGATTGTCCTTCAAACAGCGAGAAAGCTTCCTAGGCTATATGTTTATCAGTTTATGGATTGTTGGATTTTTTGTCTTCACATTTTACCCCATTGTCTACTCATTTTATTTGAGTTTAAACCACGTGACCATTCCAACCACAGGCATTAATTTGCGATACATTGGTTTTGCTAACTTCCAACATGCTTTTGCCATTGATCGTGTCATGATTTTAGAGCTTGGAACATTTATACAAGATGCAGTGATGATGATGGTCATCATCAACGTTTTCGCGATGATTTTCGCGATGATTCTTAACATGGATATTAAGTTGAAGGGGTTCTTTAGAACGATTTTCTTCCTACCTGTGGTCATCGTATCTGGCCCAGTGATGCAAGAACTGTTGAACAATAATGCGATTGTTTTACCAGGAATTACAAACTTTCAACTGATTCATGTATTTTCATCAATTTTTGGTGAATCGTTTGGCGAACTTATTATTAAGATATTCAATAATTTAATCAGCATGTTTTGGTTCTCTGGCGTTCAAATCATTGTGTATCTCGTGATGCTACAAAAAATGAACAAAGAAGTTTATGAAGCTTCTGAAATTGATGGTGCAAGTCCTTGGGAACAGTTTTGGAAGGTGACACTACCCTTTATGAAGCCAATTATCATGATAAATATGATCTATACACTCGTCATGCTGGCTGGATTTTCGAATAATAAAATCATCATCATTATTAAAAACTACATGTTACAGACCGGAGATGTAGGCAAAGGATTTGGATTTAGCGCAGCGTTGTCATGGATTTACTTTGTGGTCATTTCTTTAATTGTTGTTCTTGTTTTTGTACTCTTCAGTATAGGAAGAAAAAATGTTAAATACATTCGAAATACAGAACATTTTTATCTTGATTTAACAAGATATACCGAAAAAGATACGTTTTTCAATAAAAACGCAACCGTTAAACGTGTGAGAAAAAGATTGATGGGCAGAAAAGGCACCGATGGTTGGGTTTTTAGAGTGCTCATCTACTTGCTGATTGCTTCAGTAGCATTCACGTTCTTATACCCTTTCATTTACTTAGCATTGACATCACTTCAGTCACCTGAGGATGTTATCGATGCGACCGTCGGATTGGTACCAAGAACTCTCTATTTCGAAAACTACATCAAAGCATTTAAGACGATTGGGTTCTTTAGTGCTTTGGAAGGAAGTATTCGTATATCTTTGTTACCAGCTTTAGCACAAGTGTTTAGTACAGCACTCACAGGTTATGGTTTAGCAAGATTTGATTTCAAATTTAAAAAAATTATTATTGTTATTATTTTGATTACTTTTATTGTTCCAGCACCAGTATTGATGATTCCAACTTATTTGATGTATCGCGATTTAGGAATTTTGGGAAATATAGGAGCTTTTATTTACCCAGCTTTGTTTGGTCAAGGTATGAAAAGTACGATTTTTATCATGATTTTTTATCAGTTTTTTAATACAATACCCAAAGTCTTAGATGAAGCTGCCCGCGTTGATGGTGCAGGTCCGATACGTGTCTTTTTAAGAGTAACCTTACCACTGGCGATACCAGCGGTTGTGGTTGTATTCTTATTCAGCTTTGTTTGGTACTGGAATGAAACATATTTAACGGGACTATATATAGATGGTGCAAAGACGTTGCCATTACAGCTCAGTCGATTTGCAGCTTCATTTAGGGAACAATTTGGAAATGTTGATCCCAATGCTGAGGATTTCGTTGATCGCATTAATGAAGCCATTTATATGGCTGGAACATTGATCAGTATTTTGCCACTATTGTTGATGTATTTTGGGTTACAAAAATGGTTTGTTGAAAGTGTCGACAGATCTGGAATAACAGGAGAATAACATGAAGAAATTAATGATAGCTTTATTGCTGGTATTCGTACTCATTGGATGTCAGAAGAATGAACCAACTGAAACAGAAGAACCCACACGCGTATATGACGCTGCTGAACTTGTACTTCTTGAAGAAATGGAAAAAAGTTTTATGTTTTTCTATGAACAAGCAAACACGGATGAACTATCAGGTGGTTATGGATTGATCAATGATCGATACAATTCAAATGCGACTTTATCATCAATAGCGAGTGTAGGTTTTGGACTTGCTGGTCTACCCGTTGGCATTACATATGACTGGATTACATATGATCAAGGGTATGAACGAGCATCGAAAACACTGGATACTTTTTTACAGCTGGAACATTATCATGGTTTCTTTTATCATTTCTTAAATAAACAAACAGGTGCTCGTGCTGGCTTAAGTGAGGTTAGCATCATTGACACAGCTCTCTTCATTGCTGGAGCCATCACTGCAGGCGAATACTTTGGAGGCGAAGTTCATACGAAGGCAATGCAATTGTATGAGCAAATTGATTGGACATGGTATTTAGATTCAAACCAACAGTTTTTTATGGGTTATCGTCCGGAAAGTGGTTTTTCTGGACACTGGGATTTTTATGGTGAACAACTCCTCTTATATGTCTTAGGAGCAGGAGCACCTAATCCACAATATCGAACCAATAAAACAGTGTATCAATCATTTATAAGAAGAACTGCGAGTTATGGTGGAGAACCATTCATCTCAAGCTGGTTTGGTAGCTTATTTACCTATCAATACTCACATGCATTTATTGATTTTAGAAATACAGAAGACGAATTTGGTGTCAATTGGTTTGAAAATAGTGTTCATGCAACGTTGGCAAATCGTACGTATGCGATTGACATGAATCCTGTTTATCAAACATTCACAGCAAACTCATGGGGAATGACAGCCTCTGATGGTCCAAAAGGATATAGTGGATATTATGGATCAAAACCATCAGGATTTACGGATGATGCACATCGTAATGATGGAACTATTGCTCCAAGTGGCGCACTTGGAAGCATTGTGTTTACACCTGATTTGGTAAAAAATGCAGCACTTTACTTTGAAACGATCGGGGGACTTAAAGGGGTCTACGGTTATAAAGATGCCTATAATTTTGAAAACAATCAAACATGGATTGCACAAGACGTCATTGGGATAAATAAAGGTATTACTATGGTGATGATTGCTAATTATTTTGACAACATCGTTTGGGAATACTTTATGAAGAACACGCATGTTCAGTCAGGTTTAGAAGTCATTGGTATTCGCCCAATTCAAGAATAATATTAATCATCTAGAAGGAGTAAAACATGTCTAAAAAAACCGCATTAAGCGATCAAAAAAAAGCAATCTTTATCCAAGACTTGTTAAGCAAAATGACCATTGAAGAAAAAGTAGGGCAACTATACCAAACTGCAATTATGGGCGAGTTTGATTATGGACCAGCATTTGAGAAAAACAATGTGTCAGTTTTGATAAAAGAAGGAAAACTCGGTTCGATGATTGGACCTTATGACAACAATGTATCAGCGAAACTCCAAAAAATTGCTGTTGAACAATCACGTTTGGGAATTCCACTCATGTTTTGTAATGACATTATTCATGGTTGCCGTATTGGGTTTCCAGTAAATATTGCCATGGCAGGAAGTTTTCATGCTGAACTTGTGAAACAATCAGCAGAGGTGATTGCTTTTGAATCAAGTCACAGTGGTACACATGTGACATACGCTCCAATGCTTGATATTGTGAGAGATCCACGATGGGGTCGCGTGGTTGAAAGCCCAGGTGAAGATCCATATCTGGCTTCAGTCATGGCAGAGGCTTGGGTTAAAGGATTCCAAGGTGAAGATCCATCAGATGGTAAGCACGTGGGTGCTTGTGCCAAACATTTTGTGGCTTATGGTGCTGCTGAGGCTGGAAGAGAATACAACACCGTAGATATCAGTGAAAGAAGTTTAAGAAACATTTATTTAAAGCCATTTGATAAAGCGGTAAAATCAGGCGTTAAGATGGTTATGTCAGCATTCAATGTCTATGATGGTATACCGATAACAGCTAACAAATGGTTGTTAGATGATGTACTTAGGAAAGAAATGGGATTTAATTCAGTGATTGTTTCAGACTACACTTCAACAGAGGAAATACTAAATCATAAGATTGCAAAGAGTAAAGAAGAAGTTGCTATCAAATGTTTAGATGCAACACTTGACATTGAACTGATCGCAACCTCCTATCTCAAGCATTTACCCGCATTAGCTCTAGAGAATGCGGATATCATGAAACAGATAAATGCATCGTGTGAACGTGTGCTTCTTCTGAAGTATGAGTTGGGATTATTTGATCATCCTTACAACAACATCCATGATGATTTTGAGCGTTATTTTATGTTACCTGAAAACCGCAAAGTTGCATTAAAAATGGCAGAAGAATCGGTTGTCTTACTTGAAAATAAAGAGCATGCTTTGCCCATCAAAGAAACAGACAAAATCGCTTTAATAGGCCCTTTTAGTACCACTAACCGTTTGGTTGGACCATGGGGTGGCAAAGCTAGAAATGAAGACTGTGTGACTGTATACGAAGGGTTGTCAAACGTTTTTAAAGATGTAGTGGTTGCTGAAGGATCAACATTAAAAGAAACAAACACAGTATGGTTAAATGAAGCTTTAGAGATTGCATCTAAATCTGATGTGATTATTTTGGCTTTAGGTGAAGACCAATATGATGCTGGCGAGGCAAATAGTAAGACAAACATTAGTTTATCTGATGCACAACTTGAACTGGTAAAAACACTGCACCAACTCAATAAAAAAATGATTGCAATCATATTTTCTGGTAGACCGCTGATTCTTACACCGCTCATTCCTTATGTGGATGGTTTACTTTATGCATGGTTTTTGGGTACCGAAACAGGACATGCGATAGCAAACTTATTACGTGGGTTTGCTAATCCCTCTGCGCGATTGGCAATGACATTCCCAAGGCACCAAGGTCAAATTCCTTTGTACTATAATCACATGAATACCGGAAGACCACATGATCCTGTGCATCATCCCAAAAATCATTACACATCGCGATATATTGATTCTCCAAATCAGCCACTCTATCCTTTTGGATATGGTTTGAGTTATAGTTGGTTTACATATTCAAATGTCACTTTAAAACATGAACAAACCATGCAACAAAAAATAACGGTACAATTCAATTTGACCAACAATACTGAACATGCGGGTTATGAAGTTGTTCAACTATACATCGAAGCGGATTATTTTAGTGTGACGCGACCCGTAAACGAATTGAAACAATTTAAAAAAGTATGGCTTAATGCACATGAAACGAAGACAGTTGAACTTGTGTTAACCGAGGAAGACTTCAAGTCCTATGGTTTTCCAATGGATTTCCAACATGAATCAGCAAGCTATCAAGTCAAACTTTGTCAAAACGCTGAAAAGGTGATGTTTGTTCAAAGAATTCATTTGAAAGAAGAGGTGTAATATATGCGTGTAAAAACACAATGCCACGTCATCCCCGTAGGTGAAGGGAAACTTAAATTTCAACTTTTGGAATCATCATTGATACACCTTATTTCGTATGAACGAAAAATGATCAATCAACTGCGTATGACGAATGCTGATGATATGTTAGCAAACATTTATTTACGCATTAAAAAGTCTGATGGTTATGTTTGGAAAAAGGTTATTGGCGAGTCTAGTTGTCGTTATAATGAAAGTCAAATTGAGTACGTTGGACAGTTTCAACAACTGCAATATCGCGTTTTAGTGGATGTTAAAGATACCATGTGGTTTTTAAATGTCTTTGTTAAAGGTGATGAAAAAGACGACATTGACGTCTTTTACCTTCAAGACATCGGGATTAAAGATGCAGGTGCTATTCGAAACAATGAGGCATACAATTCGCAATACATCGATCATAAAGTATTTAAACATGGTTCTTCGCACGTTATTTGTTCACTTCAAAATGGCGGACAGAAAGAATATCTGCAAATAGGAGCACTGACACCAACAAAAGGATATGCAACAGATGGGTATCAATTTTTTGGATTATCTTACAAGGCAACCAATGTGCCTGAAGCGATGATGATGGCATCTTTACCCAATCAGATTTATCAATATGAGTTTGCTTGTGCTGCTTTGCAAAGTGAACCATTTAAGGTCAATCGTCATGAAGAACATCACATCACTTTTTACGGCCTTTTTGTTGAACATCATCCTTCAGCCATTCATGAACTTGAATATCAAGCACTTATTCAAGACATGTATCAACGTCTTGAACCAGAGCCAAAAGCGATGTTGCCTATAAATAACGACCAGTCTATTTACAGATTAAACCATCTTTTGACAAGCAAACCCTTCACACAAGATCAAATTTTTGCGTTTTATCCAGAAAGATATTTTGAAGAATACAAAGATGGGGTATTACTTTCTTTTTTCACCAAGAATCATGAACATGTCGTTTTGCAAGAAAAAGAATTTTTTACCGAAAGAACCCACGGCCATATCATTTTAAATGGGAAGAATCATACCATTAGAGAAGCAGTCTTGGCATCGACCTCTTTTATCTTTGGTGTTTTTAATTCTCAAATTGTCTTAGGTAATACTTCATTTAGCAAACTTGTAAGTAATACACGAAATGGTTTAAATGTTCAAAGAGTTAACGGACAACGCATTTTGATCAAACGAGACCAAACATATGAGCTTTTGGGCCTACCTGCAGTATATGAGATGGGTTTTAATTACGCCAAATGGCTTTATCAAATCGACGATGACATCATCGAAGTGAGATCATATACCCTCATGGATACGGAAGAGATGAATTTAGAAATCGTCTCTCATCGTCAAAAATCTTATGAATGGATGATTCTTTCACAAATTGTCATGGGTCCAGATGAACTTTCAAACGATTACGATATGACATGGCATAAAGACCGTGTTGTCATAAAAGCAGTTCCTGAATCCTTTATCAGCACACAATACCCCCATATAACATATAGCATCTCAATCATCGAAGGAAACATAACGGAAAAGGATGATAATCAGCCTATATTTACGGATCAAGCCTTACTTCCATTCTATCTCCATGGTTCAGTCATCAAACTAAACGTCAAAGGAAGTTTAGAAGAACTAAGTACCCCACTTGTTTCTAATTTTGAACTTGAGTCTCAAAAGTTTCGATCATATTATCGTGATCTCATCAATGGTTATAAGTTAAACATCTCTACAGATAACCCTCATTATACTGAAGTTTCAAAACTGAACCCCACGATGTATTGGTATACGCACAATGCGCTCATTCATTTTGCCTCACCTCACGGACTTGAGCAGTTCGGTGGTGCTGCATGGGGGACGCGTGATGTGTGCCAAGGACCTTTCGAATATTTTCTTTCATTAGGCAAATATCAAGAAGCAAGAGCGATCCTTACGTCAGTGTTTTCACACCAATTTGAACAAAATGGGGATTGGCCACAATGGTTTATGTTTGATAAGTTTTTCAAAATACAGGCAAAAGAATCACATGGTGATATTATTGTTTGGCCATTGAGAAGTGTCGCACTATACTTAAAGGCATCGCAAGATTTCTCTATCTTAAATGAAAAAATACCATACACTGATTTATCCACATCCTTATTAACAAATTCTGATTCATTGCTGTCACATATGCTAAAAGCCATTGAACATATCAAGGCGAATTATATTCCTAACACATCCTTGAGCAGTTATGGGGATGGTGATTGGGATGATACTTTGCAACCTGCAAATAGCACACTTCGCAAACAGATGATTAGTGGATGGACAACGGCATTGACTTTTGAGACATTTTCGATGTTGGCTGAAGTGTTACAACAGGTTGAACCTGAAATCGCTAGAGATTTGTCTTTCCAAGCTGAACAAACAAAGAAAGATTACATGAATTATATCGTCAAAGATGACATACCTGCTGGATTTCTATATGTCGGAGAAAACCATGAAATAAGATACATCATCCATCCTCAAGATAAAGAAACACACATGACTTATCGCTTACTGCCTATGAATAGAGGTATTATTTCTGAATTGTTTGATCAACCGTTAGCAAATCACCTCTATGAAACGATAAAAAAGCATCTTTACCATCCCGATGGTGTTAGATTGATGAATACAACAGTGCCTTACAAAGGTGGCGAGAATACGTATTTTAAACGTGCTGAAACCTCTGCAAATTTCGGAAGAGAAATTGGCCTGCAATACGTTCATGCGCATATTCGGTTTATCGAAGCAATGGCGAAATTAGGGCAAAAAGAGGAAGCTTGGTTGGGTTTGCAAAAAATCAATCCCATCGGAATCAAAGAGATAGTTCCAAATGCCATGGAAAGACAAGCAAATGCATATTTCTCAAGTAGCGATGGTAATTTCTTAAACCGCTATGAAGCTATGAAAGATTTTAACAAACTTTATACGGGTGAAATTGGTGTTAAAGGTGGTTGGCGCATCTATTCAAGTGGTCCTGGGATTTATATCAATCAAATCATTTCACACGTGCTTGGCATAAGAATGGAAGGTAAAACACTCATCATTGACCCACAACTTCCATCCTTTTTAGATGGCTTGACTCTCGATTATCAGATACATGGTCAACCGGTGAAATTCGTATTCCATTTAGGTCAAACTGAGCGAATGATTAAAGTCAATGGTAAACGAATAGAAACGAATGAAAAGCCTTCAACATATCGTGAAGGTGCGCTAGAATTAGAACTTCCTACACAGTGTCATCAAGGCTCTTGCATACTTGAATATTTCGGATAATTAAGTTATGATAAGACAAGAACTAAGGAGTGTGAACATATGGTTACCATTAAGGATGTTGCTAAAGCTTCAGGATATAGCATTTCAACTGTTTCATATGCGTTAAATGATTCTGGAAATATTCCACAAAGCACGAAAGATAAAATATGGTCTGTTGCAAAGAAACTGAAGTACTATCCTAATGCTGCTGCACGCAATCTAAAAAATCAAAATACGATGAATGTTGGTTTTTTCGTTTCAGGTTTTAGTGGTCCTGTATATCACAAAATATACGATGGTATTGCGACTGGACTAGAAGGTAGTGACTATAATTTAGTGGTTTCATTTTCTAAAAATGCGAAGAAAATGATTACAGAAAGACAAATTGACGCTGCTATCATTTTATGTCCAAAAGTCGAGGACAAAGTGATCAAAATTGCCCAGAACTTGGGCATACCAACGATATTATTAGATCGTCTTAATCCTGGTGGCGATTTTGTATATTCGCACGTACTTAATTCATATGAGGGTGGAAGAATCGCTACAGAATACTTGATTGAGCAAGGATGTAAAAAGATTGCTTATTTATCAGGCATACTCGGAAGCCATGAGAACGAACAACGCTTTTTAGGCTATCAGAATGCACTCAAATCAAAAGGATTACCGCAAATGGTATATTTTGGCGATTTTACGGAAGATAGTGGAGCATCCATCGTCGAAAAACTTGAAGGTGTGCCTCCATTTGATGGTATATTTTGTGCAAATGATGAAATGGCGATTGGCATGATTAACGCTTTTAAAACTTATGGCGTTCATATTCCTAAAGATATTCATGTCATCGGTTTCGATGATGTTGATGTGTCAAAATACATTAATGGTGGTTTATCCACAGTCGGTGTAGAACATGAAAAGTGGGGGATTGACGTGGCGAAAGATATGCTTTCGATTTTAAAAGGTGATGCAGTAGAAACACAAAAAATTGTTGGCGTTAAATTAATCAAACGCAACACATAATTGGGGATATCACTTGAAAAAAATTTCAATTTTAGTCAAACCGAGTAGTAGTAAATGCAATATGCAATGCAGTTATTGTTTCTATGAGGATGTTTCTCTACATCGACTCATTAAAGATTACGGTTTTATGTCGCTTGAAACAATGAAAAAATTAATTGATAGAGCATTTGAATTGGTCACTCAGGGAAACATCCATTTTGCATTTCAAGGTGGAGAACCCACGTTGATTGGTTTAGTTTTTTATGAAGCCTTTGTCAATTACGTTGCTGAAAATAAAACATCTCATCAAGAGGTAACATATTCGATACAAACCAATGGGACAACAATTAACGAAAAATGGGCATCATTTTTTAAAGCGCATCATTTTTTAGTTGGAATCTCAATTGATGGTACACCTCTACATCATGATACCTATCGTTTTTATCCTTTAAAAAAAGAGACTCATAAAGATATCATGGCTCATCTCGATCTCTTAAAAGCATATCAGGTTGATACCAATGTCCTTTCCGTCGTTAATAATGACTTTATTGATCATGTTGACGAAATCTATGCGTATTTTAAAAACCATGACTTAAGATACATGCAGTTTATCCCGGTGATACCTTCTTTTGATGATGCGATGCCTTATCAAGCACTTGACCATGCGCATTATGAGCATTTTTTAAAAACCGTTTTCGATTATTGGTATGAAGACATCATGAATAAACGATTAACATCTATTCGGTATTTGGACAACATGTTATTAATCTATTTAGGTTATGAACCTGAAAGTTGTGATTTAAAAGGTGTTTGCTCAATTCAGCATGTGATTGAAGCAGATGGGGGGATTTACCCCTGTGATTTTTATGTGTCTGATAACTACCGATTAGGTAACGTGTGGAACCAATCATTTAGTGAGATTCTACAATCCACCAAAGCTAAAGATTTTATTGATGAATCTTTAGTCAAAGCTGATGAATGTTATACATGTCCGTGGTTTAAATTGTGTAGAACTGGATGCAAAAGAAGAAGAACCGACACGCATAAAGATGCTTATTGCGAGGTTTATAAAGCTTTCTTTCGTTATGCAGATGAAAAATTTAAGAACGTCGCTCGTATGATTGAGCAAGGTTATCGTATTGATGAATAAAAAAAGGAGTTTGACTCCTTTTATTTTAGGTGTATGGTTAATATATCTTCGCCAACAAATCTATTTGTTTTGGTAAGTGTTATTTGATCGTGATCGTATTTGATGATAACATAGGGATCTTCCGTTTGTATGGTTTGTTTGGTTTTAAGTTTAATCATCATCGAGGGACCATTAAGTTTAACACGGATATGGTGATCATCAAATGAGATGACCTCATGTGTTGAAAAAAGAATTGTGGTATGGTCGTTAATCGGAAGATGAATAGGGATGAGTACCGCAGTATGACCCTCTAGGAAGAGAGGAATATCGCCTATGATTGCTGTAGATAACGTGAAGTTTTTATGGAAATCATCCATATTGATTACATGAATGTAACTTACGCTTGATTTTTCATCAGTTGTTTGAAACGTAAAGATGCCGTGATAAGGGTTATCGAGGATATCGATGTGCTTTTTAACACCCAATGTGTTCATCATTTTGCTGAAGAGTTCAAGATCACTTCGATACTCAGCGGTGATAACGATAGCATTTTTGTCTTTGATATAAAAACCACAACCCTCATTCAAATGATAAACCTTAAACATCGTATCTTGTTCATGTTTAGGTTTCCATGTTTGATGATATGGTCTATGTAATTCGGGTCTTCCTGATGCAACATGGGTTGCTACAATAGATGTTCTAAAACGATGATTATGAGGTTCTTCATCTCTAATAAAAGTAAGATCTAAATAATCTGCAATCAACTGACATGGTTGACCTTCTAAATCAAAACGTGGAAGTTGACCATACAAAAGCAATCTCCCGCCTTGTTTAAGAAAGGACACAACCCGTTGTTGGACTTCAAAGCTCATGTATACTGCTGAAGGTAAAATCAACACATTTTTAGGATCTGGAGATACCATATCTAAATTGGTTGCGTCGAAATGATAGTTTAATAAAAGTAGCGATTTGCATACGACATCCCAAGCACTGCCAGCTCTAAAACGTTGTAGCGTCTTATGAATAAGATGATCAATTCCTGGATAATGAAATTCAGTCATAAAATAATCTGGAATAAATCCGTAAGTTATCTGATCAAAAACAGGTTTTTGCGTGGCTAAAAAGTCTCCATGTGTGCGCATTAAATGGACAACATACTTGGTACGATCATAGACATAGCTTTTTGTACCATCAGGCGTGATTGGAGCTGCATATCCGTGCGTTTCACCAGTTGATGCAATACGATCATTACCATCGTTTAGTGTGTAATCGAAACGATAATTTCTACCACCCACGAACGTATAGTAATTTAACATGCGGTTTCCTAAGGCTATAAAGGCTCTGGTCATAAAATCAATACGAGAGGTTAGATAGCGTTGTGAGTAATTATTACCGTAATCACCCGTACCTGCACTAAACTCTAAGCTGGTTAAAGCTTGATCGCTATCATTGGTGGCGTCTGTTAAAATATTAGCCATATATGCATCGTGAAATTGAGGAACATCAAAAGAGGATAAATAAACATCGCTGCCAGACACTACATTCTCTTTACCATAATAACTTTGATAGAGTTGTGATATACCAATGGGGTACATCATGCTTCGTCCTTGACTACATCCGTGAATGTTAATCAAGAATAGTTCATCCTGAAAACCTAATTTCTGAGAAAGCTCTTTTAAATAAGTTAAATAATGATCCAAACGTTGACGGAAAAAATAACCTAAATCAAGATGCAAACGGTTAATGTATGAAGCTTGAGGTGTTCTGATGGCGTGAACACTATCATGGAAATCCCTTGATAAAAAAGGATATCGATGGTGGTCATTTGGATATGTGTTTTTTAAATATTTTAAGAAAGCGTGAATGACACCATCATTTAATTCCGGGTTGTTGCTAACCCACGATAACATGCCTACTTCGTTATCAAGCTGTAGTGCAATCACACAACCATTGGGATAAATTCTTTTGGCAAGCAACGGAATAATGTGTTCGTAATAAGTTGTTGATGCATGCAAGAAATCTTTATCCATATAATCGACTGTAACGGTAGTTCCTGATTTATGATCCCAAGTGATTGGTTTGATATGAGGATATTTCTCGTATACCCAAAATGGAATGCCATCGTTTTTCATTTCTGCCATGATAAAAGGGCCAGGTCTAGGAATGAAGTAAAGTTTATAAGATTCCAAGAGCTCCATAAATCCTATCAAATCATGTTCTCCTCTTTTTATCCCAGTAAAATCAAAATCGCCTTCAAATTCTTCGTGTATCAACCAAGGAATGTAAGAAGCGATACACGTATAACCAGCTTCTACAATGAGTTTTAAACGATCTTCCCAAAGATGCTTAGGTGTTCGGTAATAATGGAATTCTGCACAAAGCAGCGTTTGTGGCTTTCCATTAAGACGCAATTCTTTATTGACTGAACTTAAAGGCATAGTAGACCCTCTTTTCATGATTTATATTTATAATATAAATATATCATTAAATAACACGATTAACAAGTCTCCATCGTATTCTCATCAATTAATATAAAAGGACGAACAAAGCGCTGTGATTAACGAAATCATTGTTATAATGATTTCGAGGAGATAAAAAAATGAAAAAACGAATTAATCAACTGCTAAATTGGTTTGAAGAGCATTTTAATTATCTGATAGAAATGTTAGCGTTTATTGGCGGTTTGTTTTGTATTGTTTTGGCAATCTTTATCTTTATCATGCTCATCTTTGATGCGAACTGGATGAACGAAAGAAGTATTGAAGTCATCTTTATTCCAGGTGTTATTGGATTCTTTGGTGTGATCATCTTATTTGCGCTAAGGATTACAAGATATATGACAAAAAAATAAATCAACCTTTCATAAACAAGAGGAGCGCAAGCTCTTTTTTGTTTAGGCGTCAATCAGAAGAGTTGAAGACGTATATGTTAAAATGAATGTATCAAGTTAAAGAAAGCCAACTATTTAAAATAA
>DIER01000030.1 GCA_002418725.1 Acholeplasmataceae bacterium UBA5769
GGTAGAGCAAAGGACTGAAAATCCTTGTGTCGGCAGTTCGATTCTGCCCGGAGCCACCACTTTCACCTTTGCGAAGCCACTAGATGGGCTTTTTTTATTTTTAGAGGTTATGTTGACCATTTTAAAGTAAAACAGACCATTTTTTGTATATTATCATATGAGGTGATGATTATGGACATTAAGAGTATGTTCAAATTTGATGGTACCAATGCATTTAATACTTTCACAAATGTATTAGAAACTTTAGAATGGAGAATTGAAAAACAACTTCTCAAAGAACGTGTTGACAAGTATAAGGATAATGAGTTCTATCTCCTTCTAAGACAAACCTTTAATGACAAAAGGTTATCTATATGGCCACTCAAAGAAGAAGAGGTCATAACATGGATGGATACACTTTTAATTATGCGAAAGACGATGATTCAGCTGTTCAAAAAAGGTATTAATGGAGAAAAAGTGAAAATTCTTATGGAATATCCACTTGTTTTTGGAAATCACATGCGCACCGATTATCTGATTGTATATGAGAGGTTGATTATTGTTCTTGAATTTGGTATGTTTAATCAAGACGAAAAGAGAAGTGAAGAACGGTATACAAAAAAACTGCAAGATTCAATCACGCATAGACAGGTGCTACGCAATATGATAAATAATGATGTCATTGTTGTTAACTATGTATTAGTCTATAGGCCAGAGTTTGATCGCATACACAAGATGATAAACAAGGAAAACATTGAATACAATCACAATGAGATTAAACGTTTATCGGATTTTATTATGCATCATGTGAAACATCAGGACAGTTTGTCCGCTATTGCACAACTAGAAATGGTTCAATTTTACACATAAATTATCATTCTTCTTGAATTATTGGTTTAATATGATATCATTATGATAGTATCATAATTTGAAGTTCAAATAATTTGAAGTTCAAATAATTTGAAGGAGAAAATATTCAATGAGCGAAAAAATAGGTTTAGTTGTGTGTGGAAATTCGGGTGTAGATTACATGAAATTGGATTATCCAGTTAAAATGATTAGATCAACACTCAACTTAGGTGGCAAGGAGTATGAAGATTATGTTGATATCCAAGCTAAGGAATTTTATGACATTATTCAAGCGAATCCAGATATCGATGTATCGACGTCACAAACATCTACAGGTAAAATTGCAAGTGTTTATGAAGAATTGAAAGATGAAGGTTATACAGATGTTATTGCTGTAGTTATTTCATCAAAATTAAGCGGGACTTATCAAGGCGCAGTACTAGCTAAAGACATGGTTCCTGGCATTAATGTTTATGTTATTGATTCCAGAAGTGTATCCTATGGAGAAGCATTTTTAGTTCTTGAAGCGATTAAGATGATTAAAGGTGGTCACAAAACTCGCGAGATCATTGATAAATTAGAGAAAATAAGAGATAATATATATATCTATGTTCTCGTTGATACGTTGAAGTTCTTAGTTAAAAACGGAAGATTATCTGCTACAAGCGGATTCTTAGGTACGCTTTTAAAGATTAAACCCTTACTTCATGTTCAAAGAGATGGTAGTTTAGTACCTTTTGAAAAAATTAGAACAACTAGTAAAGCGCAACAAAGACTCCTTGAAGTTGTTAAACACGATGTTGATGGCAAAAATGTAATCATGTTCATCGCGTACACTAATAATTTAGAAAAAGCTCAAGAAATCAAGCAGCAAATCCAAGCATTCCGTGCGGATATTACGGTTGAATTAGTACCTCTAACGCCAGTTGTAGGTGCACATGCTGGTCCTGGCACACTAGGTGTTGGATATATTGTATTATAAAGGTGGTTGTTAATGTGGTTTCACCCAAAGAAGTGATCAATGAATTACTAGTTGATGTATTCAATCATATATTGAGTATAGAGGCTGAAGTATTGAAACAGAAGGGTGTACGCTTGTCTATGACGGAAGTGCATGTACTTGAAGCAGTTCGCAATGTTCAGATTCCCACAATGGGTAATGTTGCACATAAATTAAGAGTCACTTTAGGAACTCTAACGACTTCTGTCAATGTATTGGTTAAAAAAGGGCATCTTATTAGAGAACGCGATGAGGCTGATCGTAGAAAAGTCTACTTGAAATTAACCGATAGTGCATTCAATGTATTAAAGGTTCACGATGCATTTCACGATGAAATGGTCTCCTCTCTTTTCAAAGATTTAGAGCTTGAAAAAGATGAAGTGCTCATGAAATCACTGGAAAATATAAGCCAGTACTTTAAACAAAGATATTAAAACGGGTTTAAAGCACACTTTGTGTGCTTTTTTTTTAACAAAATTGCAATTAGGGCTTTATTTATTACGTTATAATATGTATAATCTTATAAGTGTGGAGGAAAGAATATGAAATATTCATTTGGAATTGACGTTGGCGGGACCAATATAAAAATAGGGCTTTTTGAAATCACAAATTTTTCGTTGATTGAAAAAAAAGAAGTTCCCACACCTAGATACAATCAAGCTGTTTCAATCTTTGAAACTTCTAAGAAACTCATGGATGAATTATTAAAGCAGCATCAATTAACATACCAAGATGTTCATGGTGTAGGGTTTGCAGTACCGTGCCCTGTTAAAAATGGGTATGTTGTGAAATGCCCTAATCTTAAATGGGAAACACTAGATGTCATTAGCTCAATGAGATCGTTGTTGGAACCACATGTTAAGGTAGTCGTTTCAAACGATGCTAATATCGCTGCTTATGGTGAGAATTATTCACTAGAAATACCACTTCAAAATGCTATTTTTTACACACTTGGTACTGGTGTTGGAGGTGGCATCATCATTGAAGGTAAAATTGTTGAAGGTCGTACTGGAGCAGGTGGAGAGATTGGTCACATGCCCATCTTCGAAGGCACAGAGATCTGCGGATGCGGACGAACTGGCTGTTTGGAACAAGTTTGTGGAACAAAAGCCATTTTAGGTTATGCAAAAGAATTATCCACAGTGCATGAGTCATCGATTGATTTTAAAGAGTTAACAGTAAAGAAAATTTTTGACGCGGCAAAAGATAATGATCCTGTAGGATTTCGAGTTTTAGATCGTGTCGCTAAATATATCGCTTTGAGTGCAAGCATATTATCGGTTAGTTTGGATCCCGATGTTATTATCATCGGTGGGGGAATTGCAAAAGCTGGACAAATACTGATCGACCAAATTTTAAAACATTATCGCATGTATGCAAGATTTGGTACGGTAGATATACCATTTGTTCTAGCAAAAACAGGCAATGACGCTGGAATTATTGGCGCTGCAAAATATACGATATAGGGGATAAAGGGAAAAATGCATTTGGCACCTAGATTAACGAGTAATGTTGTTATGGAAATGAAACGGGATCACTTAAATCCTAATAATTTCTTTTCCAAGAAGGCGTATGGTAAGGTTGTCTATTACGAAGAACCCACTTACTTTAAAGTGACAACTCAGAAACTTAACATCGCGTTATTAAAGAAGATTAAGTCACTAGTGGGAGAATATGTTCAAAGAATCGAAGAACTTGAACGAAAGAGTGTGTTATATTCTTATGAATATCAAATTGCACTTTGTATTGAAGAGATTATCAACAACAAAGAAGTTGATAAAGCGATTCAAAACTATGTCATCGAACAAGGCATGTCATTCTTTCAGGCATATGAGTTGGGGTATAAAAGCGGTTATAGCAAAGTAAGAAAAAACCGATCTTCGTCTATGAGTAAATCAAGTTGGGATAAAGTCACATATCTCTTTGATTTAATCATGAAGAGACTAAAATCAATCATTCATTATGTTTATCTTGAACAAATAGATAACAAAATCAATGAAGATTTTATTCTGGTCATCGACAAGTTTATACCAGAGATTTTTTTCAATCCGAGTGAACGTTTAAAAGGGATTATTTATCGAAAAAAAGATGCTGATCAAGTTAAATTTAACTACTTTGCAATGCAGTATCAAATACCAATCCTTAAAGCTAGTGATTTAGCTCGAGACTTGAATTATGCATTAATCGACCTTAGCAAAGGGAAAGTTTTTAATCCAAGTGCAGAACAGGTCAATCAGTTTTATGTTGATCAAGCATTATTGAACGACTGTTGTTACATCGCCAATCCATTTCACGGTAAACGATTCAAAATACATGCGATGATAGCAAATTATAAAGATGTTGATCTTATAGAATATCGTCCATTGTTTGAAACAACGATATTATACAATACGGATGTTGTTGTATCGGCTCACGGTATGGCACTCACTAAAGATCAGTGGCTTGAAAGATTTCAATATATCTTTAAAAAATTCAAAGGTTCTGAAATATTCATAAGAATACCATCATTCAAGAAAGATACCACGCCAGATGAGATCAAACATATGGACCCATTTGATCTCATCATGGAACATACAGAATATCTTGAAGATTTCATGGAAGCTATCGCGCATATATCGAATCTGTATCCAGAGAAAACCATTCAGATTCTTGTCCCATGTTTAGGCAGTAAAACAGAGTTTGATGAATGGGAATTCCATTTAAAGTGCATGATGGAAAGAATCTTAAAACAGGATAATGTTCGTATTATCTATGAGTACAATGCATTTAGTGCAATGCATGACATGGAAGAAGATATGGGTCAATATGACTTTGTCATCAATTTAGATATGTTATGTTCTTCATATCAGAAAGATCTCCTCATAACCAAAGACACAATTAATCTTCAGGCGATTAGAAGTTTGAACATATATGATGATCTTCAACACACCAGATATATACTTAAATGTAAGAAATATCGCAAAAGAGAGTTGTTGATGGGGCATGTTTTACAAGAAGAAAGTATTTTTCATCGGTTGATCATTACGGGATATGATGAGTACATCATACCTGCTCACACAACAAATCACGTATATGACATTCTCGAATACTATTTTGATAGAAGAGGTAAATTCGTAGGGGTATATCACAAAGACTTAATACGCACTCAATTTTACAGAGATAAGAGAAAAAAGGGCGAGAAAGTTAATGATCGCAATGACAGTGACTACAAGAAGTATCTTGAAGAGAAAAGAAAACTAGAAGAAAAAGTCAAAAAATTAAAAGAATCAAAACAAAAGAAAGATTCTGAAGAATCAGAAAACGAAAACCAATAATACAAAAAAAGCCAAGAAAAATGCCTATAGGGGTTGCATTATCTTGGCTTTTCTTATATAATAGTAACGCTCGTGTGTAAATGCGAGGGGCTGTGAAATGGGAGGTTGCTGACACACGGATAGCCGTTGTCATGATGTCAGGTTTTCTCATGGAGCAAGTCTATACAGGATTATAGGCGAAAGGAGCTATTAAAATGGCAAAAGATGTTATCAAAATTCGTTTAAAGGCTTACGATCACAGATTGATTGATCAAGCTGCGAAAAAGATTGTTGAAAGTGCACTAAGAACTGGAGCAACAGTTCAAGGTCCAATTCCTCTTCCAACTGAAAAGGAAATCTTCACTATCTTACGTTCACCACACGTTAACAAAGATTCACGTGAACAATTTGAACGTAGAACGCACAAGAGATTAATTCAAATCATTGATCCAAATCCAAAAACGATTAGTGCATTAATGGATATCGACCTTCCATCGGGTATCGATATCGTACTTAAAAAATAATTATAAACAAGAAAGAGGTTAAATTATGGCCAAAGGAATCTTAGGTAGAAAACTTGGAATGACACAAATTTTCGATGAAAATGGCATTCTCATTCCGGTTACCGTTGTTGATGTGGCTGATAACGTAGTCTTGCAACAAAAGACTGTCGAAACAGACGGATATGTTGCAACTCAAGTCGGCTTTGAAACAAAACGGGAAAATTTAAGTAACAAGCCTGAACAAGGGCACGTGAAAAAAGCTAATACAGCACCTAAGCGCTTCATTAGAGAAATCCGCTTTGACGAAGTGCAGAATGAATTAGTTAGTTTGACGGTCGGCGACCTTGTGAAGACAGATTTGTTTACAGTAGGTGAAGTTGTCGATGTCACTGGAACTTCAAAAGGTAAAGGGTTCTCAGGATCAATCGCAAGACATGGACAGTCTCGTGGTCCAATGACTCACGGTTCTAGATATCACCGTGGTCCAGGTTCTCTCGGACCAATTAAAGGTAAGTTAAAAGGTAAAAACTTACCAGGACACGACGGTCATGAACAAGTGACTATTCAAAACTTAAAAATTGCGGGTGTCGATGTAGAAAATCAATTACTGTTGATCAGCGGTAGCGTACCAGGACCAAACAAGGGTCTTGTCATCGTTAAAACTGCGATCAAGAGTACGAAGTAAGGAGGGTCATCATGCCAAAACTTAATGTATTAAATCAAACAGGTAAAGCAGTTGCTGAACTCACCTTATCCGACTATGTATTTGGAATTGAACCTCATCAACAAGTTTTATATGATGTGGTCAATGCTCAAAGAGCAGCAATGAGACAGGGTACACACGATGTCAAGAGTCGCGCAGAAGTATCCGGTGGTGGTAGAAAACCATGGCGTCAAAAGGGTACTGGTCGTGCTCGCCAAGGTTCAACACGTTCACCACAATGGCGTCACGGTGGTGTGGTCTTCGGTCCAACGCCAAGAAGTTATGCTATTAAATTAAATCAAAAAGTTCGTCAGTTAGCATTAAGATCAGCATTATCATACCATGCAGCAAACGGTCAACTTAAAGTTGTCGATAGCCTAGCTATTGAATCACCAAAAACAAAGGTTTTCCAACAAATGCTTAACGACTTAGGTATTTCTGGAAAAACATTAATTGTTGCAACTAATTTCACTGATAATGAAATGCTTGCTGCAAGAAATATTCCATACGTAGCATTCTCAACAGTTAATCATGTCAGCGTATATGACATCCTCAACTGTAAGAATTTAGTTGTTACGAAGGATGCGGTTACAGCATTAGAGGAGGTATTGGGCAATGACTAGATATTATGATATTCTCAAGGCTCCAATCATTACAGAACAATCAACAAAGTTAATCGAAAGTCAAAATCGTTACACTTTCAAAGTAGACCCTAAAGCAAATAAGGTTGAAATCAAAAAAGCGGTTGAAGCGATTTTCAATGTAAAAGTACTGTCAGTAAACACAGTCAATGTGCTTCCTAAGTTCAAAAGAATGGGTAAGCATGAAGGTTACAAATCAGCTTATAAAAAAGCAGTTGTTAAATTAGCAGAAGGTCAAAAGATTGACGCCTTCACAATTTAAAGTGAAAGATTAGAGGAGGTTTAACCAAATGGCGGTTAAAAAATACAACCCGACAACCCCAGGTCGTCGTGGCATGAGTGTGTTAACATTCGAAGAAATTACAACATCTACTCCTGAAAAATCACTACTTGAGCCATTTTCTCGCACAGGTGGACGTAACAACCAAGGTAAAATTACCGTACGTCACATCGGTGGCGGTGCAAAAAGAAAATATCGTGTAATTGATTTTAAACGTAACAAGGATAACATTATCGGTAAGGTTGCTACCATTGAGTACGATCCAAACCGTAGTGCAAACATTGCGTTAATTAACTATGTAGATGGTGAAAAGAGATACATCCTAGCTCCAAAAGGCTTGGAAGTAGGTATGGAAATTGTTTCAGGTGAACAAGTTGATATTAAAACAGGTAATGCACTTCCTATTATGAACATTCCTGTGGGTACAATTATTCATAACATCGAACTTTCCCCAGGTCGTGGTGGACAAATTGCGCGTTCCGCAGGTGCATCAGCACAAATTCTCGGACGTGAAGATAAATATGTCTTATTACGTCTTCAATCGGGTGAAGTAAGAAAAATTCTCGGTACTTGCCGTGCAACCATTGGTGTTGTTGGTAATGAAACCTGGGAACTTGTCAATATCGGTAAGGCTGGTAGAACACGTCACATGGGTATTCGCCCAACCGTACGTGGATCTGTTATGAACCCTAACGACCACCCACATGGTGGTGGTGAAGGTAGAACACCTATCGGTAGAAAGCAACCCATGACACCATGGGGTAAGAAAGCTCGCGGCGTGAAAACTCGCGACCACAAGAAAGCGTCTAACGACTTGATCGTTCGCCGCCGTACGAAGTAGGAGGAAAATTATGGCACGTTCAGTTAAAAAAGGTCCATTTTGTGATGATCATTTATTAGTTAAAGTTCAAAAGCAAAATGCAGCAAACGAAAATAAAGTGATCCAAACATGGTCACGCCGTTCAACGATTTTCCCTGATTTCGTTGGTCATACGGTTGCCGTTTACAATGGTAAATCACATGTCCCCGTGTATGTTACTGAAGATATGGTTGGACACAAGTTCGGTGAATTTGCACCAACACGTACATATCATGGTCACAACAAGGAAGACAAGAAAGCTAAGAAGAAGTAATTGGAGGAGGAATGAAACATGGAAACTAGAGCTATAGCTAAAACCGTTCGCATTGCTCCGAGAAAGGCAAGATTGGTCATTGACCTCATCCGCGGAAAAAACATTAAAGAAGCACAAGCAATCTTAATGTTTACACCACGCGCTGCCTCTCCGATTATTTTGAAGGTGCTCAACAGTGCAGTAGCAAACGCTGAGCACAACAACAATGCAAACGTAGAAAATCTTTATGTTAAAGAATGTTATGTGAATGAAAGTGTCCGTCTAAAGAGATTGTTCCCAAGAGCAAAAGGTCAAGGCGACATCATTCAAAAGAGAACTAGCCACATCACTGTTGTTGTGGCAGATAAAGAGTAGAGGTGAGGACACATGGGACAAAAAGTTAATCCAGTAGGTATGCGCCTCGGCATCATTCGTAATTGGGACTCTAAATGGTACGCTGAAAAAACAGCCGTTCCTGCATTAGTCAAAGAAGACGCATTGATCCGCGAATACCTTAATGATTTTTACAAGAAAGCCGCTGTTTCTCACGTTGAAATTGAACGCGTGAAAGGTAAGGGCGGAAAAGACCGCGTGAAAGTAACACTTCACACTGCAAAACCTGGTATTGTTATCGGTAGAGATGCTGAAACCAAGAAAAAGGCAGTTGCAGCTTTAGAAAAACTTACCAAAAAAGAAATCGTATTTAACGTCGTTGAAGTGAAGCGTCCTGAACGCGTCGCTACATTGGTTGCACAAAGCATCGCTGAACAACTTGAAAACCGTGCATCATTCAGACGTGTACAAAAAATTGCAATGCAAAGAGCACTCAAGTCAGGTGCTAAAGGTGTCAAAACACTTGTCTCAGGACGTCTTGGCGGTGCTGAAATCGCACGTAGCGAAGGTTATTCTGAAGGTCAAGTTCCACTACACACCTTAAGAGCTGACATTGATTATGCAACTGCAGAAGCACGCACAACCTATGGTGTTTTAGGTATCAAAGTATGGATTTATAACGGTGAAGTTCTACCTGGACAGACACGTGAAGAAAACCTAAGAAAACAAGATGAAAGAGCACCACGTCAAGATAGAGAAAGACGCGCACCTCGTGATAACAAGGGTAACGCACGTAACAGCAAGGGAGGCAATTAATTATGTTAATGCCTAAAAGAACAAAATTCCGTCGTCCTCACCGTGTAAGTTATGAAGGCAAAGCTAAAGGTAGAAATGAAATTCTAAACGGCGACTTTGCTTTGATCGCTCAAGAAGGCGCTTGGGTTACCAACCGTCAAATTGAAGCAGCACGTATTGCGATGACAAGACATATGAAGAGACTTGGGAAAGTATGGATCAACATCTTCCCACACTTAGCTAAAACTAAGAAACCACTTGAAGTGCGTATGGGTTCCGGTAAAGGTGCTCCAGACCACTGGGTAGCGGTTGTTAAGGAAGGTAAAGTTATGTTTGAAATTAACGGAGTATCAGAAGAAATCGCAAGAGAAGCTCTCCGTTTAGCATCACACAAGCTGCCTATCCGCACAAAGATTGTTAAAAGAGGTGAGCAAGCGTGAAAGCGGCAGAAATTAGAAAGATCAGCACACCTGATCTTGAAAAGAGAATTGTCGAGCTAAAAGCTGAATTATTCAACCTACGCTTTCAACTTGCAGTAGGACAGCTCGAGAATACAGCTCGTATTAGTCAAGTAAAGAAGACGATTGCACAAATGAAGACAATCATCAGCGAACGCACTGAATAAGGAGGATACCATGGAACGTAATAATAGAAAAATTTATACCGGAACAGTTGTATCCGACAAAATGGATAAGACGATCACGGTGGTTGTTGACACATACAAGAAAGATGCTTTATACGGAAAACGTGTTAAAGTGTCTAAGAAGTTTCACGTGCATGACGAAGAAGGCTTAGCAGGAATGGGTGACACTGTAACCATTATGGAAACAAGACCACTATCCAAAACCAAGAGATTCCGTCTCTTAGAGGTTGTTGCTAAGGCCGATCTAGTATAGGGAGGATAAAACACTATGATTCAACAAGAAAGTAGATTAGTTGTTGCTGACAACAGCGGCGCTAAAGAAGTCCTTGTGATTAAAGTTCTCGGTGGCACACGTCGCCGCTATGCTAACATCGGTGATATCGTCGTGGTAACGGTTAAAAAGGCTACACCAGCCGGAGCCGTTAAGAAGGGTGATGTCGTTAAGGCAGTCATCGTTCGCACCGTATCTGGACTTCGTCGCGCAGACGGCTCTTACATCAAGTTTGATGAAAATGCAGTCGTTATTATTAAAGATGATTTAAACCCACGTGGAACCCGTATTTTCGGTCCAGTGGCAAGAGAGCTTAGAGAAAAGAACTTCATGAAGATCGTTTCCTTAGCTCCAGAAGTACTATAAGGAGGTTCAATCGATGTATATCAAAGCTGGAGATACAGTTGCAGTCATCGCTGGAGCCGATCAATTTGTAACTGACAAAAAAGGTAATAAAACTCGTAAGACAGGCCGCGTCTTAAAAGTTTTCCCAAGAACAGACCGTGTATTAGTCGAAGGTGTTAACAAAGTTAAGAAACACCAAAGACCAACACAGGCTAACGATAAAGGCGGTATTATTGAAAAAGAAGCACCCATTCATGTTTCTAACGTAGCATTGCTCGATCCAAAGACTGGCAAACCAACCCGCGTTGGTGTTAAAGAAGTCGATGGAAAAAAAGTGCGCTATGCTAAAAAATCAGGCGCAAGCCTTGATAAATAAGGAGTTTAGACAATGAGCATAATTAAAGATAGATATCAAAATGTTGTCAAACCCGAACTGGTTAAGGCATTTAACTACACATCCGTCATGCAAGTGCCAAAAATCGAAAAAATTGTTGTCAACATGGGTGTTGGTGACGCTGTCTTCAATCCAAAAGTCTTAGATGATGCGGTTGAAGAATTAAGAGCAATCACTGGTCAAAAGCCACTTGTAACCAAGGCAAAGAATTCCATCTCTAACTTCAAACTTAGAGAAGGTATGCCTATTGGTGCGAAGGTAACACTTCGTGGTGACCGTATGTGGTTCTTCCTTGATAAATTAGTCAACATTGCACTTCCACGTGTACGTGACTTCAGAGGTATTTCTGCAAACTCATTTGACGGACGCGGAAACTACACTGTCGGTATCAAGGAACAAATCATTTTCCCAGAAATCAGCCTCGACAAAGTTAAAAAAGTTCGTGGTATGGACATTGTAATTGTAACAACGGCTAAAACAGACCAAGAAGGTCGTCAATTATTGACACTACTTGGCATGCCGTTTAAGAAGTAAGGAGGCGCACTATGGCAAAGAAATCAAAGATCGTAAAAGAAGCAAAGCGTCGTGAAATTGTTGAACGTTATGCGGATATTCGTGCGGAACTTAAAGAAAAAGGCGATTACGCTGCACTCGCTAAGCTTCCACGTAATGCATCACCAACACGTTTAAGAAATCGCGACTCACTTGATGGTCGTCCAAGAGGCTATATGCGCAAGTTTGGCTTGTCACGTTTAACATTCCGTGAATTGGCACACAAGGGTGAACTCCCAGGTGTCAAAAAAGCAAGCTGGTAAGAGGAGGAAGAACTATGGTTATGACTGATCCAATTGCGGATATGCTGACCCGCATTCGTAACGCGAACAAAATGCGTCACGAAAAAGTAGAAATGCCAGCTTCTCGTTTAAAGGCCGATGTATTAGCGGTTCTTAAAAAAGAAGGCTTCATCGTTGACTATCAAATGGTCAAAGAGGGCGTCCAAGGCAAGATTGTTGTAGCTCTTAAGTACACTTCAACAAAAGAACGTGTGATTAAGGGTTTGAAACGGATATCGAAACCAGGTCTTCGTGTATATACTTCAGTTGAAAATTTACCTAAGGTGTTAAATGGACTCGGAATCGCAGTGATTTCAACATCAAAAGGTATTATGACTGATCGTGAAGCACGTTTGGCTCAAGTTGGCGGCGAAGTGCTCGCTTACGTTTGGTAATAAAAGGAGGATAATATGTCACGTATAGGTAATAAAGTGATTCATGTTCCTGCTGGCGTTACTGTAACGATTAGCCCAGAAAACTACATTGTAGTAAAGGGCCCAAAAGGACAACTTGAATTCCAATTTAACGAAACGCTTTCCATCAAGCAAGAAGGTAGCGACATCAAAGTCGTTCGCCCAAATGATGAAATATTCACACGTAAGATTCATGGAACAACTCGCGCCTTGTTATCAAACATGGTCGTTGGTGTTTCCGAAGGCTTTAAGAAGCAGTTAGAAATTCGTGGTGTTGGTTATCGTGCTGCACTGCAAGGTAAGGTTGTCAACTTATCCATGGGTTATTCCCATCCAGTTGAACTTGAAATCCCTGCAGGTTTAACAGTAACCATTCCTAAGAATACAGATATCATCATTGAAGGTGCTGACAAGCAACTCGTTGGTGAATTCGCGGCTAAGATTAGAAGCGTGCGCAAACCAGAACCTTACCTTGGAAAAGGTATTCGTTATGTGGATGAATACGTTGCTAGAAAAGCCGGGAAGACTGCTAAGTAAAGGAGGATACTAAAATGATTAGAAAAATTTCAAGTAATATTACAAGACAAAAACGTCATCTTCGTATCCGCAAGATTGTTCAAGGAAGCGCAGAACGTCCAAGACTTTCCGTCTACCGTTCTAACACTGCAATTTATGTACAACTCATCGATGATGTCGCACAAAACACATTAGTCAGTGTTCGCTCTCAAGAACTTGGCCTCAAGCATTCAAATATTGAAACCGCTAAGGCAGTTGGTAAATTAGTTGCTGAAAAAGCGCTAGCTAAAGGTGTTACTTCGGTTGTTTTCGATCGCAGTGGTTATTTATACCATGGACGTATCAAGGCACTTGCTGAAGCTGCACGCGAAGCTGGTCTGCAATTTTAAGGAGGATAACGAACATGGCAAAAGAAAGATTCATGCAAGAAGAACAAACCGACAACCAGTTCGAAGAACGCGTTGTTGCCATTAACCGCGTCACCAAAGTTGTTAAGGGTGGTCGCCGTTTCCGTTTCGCAGCCTTAGTTGTTATCGGTAACAAGCAAGGTCAAGTTGGTTTCGGTACAGGTAAAGCTGCTGAAGTTCCCGATGCGATCAAAAAAGCTGTTGAACAAGCTAAAACAAACCTAATCAATGTTCCTATCGTAGGAACAACGATTCCACATCAAGTGACAGGCGAGTATGGTGCAGGTAAAGTATTCTTAAAACCAGCATCTGAAGGTACTGGAATTATCGCTGGTGGTGCGGTCCGTGCTGTATTCGAACTCGCTGGCGTTAATGATATTCTTTCTAAGTCTTTAGGATCAAGCACACCAATCAACATGGTTCGTGCAACATTCGCTGGTTTAGAAGAACTTAGAACAGCTGAAAAAGTCGCTGCACTTCGCGGTGTAGATGTATCGGAGTTGGTCTAATGAAATTACAAATTACACTTAAAAGAAGTTTGATTGGCCGCAAGCCAAATCAAGTGAAAACAGCACATGCTTTAGGATTAAGAAAACTTAATCAAGTTGTAGTAAAAGAGTCTAACGACGCCATTAACGGCATGGTACATACCATCCTTCATTTGGTTGACGTCAAAGAAGTAGAGTAAGGAGGACGACCCATGTTAAACGAATTAAGACCCGTAGAAGGTGCTCGTAAAAACCGTAAGCGTCTTGGTAGAGGTCCTGGATCCGGAACTGGTAAAACTGCTGGTAAAGGTTCTAAAGGTCAGCTCGCACGCTCAGGTGGCGGCCCTCGCCCAGGCTTTGAAGGCGGACAGCTTCCTTTCTTCCAAAGACTTCCAAAGCGTGGATTCAACAACGTTAACCGTAAGGAATACGCTGTCGTCAATTTATCTGATTTGAATTTATTCAATGATGGCGAAGTTGTCACGCCAGAAGTATTAATTGCTCGTAATGTTTTGAAAAAACTTAACTCTGGTGTTAAGGTTTTAGCAAATGGAACCTTAGAAAAGAAGTTAACCGTCAAAGCACATGTATTTTCGAAGGCTGCTGAAGCAGCAATCGTAGCGGCTGGTGGAACTGTAGAGGTAATGTAAAATGTGGCTACGTATAAAACGAATTCTAAGTAACAAAACGGTGATGCTACGTTTAGCATTCACTTTATTCATTCTGTTGGTTGTTAGAATTGCAAGTCATATTACTGTACCACTCTTCGACGTCGAAGCCATTCAAAGAGTGATGAGATCAAGCGGCAGCTTTATCGCGATCCTGAATAACTTCAGTGGTCAAGCCCTTGAGCGATTCTCTATTCTCGCCTTAGGGATTTCACCCTATATTACAGCATCCATTGCTGTACAGATGCTTCAAATGGTTATTCCATCCTTTAAGGAATGGAGTGAGCAAGGTGAAGTTGGTAAACAAAAGCTTAACCGCATCACACGTTATTCATCTATCGTTTTAGCATTCATTCAAGCGTTTGCTTTAATTATTGGTATGAGCGTTAACGGTTCTGTACTTGTCCCTTCATTAGAAGCTTCTGCTGTATCACAATTCCGTTATGTATTCTACATTTATATGGCACTTGTGATGACTGGTGGTACTGCATTAGCCATTTGGTTAGCAGATCAAATCACCAAACGCGGTATTGGTAATGGGACATCCATTTTAATTACTGCCGGTATTGTTACAAGTTTACCTGCGATGTGGACAACACTTTGGACAAAATATATTGTCAATGGAACAGGTGGATGGGACATTGTCTTCTTCATCTTCATCCTTGCCCTTTATTTTGGAATTCTCTTGGGCGTTGTGTACATGCACATTGCGACCCGCAAGATTCCCATTCAATATGCGAATCGTCAGGGTAAATCAGATTCACACATTCCGATGAAGATTAACAGCGCAAGCGTTATTCCTGTCATCTTTGCGCAAACTATCTTAAGTATTCCACTAACCGTCATTGGTTTTACAGGTGCAAACGCATCCTCAGGTGTCGGTGGTTGGATTAACAGTATCTTCAATTACCAAGAACCTATCGGATTTATCCTTTACGTCATGCTGATTGTTGTGTTCTCATTCTTCTATTCCTTCCTTACCATCAACCCAGAGAAGATTAGTGATAACTTAACCAAATCAAATGCGTATGTCCCTGGTATTCGTCCTGGTATTGAAACCAAAGATTTCATCGCGAAGTTATTGTTTAAGATCACTGTGATCGGTACAGTTTATCTCGTTGTATTGGCTATTTTACCGATATTGACATCTATTGTATTTGGATTTACAAATCAAGAGGCGAGTGCAATTACACTCGGTGGTACAAGCTTACTGATTATTGTTGGGGTTGCCATTGAAACGACACAACAGGTGGAAACAGACGCAAGTCAAACAGAATACAGCGGCATCTTTAAGTAAGCGGAGGTTATGGCTATGCGCATCATTCTGATGGGCCCCCCCGGTGTGGGAAAGGGTACAGAAGCCGAACTTTTGGTAAAGCATTATCAGATACCTCATATCTCAACGGGACAAATTTTCCGTGAGCTCTATAAAGATAGAACGGCTATTGGCAAAATTGCCAAAGAATACATTGACCGTGGCGAACTCGTTCCTGATGATATCACGAATGAGATTGTCCGCCATCGGTTGATGCATAAGGATTGCAAGAAGGGATTTCTCTTCGATGGCTATCCAAGAAATATCGAACAGGCAAAAGCCTTTGATGTGTTCCTTGATGAACTCGGATGGAACTTAAATGCTGTGATTAACATTGCAGCACCAGACGAAGTTATCATTAAACGCATCGCTGGCCGTCGTGTCTGCGAGACATGTGGTGCAGTTTATCATATCGCCAACAAAAAGCCTCAAGTTGAAGGCATCTGTGATGTTGATGGTGGTAAACTTATCCAACGTGCAGATGATATGGAAGAAACAGTTCAACGTAGATTACGTGTTTATAATGAACAGACTGCTCCAGTCATCGGTTATTACAAACAAAAGGGATCTATCGTTGAAATTGATGGCACACAATCCATCCAAACGACAGATTCAACCATTAAGAAAGTATTAGGTGAGATGAATTGATATTAATCAAATCACAACGCGAAATTGAGTTGATGCGCGAAGCTGGTCGCATCTTAGATCTAACAAGACACATGCTTGAGACACACATCAAGCCAGGTATAAGCACGCTTCAACTCGATGCGCTCGCCGAAGATTTTATTCTGAAACTGGGAGCTACTCCATCATTCAAGGGTTATCATGGCTTTCCAGGATCCATCTGTACTTCCATTAACGAAGTTGTTGTTCATGGTATTCCTTCTTCCAAACACGTTTTAAAAGAAGGAGACATTATTACCTTAGATTTTGGCGTCAATTACAAGGGATATCACGCAGATTCCGCAACGACTTACCCCGTTGGACAAGTAAGTGATGAAGTGAAAAAACTTCTAGAAATCACAGAAAAAAGTCTTTATGTGGGTTTAGAACAAGCAAAACCAGGCAACTATGTTTCTGATATTTCCCATGCAATTGAGTCTTTCGTCAAGCCCTTCGGCTATGGTATTGTTGAAGAGTTTACCGGTCACGGTATCGGTAGAAGCCTTCATGAAGATCCATACGTTCCAAATTTTGGAAAACCGAAGCAAGGCCCGGTACTAAAGCCGGGAATGACATTTTGCGTGGAGCCCATGTTAAACCTAGGCACCAAGCGCGTAAAAATTTTGTCTGATAATTGGACAACAGTGACAGTTGATCGCAAACCATCCGCTCATTTTGAGCACATGATTGTGATCACGGAAACTGGCTATGAGATCTTAACGATCGCAAAAAAGGAGTGAATCTATGGCAAGAGAAGATTTAATTGAAGTCGAGGCGAGAGTCATCGAAGTATTACCTAATACCAAGTTCAAAGTTGAACTTATCCAAAACGGACACATCGTTTTGGCACACGTATCTGGTAAAATCCGCATGAATAACATACGCATTTTACCTGGTGATAAAGTTACAGTAGAGTTATCACCATACGATTTAACACGCGGTCGTATTACTTACCGCCGCAAATAAGGAGGAAACGATATGAAGGTTAGAGCATCCGTTAAAAAAAGAAGCGAAGACGATATCATCGTTAAGCGTAAAGGCAAAATTTATGTCATTAATAAGAAAAATAAAAGACATAACCAAAGACAAGGATAGTAGGAGGAAACTATGGCAAGAATAGCAGGCGTTGACATTCCAAACGACAAGCGCGTCGTGGTTTCGTTAACTTATGTATACGGAATTGGGTTATCCCTTTCCAAACAAATTTTAAAGGACGCAAATATCAGTGAAGATACACGCGTTAAGAATTTAACAGAAGACGAGTTGAACCGTATTCGTACAGAAATGCAGAAGTATAACACCGAAGGTGATTTACGTCGCGAAATCACATTAAACATCAAACGTTTAATGGAAATCGGTTCTTATCGTGGCATTCGTCACCGCAAGGGATTGCCTGTTCGTGGACAAAATACACGTAACAATGCGCGTACCAGAAAAGGTAAACCAAAGGCAATCGCTGGCAAGAAGAAGTAAAGGAGGAATAAGACATGGCTAAGAAAAAAACAACAAAGCGTAAGGTTAAGAAGAATATTCCCCTTGGTGTTGCACACATTCATACAACCTTTAATAATACAATCGTGACGATTACCGATGTTGATGGTAATGCGATCGCATGGAGCAGTGCAGGTGCACTTGGCTTTAAGGGATCTAAAAAATCAACACCTTATGCAGCACAAATGTCAGCTGAAGCAGTTGCTAAAGCTGCAATGGATAACGGTATGATCAAGGTTGAAGTATCTGTCAAAGGACCCGGCCCAGGTAGAGAAGCAGCAATTCGTTCACTCCAGGCAGCAGGTCTTGAAATTACTGCAATCAAAGACGTAACACCAGTTCCACACAACGGATGCAGACCACCCAAACGTCCACGTGGCTAATTAAAAGGAGGGGTAACTTGTGAAAGATTTAAAATTTGAAAAACCAACCGCAGTTGAAGAAATATCTGTAGACGGCAATAAAGGGCGCTTCCAAATCAAACCTCTAGAGAGAGGTTATGGTATTACCTTAGGTAATGCATTAAGAAGAGTTCTGCTCTCTTCACTTCCAGGCGCGGCAATCGTCAATATCAAGATTGATGGTGTCGAACACGAATTCTCTACCATTGATGGTGTGTATGAAGACGTGATGGGTATTGTCTTGAACTTAAAGAAGGTCATCTTCGCAGTTGATTCTAACGACCCTGACTTTGAACAAAAACTTGAACTCTATGCAGTAGGTGCTGGCCCAGTAACCGCGAAAGAATTCAATCATGTTGACGGTGTTGAAATCATTAATCCAAACCAAGTGATCGCGAACCTCGCAGACAATGGACGTTTATCCATGGAGGTTACCGTTCGCCGTGGTGTCGGTTATGTTTCTGCAGACAAGAATAAAGTTTTCTCAAGAAATGAGAAGAGTATTATTCCTATCGATGCGATTTATACACCTGTGACACGCGTATCCTATCATGTTGAAAAAACAAGAGGAGACGCTGACGAATTGATGCTTGAAATCGAAACCAATGGCGCTATTTTAGCAAAAGAAGCATTAGCTTTAGCATCTAAGATGCTGATTGACTATTTCAATACCATCGTTCAAATCAGTGAAAAAGCTGCATCGACCGACTTCATCTTCGAACAGGAAGAAGAACCGACCAACAAGAAACTTGACATGAAGATTGAACAACTCGATTTATCAGTACGTCTTTTCAACAGTTTAAAGCGTTCTGGTATTTATACAGTGGGTCAAATCATCCGTTTGACCGAAGAGGATGTCATGAGATTTAGAAGCCTTGGCAGAAAATCCTTTAAGGAATTAAAGGAAAAGCTTGCTGAACACGGTTTAGAATTCGAAAACACCTCGAACAAAGAATCAAAATTTCATTTTGACGATGAAGAGAAGGAGTAAATCATGGCTTATAGTAGATTAAGACGCACTAGCGATCAGAGAAAAGCCCTTCTTCGCGATCTCGTAACCGATATTATCATTAACGAACGTATCGTAACGACTGAAGCGAAGGCTAAGGAATTGAAGAAGCTTGCCGACAAGATGATCACTTTAGCGAAGGAAGGTACGCTTGCATCACGCAGACAAGCTGCTGAAACCGTTCGTTTTGAGGACGTTAAGGAAGGCCAAAATGCTCTTCAGAAATTATTCTCTGAACTCGGACCTCGCTACCAAGATCGTAATGGTGGCTATACACGCATTATCAAAACAGTGCCAAGACGTGGCGATGCTGCGCCAATGGCAATCATTGAATTTGTATAATGACTAATCAAACAGGCTTCGGCCTGTTTTTTGTTTATACAGGGTAAAGATAAAGTGATAGAATGAAGATAGAGGTGATAAAGATGCGTTTAGATGAACTTAAATCGTGGTATGAAAAGAATCATTTATCAGAGGATCAATTTGATGTAGCGGTTGAGTTTTTAACGGGTATCGATTGTTTTTTAGAGACTTATTTTCAAACTGATTTAGATCATATAGGTATCACTGAATTAGATGAAGTGGTTTCCTTTATGGTGATATCAAATCTAAATCAAGTGATGCATTTTGTCATCTTAATGCGTTACTATAAAATGCTTAACCATCATGAGAACTTCATTCGATTAACACAATATACAGGTGGTTATGGTGTCGTAGACTCTATACTTGAAAAATTAACATCTGTTGCGGGTAAATCCGTTACTGAAGCCCTTTTAAAGGATATAGAACTTCCGGTGTTAGGAACAAATCCATCGCTGATAACTACGTTTACCAAAACCTTTATCACATGGTTAGAAGATCATCTAGAGGAGAGTCAGTTAAGACAAGTGCTCGCTTGTAATCACCACCGTATACCCAAAGAAGCACTGATAGAAGAACGCGTATTTTATGAAGCTTCACCGACACTTGAAATCTATTTAAAAGACTTACATGACAGAAAAGTAAATGAACTTGAAGCATTTCAAAAAGAGGGCAAGATTTGGTACGAACAGACGATTACACCTGAGGTCGTTCAGTTTGTCAAAAACAATCAAGAAATCATGTCTGCCGTCTTGAAAGATGATGCACTCTATATCACTAAAATTCCTTATGATACAAAGAAATTCCTCGAAGCTAAAACCACTGCAGATGAAAACTATTATCTATGTCACTGTCCTTTCGCAAGAGAGGTTATCAAAAAAAAGAATGAAACCATCTCTGCTAACTGGTGTTATTGTAGTGGTGGGTTTACGAAGTTTCCCTTTGATATCATCTTTGATCAATCCCTTGAGATTGAACTTCTCTCTTCAGCACTCAAAGGAGATGGGTTATGCCGGTTTAAGATTGATTTAACAGGGATTGACTACAAAAAGTAATCTTTTTGATGTTTTCATTGGAAAAGTGGGCTCATGCACCGATTTAACTTGTTATTTAAAACAAAGTTTTATACAATAGTAATGCACTCAAAAAATATCAAGTGAGGTATTACATGAAAAAATTAGCAGTTTGGATGCTTGTTGTCATCTCTTTAGTGACCATAGCATCATGTAAAAAGAATCCAACATTAAATGATGTTGTTGATGAAATGAACATCGTCTACGCTCCAGGAGATAGTCAATCTTCTGTTTCAACACATATTCAATTATCAAAAACGTCTAGTTTGATCGAAGGTGTCACCATTGAGTGGCATAGTTCTCATCCAGGGATTATTGATACCTTTGGTACTGTGAACTTACCGGATTTAACCACGGAAGTGACATTGACTGTAAAAGTTACTCTAGACGGTTTATCTTCTTCCACACAATTTGTCTTAACGGTGGTAGGTCGTTATCAAGCGGTGACTGTTCAGTTTAAGGTACTTGATGACGTTTATCAAACGTATACGATTGTATCAGGAGGAAAGATTGCGGCTTTCGCAAATCCAGAGCTTGAAGGTTACGCATTTGAAGGCTGGTACATTGCACCTGCCATGACGATACCTTTTAGTTTCAATGATGCCATCACCGAAGATTTGGTCGTTCAAGCAAAACTTAGAGCTGTTCAAACAGGTACGTATACGGTCAACACTTATGTACAAAACATCAGTGATGAAAATTATACACTGGAAACTACGACAGTACATATCGTTGAAAGAGGAACCGTGATTGATTTAACAACAACGCGTGTAGGCTTTCTTTTAAATACAGAACAAAGTATCACGACGGGAACTGTTTCAGAAATACCTCTTGTCTTAAACGTTTATTATGATAGACAAAACTATACTGTCATTTTTATGAGTGATGGTATCGAAATTGATCGAGATGTCATTGTATACGGAGAGTATGTTGTTCTACCAGAAGAGATCACCAAAGAAGGTGCAACCTTCGCTTACTGGTCAACCACTACAAACGGACAAACAGCATTTGATGAAACCGTACTTATCACATC
>DIER01000014.1:0-18900 GCA_002418725.1 Acholeplasmataceae bacterium UBA5769
CCTAAGTTAAAATAATCATCTAGCATCATATCTAAAGCCCTGCTCATCTTACCCATCGCCTTTTTATCGACACCAAGCTTACCATCAGTCACCTTGATAATGGGTTTAATGTGAAGCATGGAACTCATGAGTGCTTGAAGACCGGTTGCTCTACCACCTTTATATAGGTATTCAAGTGTTTGAATCGCGAATTGACTTCTCACTTTAGGTACGAGTGGATTGATGGCATCAAAGATGTCTTTTGCAGATAACCCTTGATCTCTTAAATCTTTCGCTTTTAACACTAAAAGTGCAATGCCTGAAGAAAGATTTTTTGAATCGATGATATAAATACGGTTTTCAGGAAATTCTTGTGCTGCAACCCTCGCACTTTGGATGGTTGCAGAAATGGTTGAACCAATCCCAATATAGACAATGTCTTTTCCGTCATCGATCAAAGGTTTAAACGCATTTATGAAATCACCAGGTGATGGTGCAGCTGTCTGCGGGAGCACACCTTTTTCTTCTACCTTTAAATAGAGCTCTGGTGTGTTGATATCAAGTCCATCACGATAGATTTCATCTCCAAAACGAACATAAAGAGGTATGGATTTAATCCCATATTCTTTCAACAATGCTTGCGATAGATCCGCAGTTGAGTCAGTCATGATGATGACATGATTGTTCATAGAAACCCCCTACACCTTTTTAATCATTTTATCATAAAAACAAATAACGCCCAACACTTGGGCGTAAGTTTGTTAAATGATGGGTAAATATTTTTCTAATTCCCATTGGGAGACGCGAACTTTATAATCGTCCCACTCTTTGGTTTTCGCTTCAATCAGTTTTGAATGCAACACTTCACCAATCGTTTCCTTCATTAAATCACTTGCACTAAAGAATTCGATGGCTTCCTTTAACGATTCAGGAAGATTTTTGATGCCTAAACGTTTACGTTCAACTTCGCTCATCTTAAAGAGGTTCTTCTTCACAGGTGATAGACCATCTAAACCTAGTCTAATGCCATCGAGACCAGCGGCAAGAAGACCACTCATCGCAAGGTAAGGATTCGATGATGGATCCACTGAACGCACTTCAATACGGGTTGATCTTCCTCTGGCTGCAGGGATACGTATCATCGTTGAACGGTTCGCATCACTCCAGGAAATATAACAAGGTGCTTCGTAACCTGGAACTAAGCGTTTATAAGAGTTCACCGTAGGGTTCGTGACTAGACAGAAGGCTTGCGCATGTTTCATCACACCACCGATAAAGGCTAATGCGGTTTGTGAAAGTTGGTTTTCTGTATTTGGATCATAGAATAGATTTTTTCCTTCAGCATCCGATAGTGAAATGTTGGAATGCATCCCTGAACCGTTAATCCCTTGAATGGGTTTAGGCATGAAGGTTGCGTGAAAACCATGACGTCTTGCAACATTTTTTACTAAGACCTTGAAGGTTTGAATGTTATCACACGCTTCAAGGGCATTATCAAAATGGAAATTGATTTCATGTTGACCAAATGCAACTTCATGATGTGAAACTTCCATATCAAAGCCCATTTTCTCTAATTCTAAAACGATATCACGTCTGACGTCTTCAGAGCCATCTACAGGTGCTAAATCAAAATATCCACCTAAGTCACTGAATTCCATGGTAGGTCTTCCGTGAGCATCCAATTTAAATAAGAAAAATTCAGGTTCAACACCGACATTAAACTTATCATAACCCATCTTTTTCATCTCTAGGATGTTTCTTCTTAAAATGAAACGTGGATCACCTTCATAAGGTGTGCGGTCCGTCTTGTAAACATCGCAGATGAGTCTTGCAACTTTCCCTGCATTTTGGGATAAGGTTTCCCACTCTAAAACGAGCCATGTTGAAAGATCAGGATATAAATACATATCCGCTTCATCGATTCTGACAAACCCTTGAATCGATGAACCATCAAACATGATTTCATTGGCCAGTGCTCTTTCTAAGTTTGTCACTGGAATTTCAACATTTTTCACGGTACCGAGCATGTCTGTAAATTGTAATCTTACATAGCGTACATCATTTTCTTTGGCAAGACGTAAAATATCAGTTCTTGTGTAGTTTTTCATTATTTATTCCCCTTTTATGTAAATAATGTACGCTTATAATAAAAAAATGTCAATATGATTGACACTTTTTCTAAAATATTTACATTTCTTTACACTTTAGCCTTTTCGGACTTCGGTTCAATATAGTTTTTGGAATAATCTTCTTTATTGATTTGTTTATTTCTCGCAATGGCAAATGCACCCTTTGGAATATCTTCTGTGACGGTGGATCCTGCAGCAATAAACACGTTATCTTCAACCTTGATGGGGGCAATTAAGTTCACGTTACATCCGACAAAGACATCATCACCGATGACAGTTTGGTGTTTCTTCACACCATCATAGTTCACGGTAACAGAACCACATCCAAAGTTAACGTTACTACCGATAGTCGCATCCCCTAAATAGATCAAGTGCGCAGCTTTTGTATTGGTACCTGTCGATGACTTCTTCACTTCAACGAAGTTACCGATCCGGTTATGATCACCGATCACCGCATGGTCTCTTAAGTGTGCGAATGGCCCAACGGTCGTAAAGGCACCCACTTCTGATTTTAAAACGATACTGTGTCTTATCTCAGCCTTTTCATGAATGATGGAATCGACCACCTCAGAGTTAGGTCCAATAATCGCACCTTTTTTAATGACCGTGTTTCCTGTAATGGTGGTGTTCGGATAAATCCAAACACCTTCTTCAATGACGACGTTATGACCAATCGTGATTGTTTCAGGGTTGATCATGGATACACCCGATAGCATATGTCCCTTGTTGATCGAATCCCTTAAATATTTCTCTGCAATAGAGATTCCGTAGAGATCATTAATACCCATCGTCACCATGGGGTTACGTACAATAAACGTATTAACTTTGTGGTCTTGATGCATCAAGTTCACAATGTCTGTTAAATAATACTCCCCTTTTCTTGGGTTCTTTTGGATTTTTCTAACATACTCAAACAAAAGCTTATTATCAACGATATACACTGAAGAATTGACTTCTTTGATTAATTTCTGAGTTTCATTACAGTCATTTTCTTCAACGATCCCTGTGACAATCCCGTACTCATCACGAACGATACGACCGTATCCTTTAGGATAATCCATCATCATGGTGACAACCGTTAGATCATTTCCCATTTCTTCGTGGGCACGTATGAGTTTATCCATCAGTGGATATTCCATGAGTGGCATATCACCAGGTAAAATGAAGGTTGTTCCCTCTTTATCCTCTAAGACAGGTGCCGCTGATAAAACAGCGTGACCTGTACCGAGTTGTTCTTCCTGGGTTGCATAGGACACACGGTCTCCTAAAATCTCTTGAACGACTTCCTTCTTATGTCCGACGATCGCAACAATCTCATCAATCGATGATTTTTCAATGTTTTCAACGATGTATTCTATCATAGCTTTTTTTAAAATAGGAAATGCGACTTTAGGTAAATCTGTTCTCATGCGGGTACCTTTACCCGCTGCTAAAATGAGTGCGTATTTTTTCATAGCTTTTTAGCCTCCTCAGTGATGGTGTTTACTAAATATGAAGTCATGGTATCGACCATGCGTTGATCTTCATGGGAAATGGTTATACGAATTAAGCTTTCAGTGCCAGAAGGACGAACCAAGAGTAGCGCATGTTCACCTAATTCACCTTTCACATGTTCAACAGCCTTTATAATAACATCTTTTTTCAAGATAGTCTTATCAATGCCTTTGATATTGGTGAGTTTTAGTGGATACATCGTCACATCTTTTGTAAGATCACGTAAAGAAATACCGAGTTCTTCTAAGATCTTTAAAAGATATATCGCAACCAACAGTCCATCACCCGTATGAAGGAGATGGGTTAAGATGATGTGTCCAGAGGACTCACCACCAATGGTGTAGTCATTCGTGTAGAGTTCATGAAAGACGTATTTGTCACCGACATCAGTCAAGATATAACCAATCCCTTTTTCTTCCAAAGCTTTTAAGATGCCAGGGTTACTCATTTTGGTTAAGACCACTTTATTCTTGTTTAAAAGGTTTTTCTTCTTTAGATAAGTTGAGATCATATAGATGATGAAATCACCGTCATAGACGAAGCCATCACCGTCTATCAAGATGATACGATCCCCATCGCCATCAAAACTGAAGGCGATATCCAGTTTTTCTTCTTTAACTAAGGAAAGAATACTTTCTAGATGGGTGGAGCCACAACCAAGATTAATGTTTTGCCCGTTAGGTTCATGCGCGATTTGAATTGCATGAGGATTAATCCGGTCAAAGATCTTACGAGAGATGAGGTAGTTCGCGCCATTAGCAGAATCAAATCCTATCTTTAAAGGAGAAGGTTTTAAGTTCATCTGATCATAAATCTTAAGATAAGCTTCTTTCACTTCTTCGGTAAATGTGAGTTTACCAAAGGACTTCACTTCTAGTTTTCCATGATCCATAAAATCTTCAATCAAAGATTCTACATCTTCTGTTGTCTTATATCCTTTATTGAACACCTTAATCCCATTATCCATAAAAGGATTATGCGATGCGGTGATCATGATACCAATAATATCGTTGATTTTTGAGTAATGTGCAATCATCGGTGTTGAGACAACACCTGCTAATTTCACGTTAACACCCAAAGACAAAAGACCATTGGCGATGCTATATGCTAACATTGGAGAAGATTCTCTCGTATCCATACCGATCGCGACAACCTCTGGTTTTAAAACATGTGCAATCGCTTGACCAACCTTAAAGGAGAGTTCGCTGTCAAGTTTCTCGAAGGCAACACCACGGATGCCATCCGTTCCAAAATATTTTCCCATATATTCCCCTATTCTACGGTAACACTTTTGGCAAGGTTACGTGGTTTATCAATATCATATGCTCTTTCTAAAGCAGCATAATAAGCAATGAGTTGTGTAGGTACAACCATCACGAGTGGGGTGAGCATCGGATGAACATCACCGATGATCACTTCATCACCTTCTATTTTACAAGATTCTAAAACGATTTTAAATGTTTTAGCCCCTCTCGCTTGAACTTCTTTTAAGTTAGAACGTGTGTTTGGACTGATCTTTGGGTCTGAAATGAGTGCGATCACCGGTGTTGAATCTTCAATGAGTGCGATGGTACCATGCTTAAGTTCACCTGCAGCAAATCCTTCGGTTTGGATATAAGAGATTTCTTTGAGCTTTAATGCAGCTTCTAAACAGACAAAATAATCTAAACCTCTTCCAATAAAGAAAGCATTTCTACGGGTTAAGTAATATCTGACAATCTCTCTGATGTTTTCGGTTAATAAGAAATTTTCAATCGATAATGCAGCTTTTGAAAGTTCAACATGTAAATCAAAAGGTTTATGTGAAAGCTCAAAGGCTAAGATCGTTAACAAAGCGACTTGTGCTACGTAAGCTTTCGTGGAAGCTACTGCTATCTCAGGACCAGCATAAAGTTCTAAATAGAAGGTCGCTTCTCTTGCAAGTGTTGATGTAGGGACATTGGTCATGGTTAGTGTCTCAAATCCGCGTTCATTCAAATCAACTAAACAGGCACGAAGATCTGCAGTCTCACCAGACTGTGTAACGAGAATAAAAAATGGTTTTTGAGATAACAATGGTTTTTGATATGCAAACTCAGATGCGATATGAACCTCAACAGGAATCTCACATAACTTTTCGAACAGTTGTTTTCCGATTAGACCTGCATGCATGGATGTTCCTGCAGCTAAAATATAAAGACGATCTGCATCTTTAATGGCAGATAAGATTTCAGGTTTGATTTGAACCACATCTTTATCGTAATAATTGGTCAATATTCTTCTGATAACTGAAGGTTGTTCATGAATTTCTTTTAACATGTAATGCGCATACTCACCCTTGGTGGTATCCGCATCATCAAGTTCAATTTTCTTTAAATGTAGATCTAAAGGCTGATGATCTAAATTAAAGAGTCTTACATCATCTTTTCTAGCGACAATAAACGTCTTATCATCAAGCGCGTGATAATCAGATGAATAGCCTACAAGTGCCATCAAATCAGATGCGATCGTGATCCCATCACTACCCATGCCTAGAATAAGAGGGCTTTTGTATTTGGCTGCATAAATCTTTTCAGGATCATTGGAATCTAAAACGAGCAGTGCATAAGATCCATGCAGTAATTTTAAGGTTGTTGTAATCGCGTTTTCAACGTGAAGTGTTTGTGAGAATGTTTCAATAAGCTGTGCGATCACTTCAGTATCTGTTTCACTTTGAAACACGTGATTAGAAAGATATTGATGCTTTAATTCCTGATAGTTTTCAATCACACCGTTATGCACAACGATAAAACGTCTCGTTTGTGAGTAATGGGGATGAGAATTTTCCTTATTTACTTTACCATGGGTTGCCCATCTGGTATGGCCAATCCCAATGGTTGAAAAGTCTGCATGTTTCGTTGATTCAACGAGTTTTGCCACTCTTCCTTCATCTTTATAAACATCAAAGATTTGGTAACGCTGATTATATAAACTTAAACCTGCAGAATCGTATCCACGATACTCCAGGCGTGTTAAACCATTTAAGACAACATCTTTCGCGTTTTTATGTCCGATAAAACCAACTATTCCACACATAGAATTCATCCTCCATAAGCATATATAGATTATAACACGAATTTCTTTCACAGAGATTTCAAAATTTTCAAGATATGAAAAAAATGTTCAGTCATGTTTTGACCAAACATTTTTTATCCTCTATGATGGATTTTTCATTCTATCTTTGATATCTTTTAAGACCTTTTGAGGATTTTCATAATAATTCATATGGAATATGCGCATCACGTTCCATCCTCTGGATGCTAAGAATTTTTCTTGATGAAGTAATTCTTTACGCGCAATCGGTTTAATCGTTTCAACAAGATCGCAAATAATGCCTAATTGATAGGTTGATGTTGTCTCATCAAAGATGGCTAAATGGATCTTAAATTGACCAATACCAATCTGTTCATCAACATGATATCCAGATTTGGTTAATCGTTGTTTTAAATCAGAGATCATGTGTGATTGCATCGAGATTATTGTATCTGATTCTTTTTGGTATAAACCAGATAACACCTCAGATGCAAGTTCATGATTCTTCTTTGACACAAAGTAACAATATCTCATGAAATCTTTTAATAATTTGGGTCCACGTCCAGAAAGATCATCCACTTTAAGTTCTTCTGGATATAAAGATGAGACGAAATATATCTTTTTTCTAGCTCTGGTGATGGCAACATTTAATCTATTTTGTCCACCTTCATGATTGAGCCATCCAAAACGACGCTTCACGATACCTGTATCATCTTTCGCATAACCCATCGAAAAGATGATGATATCTCTTTCGTCACCTTGAACGTTTTCAATGTTTTTGACAAACAAACTTTGATCTTCACGATCATCTTTTCTAAAGACTTCTTTTTCAAATCGTTTTTGATGGACCCCTTTTTTGAAAAGTTCATCATCCAAAAGGTTCATGATGGCATCCCTTTGGCTACTATTAAATGTAATGACACCAACCGATTCATGATCATCTTTATCTTTTAAGACTTTCTTTAGAAGATCGATGACAGCCTGTGCTTCGGTGAGGTTTCTTTTCTTTTCAAACGAACCATCTTTCACATAGACATAAGTGATCGGAGGTTCCTTTGGTGTTTCCACATTAGGCGAAATAATGAGTTTACCCTCATAAAACGCATGGTTCGAAAACTCGATGAGTTCTTGGTAACGACTTCGGTAATGGTAATTAAGTAAAGACTCTTTATACTTATACCGGGCTAAATCGAGAAGACTTTTTGCATCAAAGGTCACATGTTTTAATAACTCATCTTCTTCAAAAGGATCCTCTTCATCAAGTCTTCCAACACCAAGGGATGAAGGTCTTAACTGTTTGGGGTCTCCTGCAATGACAACTTTTTTAGCACGGTAAATCGCAGGAATTCCTTTTTCAACATACATCTGTGAGGCTTCATCAAAGATGACAAGATCAAATAAATTATATTGTAAAGGGATGATGGAACTGATCACTTCAGGTGTGAGTAACCAAATCTTGATATGTGTGAAGAGTTCCACATGAAATAAATCAAAAAATGCCTTAATGCTTGGTTTCTTGTCACTTTCTAAGATACGCTTGATATCCATAATCCGTTTGGTGTTCGATAAATCAAGTGCATGTGAGAAAAGTTTCATTTCAAAAGATTCTTGACTAACCCGTTGTTTTTCAAGACCTAAAGCTTTCAGTTCATCCATTTTCTTTTCATACTGATCTAAAATAAAGAGATATTTTTGATGTTTTGCACGATAATCTTCTAAAAATCCGGTAACATAGGCATCAAAGAGGTATCGTCTTTCTTTTTCAATTTCAGGTATCGATTTAAAAAGTGCATCGTTTAATAATAAATCTAAAAAGGATAGAGCGAGCGGTGGTAATAGGAGGTAGTTTGACTTAATCTTGTTTAAGTCTTTAAGATTATACCTTAAGTAATCTGCAAGCCTTGCATCTTTGATCAGTGCTTTAAGTAATTTTTGATCAAGTGATTTTTTGTTTGTCATAAACGATAACATCATGGCTTGTTCTGCCAAGAACTTTTTCTTGAGTCTTCTTTTCTTAAAGAACCAAGCTTTATGGTATAAGTTTATGAACGTTTGATAGGTATCCATGAAGGTCTCAAACTCTAAAAAACTGCTTCTAGAAATTTTGGTTTCAAGACGATGGAACCATGGGTAATGGTGGATAACATCATGATAGTTCAAGTATTGTCTTAATTTAGCATCCTTATCAAAGATTTTTTCAAGTGCATCCAGTTGATCAAAATCAAAGTGTTTCATCCCACTTTGTATGTGCTCAAAAACCTGTTTTGGACTCAACCCTTCCATCAAATCTTTATCTTTTAAATAACGCTCATAAAAATAAGCAATCGGTTTACCTTGTTTATGGGTTTGGTAGAGGAGTTTGATCGTCTGATTGAACGTATGATCAAGCGATTTGATCTCTTCTTCTAAACGATAAACATCGTTATTTAGACTTCGTGAAGGATGTTTTTGATCGAGCATACGACCTATCTTTTCATAAAAAGCACTCTTATTGGATTGATCATCAATAAAAATGGCATAATGTGAAGCTTTTCCTAATCTCGCATAGATAACATCTAAAGCAACTTTCTTTTCACTGACGACAAGGACATTTTCTCCCTTTAGGACTTGTCTTGCGATAAGGGAGGTAATCGTTTGGCTCTTCCCTGTTCCAGGAGGTCCCCAAATCACAATCTTTTTCTCTTTTTCAACCATTTCGATCACTTTTTCTTGGGAAAAGTTGATGTCATTGATATAGACGATTGAAGACTCATCTACATCAGTGCTAGAAGGTTTAAGTTCTAAACTTTGTTCACTTTCATAGAGATTGGATTCATCAATTAAACCTTCTAAAAGCTCATTATAATTTTTAGATTCAATAATATCAGCCATATCCTTTTGAATCATCGATGCATAGACTTGATATCTTCCAAAGGTGATATAGGACTTGATTTGAAATGACGATAAAGCTTGTTTCATGAAATCTTCTTTTAATTCATTTTTATAAGGCATAAAATCATGATGACGTTTTTGAATGACTAAACCATGTTTTTCATAAAAGGGTATAAGCACGTTGTTTAGTGTAGATATGGATAAATCTTTTAGTTCAGGTTGATTGTTTTGTAGAGGAGATTTCTCCATTTTGGACAATGTCAGTAAAAGATCGCGGTTAAACATGATGTCTTTGGTTGCATCCACACGAAGTGTGTATGCTTTCTTAGCGCGTTCTAAAACGACTGGCATGTATGCGAGTGGTGCTTTGATTGGAAACTGTTCTTTTTTATACACTCCTTCTACATAAGGATAAGCGAGATAAAGATGATACGTGCCTAAATCTTTAAAATCTTTATTGATGGACCGGTAAAGTGTTGTTAAATGATCATAGATTTTTTCATCACTTGTCTCAAAGGTGAGCATGATTTTCTTCATGGAAAGAAATGAAGTCACATCTTGGGTTTTGGAGGTTTCGTATAAGTCAAAGTTTCTAACTTTTTCAATCTTACCTGCATAAAGATTAGGGTTGGTCTTTGAGATATCAGTTAACCGGTCCTTATATCTATCTAAAACAAGGGATGCATGTTTGGTTTGTTTCAGAGGTTTAATGTCTTGTTTGACATAGACTAAGATGATCTCTAAAAAAAGATGTGCATATAAATCTAGGAAATCATGATCCAAACCAGAAATCGCGAGAAAATCGCTCAATCTTTGAGGTCTTTTCTTAGCCATCTCTAGAAGTGCATCGTCACTGCAGATGTTTTTCTTTTCCCCTGTTTCTAAGAGCTTTGTTCTTAAGGAATCTCTTAGATCTGTTAAATCTTTTAATAGTTGAACTGATTTTTGTGGCATTGACATATCCTCCAAACACTTAACTATAGTATACCAAGATTGAACTTTTATCTAAAGATAGAACAGCCATAAATCATCAAATTAAGAAAAAAAATCACGGGAGTGCGTGATCTTAAGTCATGATTATTGGTGCTTATCCAGCTGAATAGCCAAATAAAGTGCCATTAAGTCCTCTAAGTTTCTTGGATTGTATCCCGTTTTTTGATGAATGCGATTTAAACGATACTGAAGTGTGTTCTTGTGAACAACGAGTTCTTCTGAAGCGGTTTGAATCGACCCATTATGCCTAATATAGGTGAGAATGGTTTCTCTTGTTTCTTCAATTTCTTCCCGATTTAACTCTTTGAAGACATGCGATGAAAAATCCATTTTCAAATAATTTGAGAATCCTTGAAAGAGTAAATCAAGTGATGTTCTTTCATAGACCTTAATTAATCCACTTCCCCTGTTTGATCCAAGTTCAACAACCATGCGTGCCTGTTGAAATGCTTGGGAAAAGTCATTGAGATCGATAATCTCTTCTGAAATACCTATGGTGACCTTCACCTGGTATTTTTTTTCAAGGTGCATTTTAATATCTTTCAAATGATCTATCAGTTTTTCTAGTTTTAATTCTGCGGTTAAAAGCACGTAGAAAGACTCATGACGTGCAAGCAAATCGTCTTTATGAAGACGTTTTTCAATGCTGTTATAAAGATGATTGAGATCATCGATCGGTTTTTGGTTTAAGTTTTGAACATCAAAAATAGCCACATAATGATATGCCTCAGGGTTATAGCCTAACTCAGTCATCTTATCAATCACGATCTTTGGATGATTTTTTTCTTTCATCATCATTTCTAAAAGAACGCGTTGGTTTTCACGCTTAAATTGTTTTTGGACATTCATGAAATGTTCTTTGATTAATATCTCAGACATTTTGACGATGACCTTAGAAAATTTGATAATCTCTTCTGGTTCACCAGTAATCCCAACGACTGCAATGAGTTGATCTTCATGATAAAGAGGTAAATTGACACCCTTCTTAGTTCCTTTGTACAAGTCATTTGATGCAATGATTAAGGGTTGATTCATGTGACGAACCATGGTTGCCCCCTCATGAAAAGTCCCAACTCTGGATGCATCAGAACTTGCGATAATAACACCTTCTGGGGTGATGAAATTAATATCTTCATGAATGACCGATGTTAAGGTGTTGATCACTTCTTTTGCTTGTCTTTGACTAATCTCCATGACACATCACATCCTTTATTCTTTTTTTTCGCATAATAAAATCCAGATCCGAATCATCGAATCTGGATCATCATTATACTTTATGCAAAAGTGTTTATGCTGCAGGTTTGGTTGTATAGAAGTTATACCAACCAGTCTTCTCTGCAGTATGGTAACCTTGTGTTAAATAAGTGGTTGGATAAGCTGGAGATACGGGAACAACAACATCAACGTTGTTCATCGTTTCAGGTACAGCTAAACCAATACCAGACAATTTATAATCTCTTAAAGCATCAGTCTCAAGATAATATGCGCTATAAAGTGTTTCAGTTGAACGTGGGATAAAACGCATTAAGGTTGAATTTTCTGCAGGAATCGTATATTCCATCGTTAACATTGAACCCCATTTAGTGTTGGTAACCACATCAGCAACCATCATCACATTACCGTAGACGATAGCCGTAACAACCGGTGTAACAGCTTCTTGGTAAAGCTTAAAGTATGGTGCTCTACCTGCGTTATACGCATCGATCGCATTGGTTGATGTTGTTCCAAAACCTAATTGAACATGGTTTTCATCAAAATAGACTTTACGAATCGCTAAACCGTTAATGGATTCTCTATAATTGGTTGTACCAGGTGTTCCATAAGCTTGTACTTTTGTGCGATCAAGCACGCCATTGACGTAAACGTCTTCTTCTTTGTTGGTAACTAACCATTCATAACGATAGAATGCAGAACCTGCAGGACCGGTTGTATCTGTACCAACAGGGAAGTATGTTTCTTGATCTACTTTTTGAATTTGAATACCACGATTATCAATCGCTGTATTGATGTCACTCCATAAACCACTAGCAGATTTAGCTACAGGTTGTCCCATACCGTAAGATGGGTTATACGCGGAAGTATTGTTATGGATGATGTATTGTGGGCGTACAGCGAAGACTAAATCATTTTCACCGAGTCCCCAAACGTTCTTAAACTTTTGGATACTTAAGTTTTCTGGATTTGGACCGAAGACTTTGGATGCAACGTCTGCAGATTCAATGATGCGTCTTGCAGGATCAACATCACCTGAAGTCACTGTATCCACTGTCCATGGATATGCGGTAACAATCCAAAGCGTTGCTTTAGATAATGCTGGGATAATGTAGTCTTGATAGATATATGCACCACCAGCCATACCAAGAGGTTGTTCATAGAGATCATCAGATACCAACATCGTTTGTAAAGTTAAGTTAGCAAATACCACACGGTGACCTTTTAAGTTATAAGGTTCATTGGTGTTATTGAATACTTCGATGAATGTGTATAATGCCATATCACTGCTAACTTCAGTAATTAAAAGTGCAGGAGCACCAGCAATGGGAGCTGTTGGAACAAAGTTTTGCACAGGATCCATGTTCACACCTTGAATGGTTTGTGTGGGAATCGATGTTCCTCTTGGATCACTTACAACAGTCACTGTAAATGGCGTTGTGCCATTTGCAGAAGTTAAGTTAAACACATGTTCACCTAAACCGATATTATTGACATGAAGGAAGTTACCAAAAATCACTAAATCTTCACCGTTTAGTTCATAGTCAAGGAATTCAACTAAATCGATATCACCATAAGTGATTTCAAAAGTATCTGCTGCTGCAGTGCTTAAGTTCACGGTTGCAGTGATGGTCGCATCAATGGCACCAGGCATCCAGTGATGGATAATACCGGTAACAACGGGTGCTAAATCTTCTTCATCTACCGTAATATCAAAGGTCTTTGTGTAAGTTAGGTAAGTCACAGTGATGGTAACTGTACCCACAGCACTGCTATTAAAACCAGTCACTTGATACTCAGATGCAGGTACGGATGTTCTCGTTTCATCTTTAAAAAGTGCATGAACGGTTAGACCACGTGCATCGAAAGGTTCACCTACAAAGTATTCAAGTTTGGTAGGTACTGTAATAGCCATGCCTACGATTTCTTTGGTGACATATACAGTGAATCCGGTAGTCTTACCTTGGTGAGTTACTGTAATTTCACGCATGCCTTCCGTGGTACTATCAAATGCAGATAGTGTATAGTCTGCAGGTGCTAACACAGCGGTTGTGTTATCTGTGTAGTGTGCAGTGACGACAAGTCCACTAACATCAAGTGTATCACCCGTGAAGTAATTTTTCTTCGTTGGACCAGTCACGCTGATACTTTCTACGATTTTGTCTGTGGTGGGGTCTGTCGTTTCACTCGGTGTTTGTGTACAAGCACCTAAGAAGACGAATAACAAGAGTGCCATCACGAATATAATTCTTCTTTTTAACATCATTTTTCTCCTTTTATTTTTTTATTATTCTAGTCGATAAAGATCTAGTTTAATCACAATCGTTTTTGCAATACGGTCATGTAGTGACCTTGAATCTTTGGAAAAGAAAGCCATAAACATTGACACAAGATAAGGAATGATAAAGACGTGTTCAATTAAAATTCTTCCCACAAATTCTCTTAACATCAATCGTGTTGGTGAAACTTCATTGAGTGTCTTATAATCCACGGTTCCGATACCAACCAAAAGTTTGCCGATGGTTTGACCGTTACCAAAAATGGAGGGTACTAGGGTAAAGTAAGCAAGTTTAATGCCTAACCAAAAGAGTATACCTTTTAAGAAGGTTTCCCAAACCATATCACGAAATGTTTCATATAGAGCCAAGTTTTCAAAATCATAGGGATTAATTCCTAATTGCGCTACAAAGGCATCTAAGGCTTGAAACATGTTTTTAGTAACCAAGTACCAGATCACGATAATCCCTAAAAGATCGATAAAGTATGCGGATAAACGGCGAATCAAATTTGCAGATTCGAACGTCAGTTTCTCGTATAAATCATCTTTTTCCATATCGATTTCTTCACCATCGATATTCATAACTTTTTCTTTTATAGGCATTAGTCCATGACACGGTATGAGATGAGTCCATACCCGTTTTGTTCAATATCAAAATCAATATAAAATGCTTTATGATCACCAACGAAATCTTTTTTATCGTTGACGAAAACATCGTAATCATTAAAGAAAGGTGAATAAAGATCGAAGATCAATCGGCGGTTTTCAAAATCTAGGCCTAAACGTCTGATAAATGAAGCGCCATAAAGATTTTCTTCTTCTTGAAAATTAGTTAAAACTTGAATGATTTCACGGTCCATCAGTCCATCGTTATTGTCATCGACGAGATCGATACGTGAGGAACTACCGTTGATATGACCAGATAAAACCATTTTAACTTGTGGGTTAGGGAGCACTAAACTTGCATAAAGTGTCGCGCCAGTCCCTGATCTTAAACCTGCGTTACCCATATAGTTATGGGTTAATAAAATCACAGGGTCGTTTGGAAATAAGTTGATCACGCTTTGTGCGTACTGAATGTCTACCGATGAGACATTTAGTCCTGGTAAGGTCGATCCCCAACCAATGTAGATCATGGTATAGATGGTGTTACCTAAGTAAATACGGTCATAATGACTCTTGTTGTTTGCCGTAGCACCACCAAAGAATGAGTATTTTTCAAACTTATCAGCACCTAAGTATGTACCAAAGACATCGTATGTTAAATAGGGATCTAAAGCTTGTCCGCCACCGTTCAGATTCTCACTCACTGCACCGATGTCATGATTTCCTGCAAGCACCCCAAAAGGGTAATTGGCATCGAAAAGTGGATTAAAGAAATGTGTCATAACCTTTTGGTATTCCTGGTGCGTGTTTCTTAATGTCTGCGTGAAATCACCGGTCATCATGGTGTATAACACACGATTTTGTTGATAGGATTGAAGCATGTAACTGACCATGTTTGCATAGGCTTCTTCAGCCTCATCGCCTAAGACAGTACCACTGGCTTGATAAAGCTTTTGGGTCATGTACTGGATATCTGTGACATGGTATAAATACGTTTCTGCGAGTTTCATGGGTGTCGTGTTTTCACTCACCACACGCCAATCAACCTTATCGTATTTCACATATAAATCTTTAAAATTACCATAATTAAACCCTAAGTAAAAGGGTGTTTCATCGATTGCAAAATAGGTTGAAACGGTATCATAAGCAAAAGTTTTGTGATTAAAAATCTGTAGATATGCAGTTCGGTTAGGAAGGGTTGAACCTTCATAACGAATTATTGACCGCTCATTATTTGCTGTGGATTGGAAACTTGTGGATGACAATTTGCCAAAAGATGCTTGAAGTGGGGTTTCTTGAGTCCAGACCACTTCATTTTTATGGTTTGTTTCACTGCGTATCACACCATAATCAAAGGTTTTGACATCCGTTGATGCTACAAACGTTTCTGATACAGGTGCAAGCGTAAATGTTCTATCGAACGTTTTCACATAACCTTTATCGTTTGTGGAGACGATGAATAAATGGTGTGAACCTTCAGACCAAGCCGATTTATCAAAAGATAAACCTTGTTGAATTTGAATGCCATCCATGAAAACTTCAGTTTGGATTGCATTGGATACATTGACATCAAGGATAAAACTTTCTGTCAGGTGTGCGTGATCTTCAATGTTTACTGATAAATCCATAAAACCTAAATGATCCAGTACCACTTGATCTTTTCCTTTGGTCAATGCATAGCTCGCTTTTTCTTCAGCAAAGAGATAGCCGTAACCTTTCATTTTTTCTTCAGGAAGTTGAAAGGTAAACGTTCTTTGTGGTGTATAACCGAAACGATAGTTGCTCGTTAACTGACTACTTCCAATTTTGAGGGTTTCATTTAAATACTCCTCTTTCGGGTATTCATGACTCCAGAAAATATCACTACCTACTTTTAAAGTTACGTTACGCACGTGAAAGGTATCCAAATGACCGAGATCGTTTGCACCGGTTTGGATGCTAACGATCATGTTGCCATTTTGAACATGAAGACCTAAAAGTTTGTATTGAACTGTTTTGTATTGCCCATGATAACCTTCAAAACGAAGGGGCATGATGAAATCATCATTGATCATGATTTTATTCTGATGATTTTTATCGACATCTAACACATCAAAGATCAGAAAAATATCTTCATCAACGGTTTTATAGAGTTCAATCGCTTGATTTTCAAAAGAAACCGGGACAAGTTTATCACTAAAAAGACCTACTTGACCTTGCATCGTTCTCAGTTCAAAACGGTCATTTTTCGTTGAACATGAAACCAAGAATAAAATGGATATAAGTAGGATAATTACAAGTAAAATACGCCTTGTCCAGTGGTTTTTTGATGTCATCGTTTCATACTCCTTATTTAAGGTCTTGTTAAATTAATAGTAAATAGAGAACCTGGTGCTGCTGCACGCATACGATCTATTGATTCAACCTCATCGGTTCTAAAGTTCACGTATTCTAATCCAAGTGCAGGATCGGTTGTAAGTGTGATCACCGCATCTACGAAACGGTAAGTGGTGACACTCTCACTTGAAAAACGCATGACTTCTAGTTGAAGAGGTATTAAATATTGGGTATATTTTGTAAGTTCTCTTAAAGGAAGTTGTAACTGCATGATTCTTTCACCAACACGAGGTGGTCTAAACTGTAATTCAACATTTAGTGGCCATCCCATGGTGCCAGTATTACCAGTCGCGGTGAAATCGACATGTGTTTGTCCAACCACCATGCCTGGTACATTGACAAGCCCTAGGAAGTTGACACGGACGATGGGATCAAAGAATTTCCAAGTGTTGGTATGTAGATAACCATCAACAACAGCGCCATTTTCTCTAATTTCCATCACGTTAAAGGCTTTCTTTCCATAAACAGGATCGGGATCGATTTGTTTTTCAAAAGGAAGTGTCTCATACTTGTTTAGTAAAGTGATGGTTGCAGTCCCTCCTTGATCATTAAACTTAGAAATCTCTAAGGATCTTAAAAGGGTTGAGTTAAGATGGGTATAAGGTGTCCCACCACCTGGTGTAAAGATAGGAAACATTTCTTCTGTTCCGCCTTCACTACGGTAACCTGCAATCCCCATGTTCGTTGATACAATCACGGGTACATTTGAATCTTCCAAATGCCAAAATGCTTCGAAATCATCAACGGTTTGTGAGAAAGCACCTTTTTGTTCATCGGTGTCTTTGTGGATAACGGTGGCTGAGAAAGGCTTATTAAAAGCACCTGTACCAGAACCAACGGTCCAATAATAGGGCTTTAACCAAATGAGTGCGGTTGAAAGTGCGGGGATAAATGTATCATCATCAATCAAGGAATTAAAGAGATAACCGGTTGATAAAACTTCATTACCCACACGTGCATCAAGATTCTCATAGTTTTGACCTTGAAGCGGGTTTGCTAAAGTGATGCGGTGGTTCTTTAAGTTATAGGGTTCATTGGTGTTATTAAAGACTTTAATGTATTCATAGCCTGACATCGTCTCATAATGGAAGAAATGATAGGTGTCTAAAACTAAACCCGTAATCAGTAAATCGGGGGCATCTTCAACTTTTTGGATGTTGGTTGCAACTTCTAAGAGGTGTGTTGAAGGTAGTTGAATGGTGTAGCTATAAAATGTAGGTAGAATAACTTCTACAGCAATAACAATCACGGTAAACTTCTTTGTACGTGTCAGATCACCTAAGGTGAGGGTTGCTGTCAGTTCAACGGTAGCATTGGTTGATTGTCTTGTGACTGCACCTAAGTTTGATATGATCATCGGTTCATCGGAAGCCCACGTAATTTCAACATCACCAATTTCACTCGCTAAAACTAAGTTTTGCGTGACGTTTTGCATCGAATCCGTGGGTTCAGTGTAACCAATCGTCAATTCAGAAACTGCTTGATCGATAATTGCAATATTGGGATCTGTTTTTTCTTCTTCTTCCTTACAGGCAAAAAGGGTAAAAGTCATCCCTAAAATAAATAAGATACTTAATATTTTTTTCATTCCGTATCATCTCCTGACTGATTTAAAAATACTTGATGATAGCGATCCACCGCGATGGCTGAACCACCTTGAGCTCTGGATGCTTCTGCAGCAAACGCCATCACGTGAGATTCAATCGACATGCTTAGCAGTGAATCAAAAGGTTTACCATAAAGGTAGGTGTCCATAAAACTATGAACAAACCCTTCATCTGCGCCACCATGTCCACCAAAGGAATCTTCGAGTTTAATCTTTTGAACATCACCACCAAATGGTGCGATTTCGATCTCTTTTGTTGTTTCTAATCCTCTGATTTCACCTTTTTCACACATGATCTTAATGGA
>DIER01000014.1:19020-43231 GCA_002418725.1 Acholeplasmataceae bacterium UBA5769
TTAAACGTTGTTCAGAAGAGGAATCAAAGACAACACTTTTCATTTTGCCTGAGGAATAAATCTTCAAAGCAGAGAAAGGACAATCTTTTTCAATACTACAATCGCTACAACGAGGTGCCATCTTTTTCTCGTCATAGTTCGTATGATTAAAATACGTTAAACTCCCCATCGATGCTATTTTCTTCGCATGTTTATCACCGAGTAAATAAAGGAGGATATCCATGTCATGACATGATTTCGCAACGATAATGGGTGCAGAAGTTTTAGTGTTACGCCAATTGCCACGCACATAAGAATGTGCAAAGTGATAATAACCAATGTTTTCGTTATGTTGGATATCTATCACATTTCCTAAAACTTTGGAATCCACGATTTCCTTAAGCTTTCTAAAGAAGGGTGAATGTCTTAAGACGTGACACACAGCGACCATTTGGTTCGGATGCTTTTCACCAAGTTCACCAATGCGAATCGTTTCTTCTAAATTTAAACTAATGGGTTTTTCCAAGATGATGTCATATCCTTTTTTGAGTGCTGCCATCGTGGGATGATAGTGCATATCATCAAGGGTTGCAATAATGACCACATCACTTAGTCTTGGTAAGGTCAAAAAGTCATCTAAGGAATCATAAACAAGTTTTGGATGAACACCATATTGTTCGATAAAACGTTGTTGCTGTTTTTTATCCGGATCAAAAATTGATACCACTTGAAACTTATCTGGATAATGACGTTCCATCATCTGGAGGTAGGCGTTGGCACGATTGCCAGCACCGACCACACTAATGGTCATCTTTTCATTCTTTGGTGTCATTCTCATAAGGCTAACTGTTTGAATCCAAGATGTATTGGACTCTTTCTGCTGTTTCTTTTAAGACAGCATCAATATCTGCTTTCGCATTATCATAGAAAATACCTTTGGCATACTTTGCAAAATCATCATCTGCAAGTGCTTTTGCGCGTCCGATGGGTAGTTTTGTACCTTCAGGTGTGGTAAAGATCATCAATTGAATAACGCGGTCAAGTAGCGGATTAATCGCTTTATAATTTTGCCAAATTTCTGTTTGAGTCGCTGCATGCGTTGTAGCTAGATAACCGGTATGTGTCGAATAATATGCACTTTGTTCTGGTGCTTGTAACCATCTTAAGAATTCAACAGCTGCCTGTGTTCTTGCATTGGACTTATTGTTGAATAGGATGATACCACCACCACTTTGGTTGGAGTAAAAGTTTGTGACTTTAGGGTGTGGTAAGACGTCCATCTCAAAGAGTGGCGTTTCATTATTGGCATTTGGTGTCTGGTTAACGATATCAAAAATGGTGTTTGTCACAGATGACGAGGAGAACAGTAAGCCAACATGACCACTTGAGAATTCACCTTGAATACGGGTGCCATGATTTGGATCTAACACTGGATTTTTCATGATACCTTCACTGACAAGGTCTTGCCAAAACTGAAAACCTTTGCGACCGTATTCGTTATTAAACATTTGTTCGGTTGCGGTTGCGTTATACACGTTAACCCCTTGGGTAAACATCATTTCATAAAGCGCTGGACCAGAAGCTGCAAGGCCCCAATACTCTTTGTCGCCTTCCGTTTTTCTCATCTTGGATGCCAGTTCTTTCATGTAGTCCCATGTCCAAATGGAGTTATCTGGATCACTCACGATCTCTTGAACGGAAGGAACGGTCATGCCTGTTGCTTCAGCTAATGTGCGGTTTAAGAGTAAGACGTTAGAAGCAGCAAAGTAAGGATATCCGACAAAAACATGCTTGTACATGGCAAATTGTAAGAATCCTTCATAAACATCACGAATTTCATCATAACTAAAGATGCGACGTTGATCGATGACGTTTTCATAATAAAGTGCCATCGATGATACACCAACCATCGCAAGTTCTGGGTTCGTGTTAGAAATCAGTGATGCTTGCAGTTTAGAGTTTTGGTTAATATAACCACCCTGGAAAGAGACATTCACCTTAATGGGTGAGTTTGGATAAGTTGCTCTTTGGTAAGCGTTGAATTGGCTTACTAAATCTGCAAGTGTTGTTCCATGAATGTCAACGGCTGAATTTGCACTCCAAAAGTCGATTTCAACGGGTGAAACGACTTGGTGACCTTCCGCAAAGATATCCCAATCACGGTCCACATAAATCTCACCGTTATCATCAGCTTCCTCACGCTCATCACCACAAGCAAATAACATGAAGCTTGTGAGAATGATCGTTAAGATAAGACTTAATTTTTTCATAGGTCATTAACCTCCTTAAGTGTTGTTTTCGTACTGGTACGAGATAATTTACTACCAATCGCTTGAAAGAGTCGCTTGATGGGTCCTGTTTGGTGACTGCCACCAAACTGAATTTTTCTACCACCAATCATCGCACGTTTCATCTGCGAGTTTGCTAAAATATACATAATTAAAATCGGTGCTAACTGCATCATGTTACCCGCCATGACTAAATGCCAAGGTGGTAAGATACCATCTGCTTTTAATAAACCTCTAACCGCAACCGGTAATGTTTTTAAAGCTTCGGTATTGGTCATGACTAAAACCCAGTAATAATCATTCCAGTTTGCAATAAATGTTAAAAGTAAATGGGTGATAAAGACTGGAAAAATCATCGGGACCATGATGCGAAGCATGATGGTTCTATTCTTTGCACGATCCATCACTGCAGATTCAATGATTTCTTTAGGGATCGTTTTAAACTGATTCATAAACATGTAAATCCCAAACATGGAAATCAATGAAGGTAAGACTAGCCCTGTCCATGTATCAATTAAACCTAATTTCGCATAAAAGAAATAGACAGGAATTAAGGTGGCTTCTGCAGGCAACATCATCCCAAGTTGTTTAATCCCAAAGAGGAGTTTGTTTCCTTTAAACTGCATTCTTGCGAAAGCATATGCTGCAGGAACAATAAAGAAATATTGGAGACCTAAGACTAAGACAGCATAGGTCACAGAATTTCCTAAATACTGTGAGAATCGCGCACGATTCCATGCTTCCACATAGTTTTCCCAATGAAATTCATTGATCCAGAGCCCTGCATCAAACAGCACAGCTTCGGTTTGACTTCTTACAGACATGACAAACATCCATACGAAGGGGTAAATGAATGAAACACCTACGGCAAGAATCAAGAGATAATTCACCATTTTTAAAATGTATTTAACACGTTTTTTTACTTTAAGCATCTTCAGCTGTCTGGGTGTTAATTCTTTGATGACAGGTGCATATGCTTTTTCCATCGATGCGGTTTGAGACTGATTTAAGAGTTCTTCGATATGCATAGTTTCACCTCAATAGACAACTTGTTTCTTAAAGAAACGATAATTGATAAATGTGAATACACCGATTAAAATCGTTAAGACAACCGCACCAGCCATGGCATTCCCATAGTTAAATCCGATGCGACCAACCTTATAGATCCAATAACTTAAGACCATGGATGAACCCATTGGTCCACCGTTGGTCATAATTTCAATCGGGGCAAACACTTTAAATGATGCAATGAACTTCGTCACGAACACAAACGATAACGTAGGTGTGAGTAGGGGAAGTGTCATCTTAAAGAAAGTTTGAACCTTGCTTGCTTTATCAAGCTTAGCAGCTTCATAAATATAAGCAGGAATCGCTTGTAAACCTGAAATGATGATCAAGACGTAATAACCTATGTCTTTCCATATCGTCACAAACGACACGGAAATCAGTGATGTATTTTCTTGAATCAACCATCCAGGTCCCTCAATGCCGAACCAAGCCAAGACTTGGTTAATGATCCCACTGGGGTTTAACATCGCAATCCATAAAATGGAGATCGCAACCAATGATGCAATGTGGGGGGTAAAGATCATGGTTTGCGCAGCGTTATGAATTTTCGTGTTTCTGGCTAACCATGCAGCCATCGCGATCACCACAATGATAAGTAGCACCACAGTGACAAACGCATAGATTAACGTGTTACTAAATGCTTTTTGAAACTCGGTATCGTATTTAAAGATACGCGTGAAGTTTTCAAAACCAATGAATCTTGACTGACTTAAAATCGATAAGTTGACTTTAAAAAGTGATGCGATCAACATAAAGATAAACGGTAACACGGTAAAGAAGAGTGCACCCATCGCCGCAGGCATAACATATAAGTATGCTGGGTTGATCCGTCTAAAGATTTTCTTTTCTCTTTCATCAAAGCGTCTCTGTTGATATGACTTTTCTGATTGCTTGATGTAGGTCTTAAACCATGAAGCATCGGTTTTATACATCTCAACATCTTTTTGATACGCTTTGTCCATCGCTTGTTTTAAGTCTTTCTTTTTAAGTTGAAAAGTCTTAGATGCGTTAAGATATTTATCCTTTGCTTGATCAAGTGTTGGTTTATGTTCTTTGTAGTATTTCGGATAGGATAGTACAGTCTGATGGATCATTTTCTTCAGTTGAAAACTCTTTTTCTTACGTCTGGAGATTTCATACTGTTGATAAGTCATTTTTCCATCATCATAAGTCTTTGTATGATAGTGTTTTTGAAAACCTTCAAGTGTTTTCAGATAACTCTTCTTTAATGACTCAAGGCGTAAGGTTTGATCCTTATGTATCGCTTCTTTTTTAATTCGAAGATCGTTTTGAAGGAATGTTTCTTGTTTCTTGTAATAGTCAAGATATGCCTTCTTAAACGTTTCTTTATCTGCTTTCGCCTTATCATCACCAGCTTTGATCTTTACATCATACTGATGAAACATCGCTTTCGCATTCATCTCATACTTCAAAAGTTGAAGTTCCACGTCACGTGTCATCTCTGCGAGTTTTAAGGTGACATCTTCTTTCACAAGAAAGACTTGGTTCTTATAAGCTTCTTTCGCTTTTCTTTGAGCTTCCTTCGCTTCTTTCCTGAGTTCTGAGATTTCTGCTAGAAGTGTGATTCTTTCTCTTTTGATCAAGGTGATGGTATGTAAATGCTCTTCGATCACATCTTGTTTTTGTTGCTCATAAACGTGACGTAACTTTGAAACGACATCTCTTTGATCAACAAAGGCTTGATACGCTTGAAAACTATGACTTTCTTTCCAAAGTTCTGAACTCGTCATATACCTTGTTCACCTCGTTTTCGTCATAGATTCTCTTACCTTCTTGATTAAAGGCGTAGATATTCTTTTTCTTTAAAATGATGGTGACTTCAGAGCCTAACTCTTTAATCTCTTTTTCAGCATCTTTAATGTAGATGTTTTCTAAAGTGATGTCGACAAAGTAAAGACGTTCTGAACCATGATTTTCCATCGCTAAGACTGATCCTTTGATAATGACATCCTCAGGTTTTCTTGAAATATCTTCGGTAAGAAATTGGATATTTCGTGGTCTAAAACCGATGTTATTTCCTGAAGGTAGATGAATAATGTTCATGCCAGGGTCCCCAATAAATTGTGCAACAAAGATGCAGTTTGGTTCATCATGGATTTCAGTAGGGGTCCCACTTTGAACCACAATACCTTCATTCATGACGATGATGTTATCACCCATGGTCATGGCTTCAATTTGGTCATGTGTCACGTAGACAAAAGTAGATTTTAAATTTTTGTGCATTTGAATCAATTCAGTTCTCATGGTTGAACGTAATTTCGCATCTAAGTTTGAAAGAGGTTCATCCATCAAAAACACTTGAGGTTGTTTAGAAATCGCACGGGCGAGTGCGACTCTCTGACGTTGTCCTCCTGAAAGATTTGCAGGTCTTCTGTTGGCATAAGGTTCAAGATTCACCATCTTTAAAACCTCTTTAATGCGTTTATTGACTTCAAAATCAGGAATACGTGCGTTCTTTAATCCAAACTCAACGTTTTTCCAAACTGATAAATGCGGGTAAAGGGCATAAGTCTGAAAAACCATGGCTATCCCACGGTCTCCTGGATCTAAATGTGTGACATCGACATCGCCGATGGTAATCTTCCCTAACGTAATGGTCTCAAGACCAGCAATCATTCGAAGCAGCGTGGTTTTACCACACCCTGAAGGTCCAACCAAAACGGTAAAACTTTTTTCGGGAATCACCAAAGAGACATCATCTACGGCGCGAGCGCCTTCGGGAAGAAGTCCCTTACGTTTGGGTTCACCATATATTTTCGTTATGTTTGAAAGTTGTATTTTGGACATGATGTTTTCTACATCTTGAAAAAGATGGATCCTTTCTATTTATAGTATTTATCAAGATATAGGCTTTAGATCACCGAAATGGATCAAGTCAATGTGATGTGACTTGATGAGATCCTTCATTTCTTGACTAATTAATACTTGAAGTTCTTTATTTCTTGATTCGTTATAAGACGATTGTGTTGTAATGAAGTGATCTACATAAGCGGGGTGAACCATCAGTTCACACACCATTTCACCCTTCATTTCTAAAAAGCGTTTGGGAAGTTCTTTTTCTAAATCGGTATCAAACCCGTTTTTCGCTTTAAACCAATCCAAAAACTTCACTTTCGGATATGTCGTATCCAAATCACGAACAGGTATGGCCATTTCTTCTGCGAGTTTTAAGACAGCATGTTTCGCTTTTTCATAACGTTGATGGGCATAGAGATGTGAATCTAAATGTGTTGGTTTTCTGCCTACCTTGGTTAAGAAAAGTTGATACTGTGCCTTAAACTCTTGATAAATCTCATCTTCATGAAAGATAGATTCATCTGGTTTCTCATTAGGTTTATAAAACTCACCATTTGATTTAATTAATGTTCTACATGAGGTTAAGGGTTTTCCTAAGGTCATGTTTAAGTGAAGACCAATGCCTAAGTTTGGCACTTCTTTTGCTAAGTGAATGGCATGATCGACAGCGGGCATGGTAATCATGAGCGTTGTTGATGTTAAGACACCTAAGATGTGCGCATCGACGATACCGTAATTCACACCACGTGATAAGCCAAAATCATCTGCATTGATGATAAGCTTCATGCATACTACCTCAATTCTGGCCAGTAGCCTTTGTTTAATTCAATCAGTTCATCTAAAATTGTTTTCGCAAGTTTTTGATCAATAACGGTACGGTTTAATGTCAGAGCTTGTAGTGCTTTAATATAGGAATGTTCTGTATAAGCTTCAACAATCAGTTTCTCATACGCATACTGTTGTTCAATTAACCCTTTATGATAAGTGGAAATAGTTCCCATCTTTTCAGGTTTAGGTCCATCTTGACCAAGTTCGCACATGACTTCTACCATAGCATCCTTCGATAGATTGTCGATGATGCCTTCATTTCTTACAATGACAATATAAGGACGTTTTTGATCGAGATAAATCGATTCTGCAATCTCAACAATCATTTCGCCATGTGCATCTTTTTTCGTGAATTCGTCACTGACAGATTTCAAATCTTTCGTTGTCTTCGCTTCTTTCACACGACGGCATTCATCAAAGACACGTTTTTCTCTACCCTCAATGACTTCTCTTGCTCGGGTACGGTTCGGATTTAAGTGCGAAACCGTTTGATGAGGGATAAGGTAATATTGGAGGTAGGAATTGGGTAAATAGGTTGGATCAAGTTTTAACATATCTTGAACAGCACCATAGGTGACAAGCCAAGAAGGATCTCTTTGTTCTTTGTCTGCAGGATAGAAACCCTCAGATAGAATCTTATCTTTAATCCGTTTTGTTAAATCAAGTCCTGTAAGACGATCACTGATCTGAGTAAACCATCCAAAGTGGTTTAATCCAAAATAGTGAGGAACCATATCTTTATAATGCACATCACCTAGAAGTCTAGAATAAGCCATCAATAAACTGATGGGTTGATCGCATATATTTAGAAGTCTCTTATCATCGGGATATACTTTATCCAGTGCAATCGCAACGATTGCTGCAGGATTGGTATAGTTTAAGATCCATGCATCAGGCGAATAGGTTCTGATGTCTTTCACGAGATCAATCATATCTTTAATCGAACGCATCCCATAACTCATACCACCTGGACCGCATGTTTCTTGTCCAATCACACCGTGACGAAGTGGTATTTGTTCGTCTTGTTCTCTCATTTTTAAACCACCGGTTCTGATTTGACAAAACACGTAGTCAATACTTTCAAACGCTTCCTTTTTATCGGTTGTAACAATTAACTTCACTTCGGGTGCATAATCTTTTAATAAATAACGTGCATATTCACCCATCAGTTCAACTCTATCTTGGTCTATGTCATATAAAACTAAGGATTCCACAGGAAATGAAGCCATCTTTTTAATCAAGCCTATGATAATGCCTGGGGTATAAGTGCTTGCACCACCTGCAATACAAATGTTGTTTTTCTTCATCATGCCAACTCTTTTCTTCTTTAATCTCTTTCAAATATGTCTAAGACAATCCCGTTCGCTTCAGGCAACATTAAACCTAAAGTTGCTGCAATCGTCAAACCAAAATCATAGTTATACGCTAAGTCTGAATAAACCATACCTTTTTTAATCCCTTTACCCCAAATGAGTCCGTACACATGATCCGCAGTGTCTAAGGATGAATCGTGTTGACCGCGTGCAACAAGGGTTGCGAACATGTTATTGGAGAAAAAGTATCTTTCTGCAGGGGTAACAATCATGTCGGTATCACGAATGTCATAACCGACTTCAATGAGTTCCTGTCTGGTATGAACCATACCGACATAGTGTTCTTTTAAGAGTTCTAGTTTTAACTCTTGAAGTTCTTCTTCACTCATGTCTTTTTTAAAGGATAATTGAATGTTTAAATTTGCACCTACACCCACAACGGTTGTTGCTGCTTTAGGTGATGCATCTGCAGGGACTAATTCTAAATTAAAGGTTGAATCAAAGCGTTTTAAAGCAGACTTTAAGTCACCTAACTTAGAAACACCATAATCACCATCATCATTGATATCTTTTAAACCATATGGAGCCATACCATGGTCAGTCGTTAGGAAGAAAGTGAGCTTGTCATAAACGCCAGCATCTTTCGCCTTCTGCAAGAAATCACCAAGCTTTTGATCCATATCTTTTAAAAGTGCGATGATGTTATTCATACGACCTTCCTCAGATTGTGCATGAGGATATCCATAATAAGATTGAAAGTTATGGCCAAGTGCGTCTAAATCATCTGCATAAAAGAGTGTTAGACGTGGAAGTTCATTGACGGTAATGGTTTGTCCAGAAGTCTTTAGAGGTTGCCCAGTGATCACTTTAATCAATTGTTCTGTACGTGAAAAATGGTCTTGTAGTCTTTCAGAACCTCTTGCAACAACTAATGGATTGGTTTTATCTGAATAAACATAAAGTTGATTAGGGTTCGTTGTTGAAAGGTGAGCTTCTGCTAAGAAATGGTGTACAGAAACAATTGAGGTATTGGTTTTAACAGATGCAGTGACAATCGTTTCTGCAGCGTTCTCACGTGCTTGTTGAATGACTTTGTTTGACTTCGCATCATAATAGCGGTAAACGTTTTTTACCACTGAGGATGTTGCACCACTGATGATAAGGTTTTGTGCAGATGTGGTAATTGAAGGTAATGCCGTACGAAGATTTTCAAAGAAAACACCTTCTGAAAGTAGCATCTTTAACGTTGGTGCATTTTCATCAATCGTTCTCTTGATGAGTTCATCATAATAATAATAAGCAAAACCATCCCAGTTCATGTAAACGACATAAGCATCATCTACTAAGGGGACACCAGGAACATAATAGGAAGGATTTTTTCTTCCAGTTTCAACAGGTACTTCAGTTTCAATCGGTTGTGATGGCACAGTATCTTCTCCTTCTGTGGGTACATTTTTGCAGCCTATCATGAGGAAGGCTGTAGCAAACAATAAACATAATGTGAATAGTTTCTTCATAGGAACTCCTTAATATGTTAAATTTTCTCTTAAGACATGGATTGTCTATTTCCATTATAAATGAGTATTTGTCAAGGTTTTGTGACATAAAATGTTATTTATAACAACATTAAAGCGTTTACATTGGCATGCAATATAAAAAGTGGCTTTAAGTAAACCACTTTTGATGTTCAACCTTTTTCTATCGTTTTAATGATTTCTTCAGCAATCAGTAAATGACCTGCTGTATTCGGGTGGATACGATCTTTTGAAAGCGTGTAAGGATTTGCTCGTCTTAGAAGACGGTCAAATGCTTTTTGTGTGTTTACAAACGGTAATTGATATCTACTTGCAAGTTCTTCAGTGATTGAAACATAGCGATCAACAATCTGGCGGAGTTTATCCTTTTTATCTAAATCAATCATGAAGGGTGAACAGAGAAAGACGTTTATGTTTTGGTCAATTGCTCTTTGGATGAGTGTTTCAACATGAAGTTTATAATCATCATCAGTTTGTTTAAACTGTGGAAGTTGCGGGGAATCCATTTGACGCCACGCATCGTTGGTTCCAATCATGAGAAACATCCAATCAGGGTGATAGTTTAAGACGTCTGAATCAAATCGATTCACTAAGTCAATCGCTCTTTGACCACTGATCCCTTGATTGATAATGCGAAGATTGTAGGCAGGGTAATGAATGAGAAAGTAGGAATGGATAAGATTAACGAAACCATGACCGAGCTGATCATCAGCAGGAGCACCTTCTGTTTTTGTTTTGTGTCTTTCCGTGATAGAATCACCGAAAAAGACAATCGTTTGATGTGGTTTTAGTAACATGATTGATCTCCTAAGTTTTCTTCTTGTTAAAGTATAAAGTCACGATTGTATTTAATATGAACAATATAGGTTCTCTCGAGACGATGTCATCAGGTTTAATTAGATCACCTTCACTATGAAAAGATATAGCGTAATCTGCTATTTTTGATAACTCGTTTTGAGTGTTTGTGGTAATTGTGATGACTTTCGCACCTCTACTTTTCGCGATTTGTCCCATACGAATGGTTTGGTGCGTGGATCCACTTAAACTGCAAATAAAGACAACATCGTCTTCACTCATTTGCTCAGCTGCTATATAGGCTATATGAGTGTCTTCATAATAACCATTGATAACACCTCGTGTAAGTAAGAGTTTAGAGATATAGGAAAGAATAGTAGATGTAATCCCTTTTCCAAAAAAGTGTATGGTTTTAGAAGCTAACATCACATCAACGATTTTTTCAAGCATATGATCATCTAAATGAGATGCAGTTTCTTCAATCGACCTTAAGTTCATTTTGATAACATCTTGAATGGTAGGATTTTGGTTCACTTGAATTTGATTTTGAGCTTCTTCTTTTAAATAGAATTTGAGTTCTGAATACCCTTTAAATCCAATTTTCTTGCATAAACGCATAATCGTCGCAGTAGAAACAAACCTCATCTGCGCAAGTTTTTGGATACTTAAATCTTGAATTTCTAGTTTGTGTCCATCCAGATATCTGAGCAGTTCTAACTCAGAGATAGACAGTGCATTCATTTGATCAAGTGATAATTTAGAAATCATTGAAATAACTCCTTTTGATGAAAAACATACATTTCTATTGTACATGATATCGAATATATTTGCACGATAACTAAGATATACTTAAGATATTTTCACATCTTTGAGCATGTTAATAAATGTTTCTTTAGGATGCTCTAATGCATCACATAAAGATGCATACTTCGGAACAATCGTATGCATGGAATCCATAAAATCATAGATTAAATTTTCGTGTGCTTGACCGAATAGACCAATCACTTTTTTGTGATATTTTTTTGCTCTCATCGCAATACCATAGGGTGCTTTACCAAACATCGTTTGCTCATCCAGTTTTCCTTCACCAACAATGACTAAATCAGATGATTTAATTGCATCATCTAATCCAAGAAGATCCATTATGACATCGATACCTGAATAAAGTTTTGCGTTTAAACAACATAAGAATGCAAATCCAACACCACCGGCAGCTCCACTACCTGGTGTGTTATGACTGATCTTCTTTGTGCTTTCTTCAATAAGTTTTGCGTAATGATTCACGTTTGATTCTAATTTGATGACATCATCTGATGTGGCACCTTTTTGTTTTGCAAAAACATGGGATGCTCCGAATTGACCCAACAAAAGGTTTTTAACATCAGATGCGATTACAAATGTCACATCTTTGGTTAGGATTGCTAATTGAGATAAATCTATAGATTCAACCATACCTAAAGTTTCACCATTCATCGGTGATAAGATTAAACTACCCTGATGGTAAAATTGAGCGCCCATAGCTTGAAGCATGCCCGCGCCTCCATCATTGGTAGCACTACCTCCTAAACCAACAACAATATTTTTATAACCTTTTACAATCACTTCTTTAATCAACAAACCTAATCCATAAGTAGATGTTTTTAACGGATTATAGGCTGACTTTGGAATCAGAGTAATACCTGCTGTTTGTGATAGTTCAAGATACGCTGTATCATTCATGGTAAGATAAGATACATCCAAAGCATCCATTAATGGACCAACGCCATGGAAAGTTTCAAAATTCTTTTTATAATGTAACGCTAATGAATCAATAAAACCTTCACCACCATCTGAAATGGGATGATTGATGACGCGATGTCCTTGTTTCGATAAATGATCAGTGATGATTGTAGTTAACTCTACAGATGATATAGTTCCTTTGAAAGAATCAATTGCAACGAGAATATCCATACATATGCCTCAATTTCTTTGTTGTTATTTTAATTGTATATCATTGTAAGAACAATAAGATATGTTATCAGTAACATGTATCAGCACAAAAAAAGTCCGAATTTTTGTGCTCATATCACACAAAAAAAGTGTTCAACGAAAAATGAACACTTTTTTTATCTAAGCTACCCTAAATTACATACAAGATGTTAGTTGAATATCAATGACTTTTCCTTCTTTGAGTCTAGAAACTTCTGCTTCAAGTGCTAATACATGAGATTCTACAGAATCATTGATATCAGTGATGAATGATGTGTGATCTCTAACAGCTCTGATAAAATCCATAAAGAGTCTATAATCGCCACCACCATGATGCGAAAAATCATGGGTATATGTTCTCAAATCGATTTGATATATTTCTTTTCCATAAGGTTTAACAGTGATGAAGTAGTCGTCCATATCAGCATTGATTTCGCCTTTGGTACCATGGATAGTGAGTGATCGATGATTTTCATTTGAGAATCCAGTCATTACAAATGAAGCAGTTGCTCCATGTTCGAACTCAAGATTCACCACTTGATGATCAACCACATTGTTGTCCATTTGATAGACACACTTGCCATAATCTAAATCTTCATTTTCAAACACTTTATCGACATTTTCTTCTAAAGTGAAAATTTTCATCCAACGCGGATTCTTTTTATAAAAATCAATCGCATTGAAAGGACAATCAACGGTGCAATCTTTACAATGTGTTGCAGCACCTTTTGGCATATTCTCTTTTTTGAAATGGAAAAGATTGCCAAATGAACTGAGTTTTTTTACGTTTTTACCCATTAAATAGCGAATGATATCTAAATCATGACATGATTTTGCAAGAATCATAGGAGAACTTTTATCTGAGTCATGCCAATTTCCTCGCACATAGCTGTGCACATAATGAAAATAACCCACATTTTCTGTTTGTTGTAAGGTTGCAATTTCCCCGATAGCATTTTGGTCGATCAGCTCTTTGAGTTTTTGATAGAACATGGTATATCTGAGTACATGTGCAACCGCTATTTTACGACCAAGTGCATGTGCGTGTCGTTGAATGTGAAGGATCTCTTCTTTAACCAATGCAATTGGTTTTTCCAATAGAATATCATATCCTAGATCCAGTGCTTTCATGACTTGTCTATAATGATCTTTATCCATGGTGCTGATCACGAGAATATCAGACCATTTTTGCTTAAAGAAGACATCTTCTTCACTGAACACATCCGTATCCTGTAGAGAAAACATCTGTTTGATGATCGGATGTTTTTCTTTTTTGACTTCACAAACTTTTACCAGTTGAACTTCACTTAAATTCATTTTTATAGCTTCAGCATAGACCAAGCCACGTTGTCCAAAGCCTAAAATAGATACTGTTATTTTTTTCATGTTAATCCTTTCTTTCAAGCTGAATCGCTAAATAGAGTCTGATTAAATCCTCTAGTTCTCTGGGGTTATATCCCGTCCATTGATGAATCCGATTAAGGCGATATTGCAAGGTATTTTTATGAATGTATAATTCTTCACTCGCTTTTTGAATAGAACCGTTGTTCCGAATGTACGCAAGAATGATTTCTTTTGATTCTAGAATGTCGTCTTTGCTCATACCTTTAAAGACATGTGATGAGAAATCAATGTTTAAGTAACTCGAAAAACCCTGAAATAATAGATCTAATGAGGTGTTATCATAAACTCTAATCTGTCCACTACCTTTATTGGTTCCAAGCTCCACAACCATTTTGGCTTGTTTATATGAAACAAAGAAATCATTAATGGTTTGAATAGGTTCTGAAATACCAATGGTTGCGCGTATTTTATACTTTTGTTCGAGATAAAACTTCATGGTTTTAATTTCAGCGATGAGATCTTGAATGCGTCGGTGTTGTGATANNGAAAAATGTAATTTGATTCGTGTCTTGCAAGCAGATCGTTAGGTCCAATTCTTTTTTCGATACTATTAAAGATATTGTTTAAAACATCGACATTTTGTGCATCAAGATGTTCAACATCACAGATCACAAGATGTTTATAAGATGAGGTATCATAACCGAGTTCATCCATTTTCATCTGTAAAATTTCTGGATTAAATTTATCTTTCATGATAAGTTCAATGATAACTCGTTGATTCTCACGCTTAAATTGCTTTTGAACATTAAGAAAATGCTCTTTAATTAAAATTTCAGACATTTTTACGATGACTTTAGAGTATTGAATCACTTCATTTGAATCCCCAGTGATACCCACCACTGCAATCAACTTTTGTTCATAGAAAAGGGGTAAATTAATCCCTTTACGTGCGCCTTGATAAGATTCATCCGTAGAGATAATGAGTGGCATCAAAGTCTTTGAAACTACTAAGGCCCCTTCATGAAATGAGCCGACACGCTTCTCATCTGAACTTGCGATAATGATGCCTTCAGGTGAAATAAAATTCAAATCTTCTTGGATGACTGATTTTAATGTGTTGACAATCTCTTCTGCTTGACGCTGATTTATTTCCATTTGCGACACCTCTTTAAAATCATTATAACATGTCTTTGATAACAAAAAATCGGATATTTAACCCAATTTTTTGTTTAAAAGGAGGGAACTGATTATCGGATACGTCTCTCGGTGTTGGGATCAAATAAAGCCACCTGATTCGTAAAACCGACACGTATAACAGATTGCTCTTTCAAGTCAATCAAGTCAGATACAATTTTAAAAGGTTCATGATTCAGCGCTGCATTGATGATGATGTGCGACCCTTGGGGTTCAATGATCGATGCAACAGTTTCAAAGAGCGCATGTTTTTGGTTGATGGTTATTTGCTCAGGTCGAACGGATAAAATAATCTTCTTTCCAAGATAACCTTCGCTCAATGTCTTCAATGCACTGCCTTCATAAGGGAATTTAAACATATCGTGGATAAGAATCATTCTACCATCAACTTCTGTCACCGTTACTTCAAAGAAATTAGCGGGTGGTGAACCAATGAATTTAGCAATAAACATCGTATCGCTATCGTGATAAATCTCATTAGGTGTTCCGATTTGTTCAATTAACCCTTGGTTCATAACGACGATGCGATCTGCTAAACTTAAAGCTTCTGATTGGTCGTGTGTTACAAAAATAGAGGTTGATTTCAGTTCATGATGAATGCGTTTCAAATCTGTGCGCATCGCAACACGAAGTTTCGCATCAAGATTAGATAACGGTTCATCCATCAAAAACAATTTAGGTTTTACGGCAATAGCTCTTGCTACTGCTACCCTTTGGCGTTGACCACCAGAAAGTTGACTTGGATATCGTTTTAAATAATCTTTAATGTCTGCGATTTCTGCGACTTCATTGACGATTTGTTCAATCTCTTCTTTTGATTTTTTCTGTAGTTTTAGTGCATAAGCAACGTTGTCATAAACTGACATGTGTGGCCATACTGCATAGCTTTGAAAAATCATGGAAATACCGCGATCCTTGGGTTCAAGACCGATAATGGATTTATCTTCTAGAATGATATCACCTGAAGTTACGGATTCAAGACCAGCAATCATTCGCAGTGTTGTGGTTTTTCCACAACCTGAAGGACCTAAAAAGGCAATAAATTCACCTTTCTCAATCTCTAAGTTAAAGTCTTTAACAGCTTCAACTTTATTATTGTATATTTTTTTCACATGTTTAAAAGTTAGGTATGCCATAAATAGTCCTTTCTAGCCCCACATCTTATTGATGTAGTTCTTCAATAAGAAAGTAAAGACCAATGCTGGGAGGATGAGAATCACTGCACCTGCTGCTGAGTAGTTAATGGACGCACTTCCACCAATTGATTTATAGATTAAAAGTGCTAATGTTTGATTGCGGTCTGTAAGTAAAAGGGATACCGCTGTATCGTTCCACGCGGTGATGAACGCATACATACTTGAAGCTGCAAAGGCAGGTAAAACCAAGGGGAAGGTAATCTTCAAGAAAGTTTTTAATTTGGTTGCACCAAAGACGTAACTTGCTTCTTCGTATTCTTTGTTAATCCCAAGAAAAATACTTCGTGTAATCCAGGCGGTAAGACCAATGTTTGGAATCGAGTAAATGATAGCAAGTCCAAGCATCGTATCAAACATACCATAGCGAATGAGCAGAATAGCCATTGGCACCGAAATAGAAACCACTGGAAACATTCTCACTACAAGACTTGCAACACCAATAGCCTCTTTTCCTTTGATCTTGGTTCTGGCTAGAGCATAACCAACTGATCCACCAATCGTCATGGAAATCAAAATGGTTAATAGTGCAGCTTGTATACTGTTTATAAGCGCTTTGTCAGCACCACTAAAAACACTGAAAAACTTTGTGAAGTTTCTAAAAATATTTTTATAATAACGCAGTTCAATCGCTTCACCAGAAGATTTTGCGAGAAGAAAATCTTCTTCCAGTTGTTCTTCTGTTTTGGAAATATTGAGATAATCTTCTAAATATTTTTGAATGCGATCAAATCTTGAACTTATATATAAGTCCTCATAGTCACCTCTTGCATTTTCACGTTCGATAACATAGTAACTTCCATCGGTATCCCAACTCACTCGTAGATCATGAGATAACGAAGGCAAGACACTCTTAGGGTAGTCATACGTTTCTATGGTTGAAGAAAATGAAATGGTGGTTAAGTATAACACAGGGATAATCACCGTCATGACTAAAGTGAAAAGAAGCCCGTAAAATAACGTTTTTTTGACGAGATGCATCAGTCTTCCCTCCATTTCTTTGTTTTGGTGAATTTAATGAAGAGAAATGCGACAAGTAAAACCACCAAAAGGGTAAAGATGGAATAGGTCACTGCCATACGATAAGAATCGGTTGCTGTTCGAACTTTATCCGTGTAATAAACGATTCGCTCTAAGAGGAAAGGGACACGATTGAATCCGAAAATCATCACGCCGATAAGCCATACTTGTAATCCAGCAATCAGTCTTAATAAAAGTGCAGTGATGATTGATGGTTTAATAATTGGAATAACAATATCTTTGATCGCTTGCATTTTGTTTGCGCCAAACACGAATGCAGCCTCTTTATATTCGTTGTTAAAGTTTTGCAATCCTGCGAGCATGATGATCATTACGGAAGGTAAAACGGTCCAGGTATCAATCAAAATAATCATCAAGAGTGCGTCAAATCCAGAAACGTTTTTCCATATGCGTGGCGATGACATCCACTGGAAAAACTCAAACAAGTTTTGAACACCTGTGGTTTCTAAAAACGAATTGATCCAACCCGTTTCAGCTAACCCCGTGTTCCATAAAATACCTACTGCCGATTGTGGTAATGCCATGGGAATAAGCATGATGAAAAGAAACATTTTTGATCCTTTAAAATTGCGATTGATCAATAATGCAAGACCCAGTGCTAAAACGAATTGAATGATGATTGATATACCAGCAAACAACAGTGTGTTGATCAAGGCTTCATCGAAGAGTGGATCATCAAACATCATTTGAAAGTTAGTGAATCCAAAGTTGCCTGATGCTGTGGTCAAACTTTGAATGAGCGAAAGCATCACGGGCATAAACCAAAACAATAAGTAGAATAGGAGTGCTGGCACTAAAAACATGTAGGGTGATTTAAAGAAGTTAAACGGTTTTTTGCCAATAGGTTGTGACTCCGTCATGATGGACTCACCTCATTTCCATAAGAGATTGTTTTCGAAAAAACACAAGAAGGGTAAGTAATTTGCCCTTCTTGTATCGATTCAGTTTGTTATAAAACTATTTTTTTAATCCGTCTAAAATAGCTTGTTCTTCATTTAAGCGTGTTTGTAAGTTTGCAAGTGTGATTGTACCATTCATAATACCTGAGAAAATACGGTCATAGGTTTCTTTTGCTGAAGACCATGAGGTAAATTCAGAAATCATTTGTAGGCCTTCTACATTTGCATTCTTTAATGTTTCAAGACCTTGCTTGATTACGATGTCACTAGGATCGTTAGAAAGTTGTGCGGTTGCTTCTGCTAATGTTGGAATGGTTCCAAGTGCAGCATAAACGATTTGTTCAGGTGCAGTATACCACTTAATGAATTCTTCTGCCAATGCTTTGTTAGGTGCATTTTTAACAATACCAATACCGTGACCACCAGCGATTGAACCAGCTTTACCTGTAGTTCCTCTTGGACCTGGGAATACTTCGTAACGTGCTGGTGCAGCATTTACAGCGTTAGCAATAGGTGTCATAAGGTCAAATGCAAGAACCACTGAACCTGATGCCATCATGGTTGCAGAATCAAGTGTTGTTGCACTTTCTGGATGGATATTAGCTTTCATGGAAAGGATATCTTGCCATGCCTTTAAGTTACCTGCATCATTAAGCGCTGGGAATGTACCACCATTTGATAGTGCCATACCACCAACTTGATAAAGTAATTGCTTAATAGGTTCACCCTTCATCATGATCGAGTTTCCACCAATGGCAGCAGCCCATGCAGCGAAATCTTCCCAAGTGTAGTTACCAGCTAAGATTTGTTCTTTTGTTAATCCACTAGGTAATGTGTTAAATGCTGTTTTATTTGCATAGGATAAATAAACATCTGAATTTACTGGGAAGAAATAACGATTTCCACCAGAAACAGTTGATCCATCAAATGCGGATAAAAATGTGCGATCATCCATCTCATCTTCGAGTGCGTTAACATTTTCCATATAACCTGCGCCGATGTAGTCATCCATGGTGCCATAATGTGAGATCAATAAATCAATGGTGTAGTTCTTGGCTTTTTGTTCTGAGTCAACCTTATTAAAGGTATCTTCTGCTTGCGCTAACGTTTCAAAACGAATGACAACGTTATGCTCTTTTTCGAAAGCTTCAAAAATTTCGTTTCGATAAATTTCTTTCTCTGCAACTTCACGTGCAAAGTCACTGTAAATCACAAGTTCTTTAGGTTCCGATTGGCAACCAAATAGAACAATAGCGGATACAGTTATAAACATCAAAGCTAACAATTTTTTCATACTTTTCTCCTTTTTTTATCTTTCTTATGATTTGCATTATATCATGCTGAAAGCGTTTTAAACATGTTACATCAAATAAAATACTTGATATGAAACCGTATTTATATGTTACCTAGAATAGATTCGATGTGATGGCGTAAAGCTTGATATGATAAATGCTTTTGCGCGATCTCAAAGTTTCTTGAAGTCATCATCAAGTATGTTTTTTGAGAGGTAAGGGTATCTATAAGCGTTTGTGCAGCATGATGGATGATTTCTTTTGATACACACACATAACCATCATCGTTTTTGTGATATTGATCACCCAGTGAGATGAGATTAAAACCAAATGGTTTGATATCTGTTTTAAAAACGGGATACTCGTAAATGACGATAGGTTTTTTAGCAAATAGACCTTCTAAAAGTTGATTACCCCATCCCTCTAAAATGGATGGATAGGTAATAGCATCAGAAATCGTATAAACATCCCATAAAGCGAAAATGCCTTTTACATCGTCTCTCTTAGAACCAATCATCTCATGAATCATGTGTACCTGATAGGGCATGCTATCCATTTTCTTTTGAAGGTTTATAAAGAGGTCTTTTCGCATTTCATTTAAGCCAGCGATGACAAAATGAATGTTTGACTCTTTGGTAAAGGTTCTACCGTCATAGAGTTTCTTACCAATCATGTGATCTTTCATCTGGTACAATGCATGGGTCACATCCAGTGCCAGTTCAATGGCCTTTCGGTCTTCAATACGAGTTGCTTGCAAGATAACAACATCGTTATCTTGAATCTTTAGTCTTTTTCTTAAAAGCGTTGAGTAAGGTGTATGAACCCATTCGTCTTCATCGAAGTCAAAGACATTGGGAACGACATAACCTTCAATTTGTCTTCTTTGATAGAGTTCCTCTTTAGCCAGATGATTGATTAAGCAATGTTTGGTTAATCCTTCAACGTGGTAAGGAAACAAGGTGTCGAGATATGTTTGAATAAACGGTGCCGTTGGATGCGTATAACGCTCTCTTTCCCAGAAAAAATCGTGATGATGATAGATGGTTTTTATACCCAGTTTTTTGATCACATTGGCAATTGCGATCCCTGTGGGCAGGTGTAGACCAAGGGACGAAACGTTATTTGGGATCATCAGTTCAATGTTTTCTTTTTGGATAATATTTGTAAGTTTCTCTTCGATGACAAATGATAGTTTGAGTATGTCTTTGTGAAGCTCATCAGGAGTTTCATAATCAGTGAGTTGTTCATAACAATTTTTAAAGAGTTTACGGTGAATATCACTTAAAATAGACATCTCTGGAATCAAGAAAGCTTTGGCTTGATTTTCTTCTGCAGCAGCATAAATCACTTTATGTCCCATCGCTTCTAAAACATGTTTCCATTTGTTCATTTCAAGAGAAACCCCGTCGGTTGCACCAACTCTAAAATGGATCATTAGAATATTCATAGGACCACCTTGATTAAATGATATGCATAAGGTTTGATTTCAAGAGTTTGATGGATCTCGTTATTTGAAACTAGATCAAGTCCATCAAAAGGTAAGTTTAGTGATATATGTTGATTGGAAACATTGACGATGACATAAATGGCGTAAGTATCCATCGGATGTTTTCTTTTTAAGACAATCAATCGATCATCCATCGAGATTACTTCTTGAGAGGCATCAGGTGAAAAAGCTCTATATGACTTTCTTTCCTGAATAAGTTTTAAATAGCCTGCTAAAATCTTTGATTCAAAAGAATCAGGAAGACTTAACACGTGTTCAATCTCGTTTAATTTCAGTTTTTTTCGATTAATTCTTCGGTTAATACCTGAAGTGAGGAGTCCATCCATATCATTTCTTGTGCCAAGAAGACTATGAATATAAATACCAGGCATACCTTTTAAGAAAACTAAAATGGCTTGAGACGCTATAAATTTATCAACCTTCAAGGTTTCATCTTCACCATAAGTAATGGCATCAACATAACTGATGTTCATTTCATAAGGAGACTTAGTTCCGTTTGGATTATTCTTATAACTGATTCTTCCTCCAGCATTTAAGACGTGTGCAATCATGGATTCCTTTTCTTCCACCGATAGTAACCCTTCTACAGGTCTTACACCAATACCATCATGACTGGCAAGAAAATTGAAGTATGTGTTTTTTGGATGAAGAGGTGTTTCATCAAGAGATTTGATCCATGATATTAATCGATGGCTATGATGATGGATAAATGTATATAAAACCAATGGTGGTAGCGGAAATTGATATACCAGTGAGGCTTCATTGTTGTTTTGTCCAAAATAGCTGATGTTTTCTTGATGTGGTACATTGGTTTCACTGATTAAAAGAGTATGGGGAACAGTTTGATCCATGACATAGCGGATGACCTGAATGATCATGTGCGTCTCTTCAAGGTGAATACAACTTGTCCCTAGTTTTTTCCATAAAAAACCTATCGCATCCATCCGTATGAAACGCGCACCGTTTTTTGCGTAGAATATCAGTATTTCCAAGATACGCAGCAACACTTTTGGTTCTTTATAGTTTAGATCGATTTGATCTTCACTAAATGTTGCCCATAAATAACGTGTCCCCGTTTTTGAAGGATAAGGGTAATAAAGTGGTAGTGCTCTTGGTCTCGTTACCATGCTGTAATCTGATTTTGGGTCGCAAGGTATAAAGAAGTTTTGATAAGCTTTTTCATCTGCAAGATAACCCTTAACCCATGCACTTTCTTTTGAAATGTGATTGATAACGCCATCGTACATTAAATCAAAATCTTTGGAAAGTTCTTTGATATCATCCCATGACCCTAAATCAGGATTAATTTTTTCATAATCAACAACCGAGAATCCATCATCAGATGTGTAAGGATACATCGGAAGTAGGTGAACATTTGGGATATGACTTTTCAAATATTTATTTAAAAAATGATGAAGTGTTTGTAAGGGTTTTTCACTTTGATTCATGATGGAATCACCATAAGTAATAAGCATCACATCGGATGCGTTTAACCACGAAGCATGACTATCTACCTTCTCTTTTTCAATAAGGTTTAGAATACTTTTATAGATTTTGTCTGCTTTGTCTTGATAAAGATGCTTTAATGTTTTATATAAGTCCATAGACACCTCTAGATATGTATATCTTCTAACATACGGCGAAAATAATGTGATGCATTTTCAAGTGATTCTTCTTCGGTTGCATAAGTTGGTACAACAGCATAAACTATATCAATGTAATCTGAAACGTTTTGATCACTCGTTGAACCAAAGAGTCCAATGACTTTTTTCTGATGTTTTTTAGCAATTGAAGCAATACCAAAAGGTGCTTTGCCAAACCTCGTTTGATGATCAAGTTTACCCTCACCAACAATCACAATATCTGATTGTTTGATATACGATTCGATATCCAAAAGATCAATCATGTAGTTTATGCCTGAATGCACATGCGCTTTTAATAAGGCAAGTGCTGCAAAACCAACACCACCCGCTGCGCCTGCTCCAGATTGACTTCTATATGCTTTACCGATATGATTTTCTAAAACATCCGCATAGTGTGACATGTGAGATTCCAACATTTCAGTTTGTTCTGGTGTCGCTCCTTTTTGTTTGGAAAACACATTAGAAGATCCTATGTGACCAAGGAGAGGATTGGTCACATCAGAAGCAATCTCAAATGTCACACCGGATATAAGTTTATTAAATGCTTTTGTATCTACTTCGTCGATGGTGCCAATAAGCTCACCATTCATGGGTTCTTCAATGATTTGGTGATCTTTCATAAAATTAACACCTAATGCTTGAAGCATGCCAGCACCACCGTCATTGGTTGCACTTCCACCAAGTCCGATGACAACTTTCTTCGCACCTTCTAAAATAACATGCTTAATTAAAACACCAAGTCCATAGGTGGTTGTTTTCATGGGGTTTAGTCTTTGTTTGGGGATACGTGTAATGCCTGATGTTGCATGAAGTTCAATGAATGCTGTTCCGTGATAGAGGATATACTGAACATCGATGACATCCATCAGAGGTCCAAAAGATGAAGTGACTCTCATCGGGCATTCTAAAAAAGTATGAATCGATTCGATGAATCCCTCACCACCATCTGAGATAGGAATCATTTTGACATGATGTCCTTTCGGTGTGAAATGTTCATGAATGATGCGAGATAGATCTGCAGATGAAAGTGTTCCTTTAAAAGAATCAATAGCTACTAAGATGTTCATACGTCATATTCCTTTTTAATGTGATATGTCTATTTTACATGAAGTAAAACCGTTTTCATATGGTATAGGTGACATATTATGTGTATATAGTGTAATTAAAATGTCTTGTAGAACTATATAAATACAAAAAACAGCACACTTTTATGCTGTTTCGTATTAAGCGTGATTTATTGTTATTAACCGAGGATTGTCTGGACGACACGAAGCATATTGCCATAGGCGATGAGGTCAATCTCTTCTTTTTGATATCCTAGTTTGTGTAGAGCATCAAGCAGGTTCATTGTATCTGCAATCGTTTCTAATCCTTTAACACCAGTTGATGTCTTACCTTCACTCAAATAGTAACAAACATCTAAACCTAATCCTACATGATCAATACCTAATAACTTAACCATATAATCGATATGTCTTGCAAGATATGTAACCGTTTGGTTTTCTTT
>DIER01000010.1 GCA_002418725.1 Acholeplasmataceae bacterium UBA5769
CAAAGCATAGTATTTATAGGGTCGATATTTAGATTCCATATTATTTTGCATTTTTCATAGGGTGCTAATATATCTTTCAAGGGTGCTAAAAATTCTACAGGGGTGCTAATTTGTATTAAAATAGGTAGTATCACACAGTACAAAAATAACGGCTTAGTTAAGCCGTTTTTTGTTTTTTTATCTCGTTTTTTTTATGATAAAAATGACGATGGATAAACCTTCTAAATGAAATATCGTTTTTGACCTTGTTCACATATCGGGATCATTGCAACATCCACATTAAAATCAATCTTATCTGATATCTCTATAACCTCTTGTGAAAACCGCATTTGACGTTTTTGATCTTCCTGCATAAAAATCTGCCAAATCGCTTCAAACAGTTCAGGATGATCTATAAAGGGATTACGATTGTTTTGTGTCTCAAAAATGACTTGATTACGATTTCTTTCAAAATCATCAACCGGATCTTCCAGATGCCATTGATATAAAACAGCGAGATTTCCCATGGTGCGTGAAGGTGCGTTTGATGTCCTACCAGATTCTGCAACTATCAATCTAAAGTTATCGTTACGGTAACGAACAGCCATATACATCAACATACGTGCCACATCACCTTTATCTAAATCGCCTGGAAAAAATCTAGAACTTCCCACTTGCCACTTACTTGTCGGTGAGGTTGGAAGATTGAAATAATAATTACTTCTCGTACTATTGGTTGTCGAATTTGATATTCTTAAGTGATGCATATCTGATTTATATGGGGATGCCTCATTAAAGGAAGACTGTGGCCATACATGTTCTTTATTATAACTTGTAATCGATACATGATCATAAATACCTAAATAGCCTTGTCCACTCGGATGCTTATCGGCTACTTCAAGAATACGATTGGTTGCAGTATATGAAATCCCTTTATAATTTCTTGAGATAATTCGGGTCAGTTCAATCAATAGGGTTTCTCCCTGTTTGCCGCTAGCATCCTGATAATAACCACTCACATTAAATCCTGCAGTAACTGTAACTTCAATGCTACCCATAAAGATCACTTCAGATTCCAACGACGCTATATAACTCAATGTGACTACGGTTTCTTCTTGCGGTGTCGTGACCATTCCACTCGATGACAAGATATGTTCATGTGATGATGACCATAAGAGATTGAGATTGAACGCTTGAACCACTGTCTTTATCGTTATATCAGTAGCTGTTACCATCGTTTCTGTTAATCCCAATTGTTCTAAAAGATAGGTTTTGAATAAGGTCTGATGAAAGAGATCAACTTCTACATCATAACCATCTATCACCCATATTTTGTATGTGTTATTCATAAGTACAACATGGCCTGTTAAGGTAACCTTTTGTCCTAATTTTTGATCAATAAACGGATTAAACGAATCTTTAATTGTGACAGCAATGACACCTGTTTCGGTATAAATATAGGCATCACCTGTTTCATAATGTCTTTGTAAAATACCTTCCACATAAACATATGATGATAGATGATTTTTTATCGAATCTAAGTGAACAGATACCGCATCGAAGACTTCTACTTCTTTCTGACTAATCGATGAAACTTGCTCAATATAAGGATATACTGACTTTTGAACCACACCTTTAATCACATATGCTTTACCAACTTCAAGTTGGCTTTGTTGACTTAAGGTAAAGCGTACTTCAATCGCTCCAGTTCTATCTTGCAAAAATGCTTTAATAAAACCGCCATCTAAAACAAAACCTGTAAGCGCACCTTTAGTCTTTACTAATCCCGATTGAAGCTTAGCATCATAGATGGTGATGGGCTCGCCTTCACCTAAAATAAGCGTTTTAACAATTGTTTTGGATTCATTACCTTTGGTAAACGTGATTTCAATAGCAACACTCACTTGCTGATCGATTGGTACTTGAATCACACCCGATGAAAGATTAATGTAACTGTTATGTGGATTATCTGAATCTTTAAAACGGTAACTGATCGATGTGTTTTTTGGACCTTGTGTTAAAAAATTGAATGTAGCGTTTTCCATTACGTGTGTTGGAAATGAGAAATTTTTAATGTCAGATTCAATATCTTTTAGATCTTGAGAAAGTTGATTGTTATATAACGTGATGTTGTCAATGACAACACGTTCACCGCCCGTATTTCTGAGTTCTAATGTATAGTTACCTGAAACTTGAATACCACTTACTTCATATGTTTTTTGATCGCTTGTAATTTGAAATGTGTAGATTAAGATGTTGTTGATATAAAGATCAACGATTCGTTTTTCTGATCCACTGAAAACATGTGAGAACTGAATGGATAGTTTGGAGATTCCCCCCGTAAAGTTTGCTTTGATATAGTTGGTTTGTTTCGCACCAAACGTGAGAGCTTTGCCATCAAGAGCTTGATCAGTACGCATGCCCACATATGTCCATACGACGCCATTGACACCTGTAAAAGAGCCATCTGCGTAAGATGAACTAGCTCCTGCAATGGTTTCAAAAGTTTCTGTTGTGAAAGCTAGGATATCTTCTTCCACGATGACATTGACTTCAACAATGGTTTCATTATCACTTTGATCAAGTGCTATGTAATAAAGAATATATCTTCCCGGCATTGTCAAATCGACTTCAGTGTCATCAAAAGTTAAAACTGGATTTGGATCGTCATTATCTATGACTGAGATGCCATAAAGATAATCGATGGTATCTCCTATGAAATAATAAATATCTCTTGCACCAAGAATCACTGGAGCAATCACATCTAAGTTGTGATCTTCTTCCCATTTAACATACAGTGTTAAAGAGGAATAAATTGGCGTGTTTTCCCATGCGATAAGGCGTGCTTCATCCGTAAAATAACCTGCAAAAATAAAACCTTCTTTTACTGGATGATCTTCATTAAATGTAGCCCCATCGTTCATGATGAACATTTCTTGTGATGTGCCATCAATGACTGTCACTTGATGCGTAAAAAGCGATTCTTCTTGTTTGATGATAACAAAACTAAAATCGTAGGTTTTTGTTACTTTTTGATAAATAACATTTAACTTTATGGTCACCGTAATATTCTGATCTTGAGGTCTAGTAATGATAACTTGATTGTGATCAATGATAGCATGAATCTCATCACTCGACTCCCAAACCATGGATAACCCATCAATCTCAAGATCAAAATCAGGTAACATAAAGTTTTTTGTTACAGAATTTTCATGATCGTTATCCGCATAAACCACATTAAAATCATTTTCAATGGCTTCAAAAACATCTTGACCAGTCTGACAGGATGAAAGTCCAATCACGATAAAGATGAGAGCCAAAAACTTCATCGTTTTCATTCGTAAATCTCCCTAGTGTTCTCTTGATGTAAAAAAAGTTCAAGTGTATCTATTGTAACATAGGTAGAAACTTAATGGGTCAAAGAAAATCGTTTTTCAATAAAGATCATACCTACCTTTTCATCAACCAAGTTTAAAAGCTATGTCATACATGCTCAAACCCTTACATTATCTACCATAATCGTTGTTTTAAAGTCAATCTATTGACAAATCCTTAAAACGTGTTAATCTAGAGTTGAAAACTAGATGGAGACTGAAACATGGATACTGAAATTAAAGATTGGATCAAAAACATTAAGACCATTCACCTTCCTCGATGGAATGAATTGCCCGAGTTAGCCCTATACCTTGATCAAGTCCTCGAGTATGTCAATAAAACGCTAAGTGTCGTCTTTATGCGTCATGACGAAGATACCGATAAAGTGCTGACTTCTTCGATGATCAACAATTATGTAAAAAACCAAATCATGCCGCCACCTATCAAAAAGAAATACGGTCGTGATCATATTGCTTTTATCATTACCATCACCATCTTAAAACAAGTTGCAAGCCTAAACGATGTTTCACAAGGCATCAAACATTTAACCAAGGTTTTAGGTAAAGTCGAAGCATTTAATGAGTTCATCACATTTTTAGAAAACGCATTGAAATCTTTAACTCAAGAACTCGAACAAAAAATTGACACAACCTACATTCAAACACCGGTTAACATGGATCTCTTACCCTTAAAAACAGCTACCATCGCATTCGCTTCGATTATGATGGCTCAGTATTTGTTAAAAGACATCATCCAAACCCCAAAGGAGAAAGAGAAATGATTGAAAAAATTGCAGTACTCGCAGATTCAGGTTCAGATTTAAGTATCACTTCAAAAAACCTATTCGTCTTACCTCTTCGCATCATCATTGATGAGAAAGAATATGTCGATAAAAAAGACATCAGTTTAAATGAAGTTTTAGCGAAACTTGACGATTCAAAGATTACCACATCGCTACCTAGCCCTAAAGATATTGTCGACACCTTTGATAAGATTAAACAACAAGGTTACACGCATCTTATTTGTATCCCCATTTCTAAAGGATTAAGTGGTACGATGAACATCATCACACAAATGGCTACCGATTATCAAGGTTTAACCATTGAAATCATCGATACAAAAAACATCAGTATGGCTTCAGGTTATAGTTCAGTTGAAGCCCTTGAGATGATTGAAAAAGGTGTTTCATTCCAAGACATCATTGATAAAATCAATCAACGTTTAACCTTAAAGAAAGTTTTCTTTACCGTAGATAAGCTTCTCTATTTAAAACGTGGTGGTCGTATCGGACTGGTTGCAGCTACCGTAGCTGAACTGTTAAAGATCAAACCAGTCATTACATGTAATGAAAATGGTATTTACTATACCGTAAAAAAAGAAAGAGGCTATCAAAGAGCTGTCAATCAACTCATTGAGCAAGTTTTGGAATTTGTGGGTACAAGTAAATCTTATGATGTAACTTTACTAAACAGTAACACTTCACTTGATTTAGATGAATTAACCAAGCAGATTAAATCTAAGTTACCTAACATCAAAAACTTTACACGTTCAAATATTACACCTGCACTAGCCATTCATACAGGTCCTGAAGCATTAGGGATTGCTGTTTCATTAGCATAAGAATGTATATCGATAAAAAGGATTTCTCGCTCTTAGGGAAATCCTTTTTTTATGTCCAATCATGTGATTTCTCTCATATTACCAATAAATAGATCTTTTAAGTTGTATTACAACTAAAGGAGGGATTGAATGAAAAAACATGTAAGTACGTTAAGATATGTGAGTCTTTTCTTTGGAGTGATTGTCATTATTTCAACGATGTTACCTGTCTTCACCTATGAAAATACAACATATCTTGGTCATGAGATCATTTTAGGTAAAGAACTACTAAACATTAACCCTTTTGATTTAGGAACCATAGCGAAGGCATGGATACCTTTTTCATGGGTTGCACTGACTGCATTTAGTTTACCCATCATCTCAGGAGTCTTGGTCATCATGCATCAAAAATATGCACCTTTGTCTTTACTTCTTGTTTTAACTTCACTTTTTATGATGTTATCACTGCCTAACAGCATCGTCTTGATGTATCAATTGGGTAATTCGGAAAGTAGTTTATCCGTAGCATGGGAGATTGCATACGGACTGATCATAGCTATCGGTTCTGTCCTTATGAGTATACTCACGCATTTTTGGATTGTTGTATCAACCAATTCATTCAAACTGAAAGCATAAAGGAGAAAAAAAGATGAACATTCTGATTTGGATTATTTTTGGAGCTATCGTTGGATGGCTAGCCAGTATCATCATGAAATCAAATAAAAGAGGGCTGCTACGCAACATCATTGTCGGTCTTTTAGGTTCTGCATTAGGTGGTTGGATTGCATCCATTTTCAACATTGGATCGGTCAATACCTTTACCTTTGAGGGATTCGCGATTGCAACTGGTGGTGCCATTCTTCTCATTTGGTTACTACGAAAGCTTTAAAGATGCTAAAGAAAGCATGTCTCACAAAGACGTGTTTTTTTTTTACGAAAAAAAAAGAGCTGAGCTCTTCTTTTACAAACTAACATTAAGCGTTACTTGGATTCAAATGTCACCACTAAATCGATTTTTGCAACCTTTGATATGGTTTCATGAATGGAACAAAATTTAGCACCTAAATCGGCCGCCTTACGTAGTTTTTCTTCATCAGAACCATTAAATACCACCATACTGATGGTCACATGATCAAGTGTTGCAGGTGTTTCGTCACGCTTATTGCCTGTAACCTCAATCGCTACATCCGTCAAAGATAATCTCATTTTGGTTGCAACACTTAAAAATGTGGCATAAAAACAAGATGCTAAAGCACCAAACAGTAAATGGTACGGCTTCATGCCATTGTCTTGACTACCAAGTTTAATCGTCCCTGTTGGTGAAGTCATCTCACCTACAAAATCTTTATCAAATGTTAATTGTATTGTATCTGCTTTCATCATATTCCTCCTGCTCGACTATTTCTATTGTATAAGAATCGGTTCATTTTTCCAACTTATTTAATCATTTTTAAACATTTTTTGATACTGCTTAAACGTCCCTACGTGTTTATAGCCCATGCGTACATATAAATCTTTAGCTGTATCTTCAAGGTCCGTGACAAGATAAACTTCTTTCACACTCTGTTTTTTTAGTTTATCAATCATATTGGACATAAGTGCAGTACCAAAACCTTGTTTTTGATAATCTTCTTTCACATAATACTCATCGATCTTTGCAACACTTCCTTGAATATATGCATTTATGTGACCGATGATTTGATGTTCATGCGTTAATTTTAGATAAAAAAAGTGAGGTTTATGTTCGATTAACACTTCTTGATGTCTTTTTGCATTTCCTCTTGCATAACCCTCACCAAATGGAAGACTATCTTGATACATGAACTGGAAGAAAGCATCGTCAGATGCGGGGTCTACAATCTCAATATCACACACATTAGGTGATGCGAAATGAAGGTCAACGATGTTGGCAACATAGTAACCATAGGTTTCTTCTTTATAGTCGTTGAGGAAGGTGAGGTGAGAGGTATCAATCCCTTCAAAACGGAAAATAACAAACCCTTTATGTTTGTGTTCTAACTCATATAAAATCAAATCTGATGTATCCTTGATTTCGTTAGTCACCAAAAAATAGTTATGAAAATACTTATCCGCTAACCTTTCATCATAAAAGATAGCCCCGCTAGGGGTTACAGTTTTTTTAGAAAAGAGTGAAATACTATCTATTTCCATTTTTAAAATATCCTTAAAGTTCATGTGAAACCTCCTTAAAACGATGCATTATACATTTAATAAAGTGAATAGTTGCTATCCGATTTGTCAAAAACACGTTTCTTAAGCATATAGCGATTGCAAAGAAAAGACAAAACATCACTAGACAATTTTACTTTTCTATGTTAAAAGAGAGTGAAAAATAAAAAATGAGGGCTATCAAGATGCTACTTAAAGAAATATCGACAGAAATAGATTTAAGCTATATTGAACTCCTTAAAAAAATAGACATTGGGGAATTCAACTTGTATATGAATGCTTCATCAGATGACTTATTCAAGCGATGGTTTTTTCGTTATGCCATTGTTTTGAAAAACAATTGTGGCATATTTACCGGCTCACTTTATGATGATCAGATGCATATTCAAATCTCCTTTAAGCATGATCCTGAGGAAGATATCAGTGGTGAAGTGTATCGTATCATAAAGGACACCTTTATGAAGCAACCAGCGATGTCAATTCACCTATGGATAAACAATGAAAATATACGTTTTGTTGAGCGTATAAAACAGCAAGTTAGAAAGATAAATTACATGGTGATGACTCACGAATATCATTTTGATCTATCCAAACTTTCTTCAAAAAATACACAGACATTACATGTCACTCCTTATGATGAGAAATACTTAGTAGCGTTACTAGTGATGCTTGAAGAATCTTTTACTTGGATCGCAGAAAAAGGTGAGTTCATCTCTCATAAAAGCCATTTTAATCATCTTTTTTCAAATCAAATAAATGCTGCTACACATTTGTTTTTCTTCAATCATATTTTGTTGGTATGTATCACTTTGAAGGTGGGAGACTTGAATATATCGCTACACATAAGGCTTACCAAAAGAAGGGATTCGGATCGATAATCCTTAATCATGCGCTTCACCATATGAAACACTTAAACATCTTAACACCTGTACTGTATTGTGTTGATTCCAATCTAGCAGCACATCAGTTTTATCAAAAAGAAGGTTGGACAATCACTGCGCGTTCTATCCATATGAGCGTAACTTTATAACATGCATTTCTCATTTATCTTCTTGATCGATGATTCGTACCATACGTTTTATATAGGGCTTAAAGCCACAGGATGGCCAAAAACGTGACGATGTCAAATTCGCGATACGCCAATCCATTTTAATATATTGATATCCTCTTTTCTTCATCATCTGTATACCTTCATTCATCAATGCTTTGCCTACACCTAATCCTCTAGCTTCTCTTTTGGTGCCTGCAACCACCAACTCCACACAATCTTTAGGTTCACTGATCGTGATGTTTAAAGGTTCATACATCTGAAATCCGAGCGATTGCTTGTCTTTTTCAGCGAGCAAAACAGTCATATCCTTATCAAAAACACTTTGTTTATAACCCTCTCTAATAGCCGATATATATTCTGAAGATGCTACCGCATAAACAGGTGAGCCTTGTTGATGGGTGTAGATGATATCTGACATATCAGACAAGACGTCTGAATCATCTGCATTCGCTATCCTCACATGATATACATGTTCCAACTGAAAGGGGACATAGGATGCGATATCGCGTATCGCATAAGCTTGTTCTTGATAAAAACATAGATTGAACAACGCTTCTTGATAACGTTGGTCTCCTAAAGGCATATAGATTTCATGACGAAGATAACCTTCTTTTACCCAATGTGCGGATAAAGGTTTATAAAGATGTCTTAAAAGATCTGTTGATAAATGCTTACTTAGCATCATGCCTTCATAAGGAACCCTGACATAGTTAAGTCGTTTATCCTGGATGCATAAACCAAACATGTAACCATCGAGTAAATCGTCTGTGTATAAACCCATACCGATGACATGATTTTCACTGAATATTTTGACAAGGGATTGTCTTATAACTGTGTCGTCATTCATGGCATGCTTTAAAAAAGGAAACGTTTCAGCTTCGATGTTTTGTCTTTCTATCAGTAATGTTGTCATCCGATCGATATCTTTACTATCAATCTTTTTAATGTTTATCTGTGATGTTCTCATCTTACACCTCTTTCCAATAGGCGTTTTAAGCTTTTTACACTTCTAGTTATAACATAAAATGGTCTTAGAATAACACTTTCTTTCCAGTTGACACGTAAAGATCATCTTATTTGAAATGTCACTTTTCATGTTTTACTGAAATATTTTTTTAAAAACTGACTAATTCCCTTTACCCAATGTATTCATTGGTATAATAAAGTTAACAATCAGGAGGTGTAAGGATGGCTATCGTTCAACTTGACTCTTTTTATGCCAATCAAGCGTATCAATTATGGGATAAACTCCTTCATACGCATTCATGTCATTATAAACCAATCCATAAAGATCAGTTTCTTACAAAATTTTTACCACAGGACCAGATTCACTCCTGGGTTTATCTCGAAGATGATATCGTGATTGGTTTTATCAGTGTTGTCACTGTGAAGGAAAGAATAAAAGCGTATCTATCCATGATCATGGTTGACCCAAAGCACCAAAGACAAGGTATTGGTTCTAAACTGCTTGATTATGCAGAGCATTTTATTAAAGGGTGCAACCTCTATCCATCACTTGATCTTGTTTTTTTCAATCCTGTACAATTTGAATGGATCATTCCAAATACCAATCAACACGATCATCCAAACGCTCCTGGGGTGGAAATCAATTCACCTGCCTATCACTTCTTCACCAAACAAGGTTATCAGGTGTTTGCCAAACAAAACAGTTATTATAAGCTTATTAAAGATTACACCTTTAATTCATCGATTCGTTTACTGATCGATGAACTTCATAAACATAAGATAACCATAACCTTTTATGATGCAGATAAACATCACGGTTTCAATGATCTCTTTGATGATTTGAAAAATCCTTATTGGAAAGAAGAAATCTTAAAAGCGGTGATGTACCATGAACCCGTTTTGATTGCTGAAAAAGAAGGGTTGATGTTAGGATTTACTGGACCTTTACGGGTTCAATCCAGTTTAAGAGGATACTTTGCAGGCATTGGTGTCCATTCAAAAATAAGAGGTCTTGGCATTGGAAAAGTCCTTTTTGCATCCCTGTGTATGGAACTTAAAACTCTTGGTGCACACTATATGACACTCTTTACTGGAGAAACCAATCCTGCACGTAAGATTTATGAAAACGAAGGCTTTACGATTGTTTGTTCGTGGGCCAACATGCGAAAGGAGTTTTAATCGATGAAAACCATCATGGCTATTGGTGCACATATTGGGGATATGGAACTTACCGCAGGTGGTGTACTCGCCTCCATGTCACTTGAAGGACACAACATCATCACCGTCGCTTTAACAAGTGGTGAAAAAGGAAATCCCAAAGAGCTCTCTGTTGAAGATTATCGGATCCAAAAACAAAAAGAGGCGAAAGCTTTTACAGACATGCTTAATGGCATTTCCATTGTCTTACCTTATGATGATGGCACCATTGTCCATCATGAGAAAATCGCTTTTGAAGTTGCTGATTTGATACGTGAATACAAACCAGACATCTTGATTACCCATTGGAAACATTCCATGCATAAAGATCATGAAACGACGCATCTGATCGTGAATGATGCGCAGTTCTACGCAGGGATTAAAGGTTTTGAAAGACCATACCCACCTCATTTTGCTGCTGGACCTTATTATGCAGAAAATTGGGAAGACCCCACAGATTTTCATCCCTATGTGTATGTTCATGTCTCTGAAGAAGGTTTTAAATTATGGCAAAAAGCCATTTCAACACACTGGTTTGCAACGCATAGCACTTCCTTTAAATACAAAGAATATTATGAAGCCTTGATGTCTGTGAGGGGTAAGGAAGCGAGAACCATTTATGCCCAAGCTTTTGATGTATCTCCTATTTCAAAACGCGTAATTAAAACATCTTTTTAATCTCTAACGAAGGAGTGACATATCATGGAATTTAAAGAAGTCCTTACCTTTTTAGAAACACATGGTGATGATAAACTTAAAAAACCATACAAAAGATATGGTTTTGAGACATTATATGGTCTTCGTATCAGCAGTTTACGATCGCTAGCATCATCGATTGGTTTCAATCAAAAATTAGCAAAAGAACTTGCTATGATCGATGCTTTTGAAACGCTCTTTCTTAGTGTGTTACTAGAAGATTCAAAGGTCATCTCAAAAGAACGTATCACAGAACTTGCCCTAAAGGCGAAAAAATCACCTGTGGTAGATCAAGCACTCGCTGATGTGATCATCCACTCCCATCATATTGATCTTCTTTATGCATGGTATAACCATCCAGATGATTGCTTAAGATATGCTTCTTATGCAACCTTATCTTCTTATTTTCGTCTGTTTCCTCTAGAAAAGATTGACGTTTCATTCGGTCATCTTCTCCTAGATCAAATTAAACATACGTTACTTTTAGAAGATATCCATGTTCAAAATGCGATGAATAACATGGTTGTCATGGCTGGCTTACATGTACCAGAGCTTGTCGAACATGCCTACGAGATCGCGCAGCATATCGGATACGTGATGCCTTTAAAAGCGAAAAATAGTTGTAACATTCAAAGTGCTACCGATTATTTAGATCGTTATCTTCAGGAACCTAAATACTCTAGGGTTGCCAAACTTAACGCACAAAAAAAGTAGATCTCTAAGCAAAAAGGCATGCTGCGGCATGCCTTTTAGTTATGAATGGTTTAGAAAAACTTTGCTCTTGCTTGTTCTTTAACTTCTTTGCTTGCGGTAAATGGAACACGTGTTGTATAACCCGCTTTTGCAGCAACAATCATCTTGGTTGGCCATGCAAAAATATCAGAGTTCCATCTTAAAACAGTGTCGTTGTAAACTTCTCTTGCTGCTGTAATCTCTTTTTGAAGGTAACTGTTTTGTTGCATTGCATCTGCAAGTGCACGATGTGCCTTAAGATCTGGATAAGCTTCAAATGCGACATTAATGCTACGCATTGCAGCATCTAGCTGTCCTGCAACTTGGTTTCTGTTTTCATCATTGGGATGTACACCACCTCTGAATGCAGCAACTGACTTCATGACATCTTTATCAAGATCAATTGATTTTTCAACAATACCGACGACATTTTGTAAAATTTGTACACGTTGTTCAAGATAATTATCGATTTGAGATGCATTATGTTGAATACGTTGTTGGAGTTGTCTGAAATACTTTTGTGCATTGATCTTCATGAATAAGAAGATTAGCCCTGGAATAATGGCTAAAACCCATAAGATCACTTCAAAGAGGATTGAACCAAAACCTGTTTTGACAGGAATTTGTTTTTCAATCACATTCACATCGCGTCCTTCTTGATTAACTGGACCAGTCATTTCATCTAATTCGTTTGGCATGTGTATTCCTCCATTTTTATATTTTTATTTTATCACACGTGCAATAAATGAACCTAAAACTAAGGTTGATTCCTTAGAAAACTCACCTTTTTGTAAATCTTCAACCATTTTGCGGACCCGATCTTGCATCGATTCTGCTTCTTTTTCCTCAACAACATTCACTTCGACCATAGCATCCTGTTCAACTGGAATGTATTCTGTCCAGTTGACTGGAATGGTATGAAATCTTCCATCACCACCCATTTTTTGCACATAATCCACACGAGCTTCTGTGCGATATCCATAGGCAGTTACTTTAATCTGGTCACGTTGTTCTCCACTTTTTATCACTTTTGTTTTTAAAATGCTCTGTGTTGTACAAAGTGGGTGTTTGAAATCATTGACGTTCATGTGGTTGACCACTTTTTCATGTTCGTAAAAACTTGCATAACTCTCATAAAGATCTTTATAGATGTATTCATGAGGTAATGTATGTTGATAAAGTGGAATTGCTAAAACAGGGGCAAACGTGAAATAGATACGTTTGAAGTAATCGTTATTGTAATCCACAAATCGTTTACGAATGACCGCTAAATCATAATCCGCATAGTACGAAGGGGATTGATCAAATTCGAAATTTTCAAGATGCTCAGGATAGATACGATTGATTTTCTTTTGCTTGATAAAATCAAAATTATCGCCATAAGCTATCGTTTGATCTTTCATCAACGCTAAAAGTTGTTTTTGAGCAAGCGGTGTAAAAAGTAAACGAAATTGAAGTTCATGGTTACGATTATGTGCACCAAACAAAACTTCAAACTCTGAATTCCCCATAACGGTGTAATTTTCACCTTTTGTGATACTCTTTTCCGACTTCTTCTCAAGCTTTTTGATGTCTCTTTTCACCATACGCTCTATTTGTTTTTCATTCATGATCTCTGCATCTGAATCTTCTCGACTAAAAATAAGATCTGGTGCAGCATCATTTCCATAAACGAGGTATGGAATCTCATAATAATAAGGACAGGGTTTATCAACGGTTGCTGTTAAGACTTGTGTATGATGATTGGTGACTCTTTTCCCATTGACAACTGATGTGGTAGTCCAATGAATGGTAATAGAACCCCGGTATGTTTTTTGACCCAAATGATGGACAAGATCACGACATAAATAGAAGGGATTTCCATTAATCTCACCCGATTGAACGAAGAGCGCAGATCGGTTAATGTCATTATCCTCATAAAGACCAAAGCGATTGACTAAATAATCGAGGCGTTTCGCATTAAACATCGGATCAAGTTTAATCAGCGGTATTGTTTTTTGAAATAAACGTTTACTCATACCTGCTTCAAACAACGCATTCAGCGGACCCATTTGTGTCCATGCTTCTTTTTTAAGCTCAGCAATTTCATTTTCAATTTTTGATTTTAGTTTTTCGGATTCTTTGATCACTGGTTTTAACTTGTTTCGGTTGACCATAATCATAAGAATAAACAAAATCACAGCTAATACAATCACACCGATATAGATGTAATCTATAAGACCTGTCTGTGCCATGGTATAAATGCTATAAGCAATCCCAATGACTGCAGCGAGATTAACCAAAAAAACAAGCACCTGAAGATTACGATACTTACCAATCTTTTTCATGAGATGATCGCGTTCATTTTCTTTTTGACGAATGTGTTTCACTGTTAAAGCATTCGCTTCTGGATCAACACCTGATTTATTGATTAAATCATCGATAAACTGATTGACATGTTGTTCATGCAAATCACGATAAATCGTGTCATATTGCTTCAGTGGTTCATCGATAAATTGTTGTTCTTCCATCTTATCACCTCGAAATATTTATGCTACATGTTGTCGTCTATTAACCTTGAAACTTCCCCGCAATATGCTCTTTACTTTATCTTGTAACCATCTTACGATAGACGATGATAAATGATGATGATTGAAACGAATCTATATCCGTTTTTAGTTTACACTTATTTGTGGTTTTTATCAATACAAAGCGATTGTTGACCTATATTTTATCATCATTTTTACTGAACATCAACATAAATTTTCAATGATGTATACATTTACATCTTCTAGGTGTATGCTAAAGTTGTAAAGGAGTTGCATATGATGAGACGTTATCGACTTGGTGATTACCTCGATTTAAGTGGCATTATCTTGGTTCTCCTTCCCTTTGTTTTCTTGGTTTTTATCACTGTTTCTCATTTAGGGTTGGTTCAAGATGTAACCTTTGATTATCTTATTCCGTTGGAACTTAGTTTTTTGGTGATACCTGGTATCCTCTTGATGCTCGTGAGCAGTTTTCTACTTAAAGCACATGTTAAATGGTCCTTGGGACTTTCCATCATGATTGTCTTAAGTTTACTTTATGTCATGATTGCACCAGCTGTGTTTGGTTTTGAATCGGATCAAAGTCTTGCTCACGGTTTTTGGTTCACATTAACCTTTATCTTTGTTGCCATCTTTGATTTAGCAAGTTTAGCATTGAGCGTTTTGCATATTATATGGCTTAACCAAAGAATGCAGGCAAAATAAAAAACCCTCTATCGATAGTAAAGGGTCTTTGATTTGTGATTATTCCATATGTTTTAGTCGTGCAAGAAGACGCGTTGTTGTTTCAACATACCATGGTGTTGTTAGTTTCTCTAGCGACGCTTCAATAAGATCATTATAAAGCGTATTGTTTTGCTTGTACAAAAGACAAACAGCATTTCTCATCAAGATGGTCTTCCCTTTCCAAAGGTATGACATGTCCTTATATTTTTCACGGAATACCTTCTCAGAATCTTGAAACAAATCAAGGATAGAAACTGCTTCTTTTCCAGATAACATAAACTCAGGGTGTGTCAACACACCTTTTTTGATATTTTTAGGACAAACCATCTGACAGATATCGCAACCAAACAAACTGTAATTGGCATCTACTTCATCATCTGTCAAGTCGCGCTTTGATTGATTAAAATGACTCATGCATTTGTTCATATCGTATCCCTCATCTAGCGCATGTGTTGGACACGCATCGATACATTTTCTACATGTCCCACAATCATCTGTAACTTCTAAGACATAAGGTTTATCTATTTTTACATCGATAAAAACAATGCCTAAAAACATATAAGTCCCATGTTCGGGATGAATGATCAATTGATTTTTTCCAAAAAACCCTAGACCACCTAAAACAGCTGCCAATCGTTCATCGTGTGGGTGATTATCAACCGCGAGTGCATATGATAAATCCGTTTCCTTAAGCACTGATTCCATCCGTGATTTAAGGACCTGATGATAGTCACTGCCAAAGGTATAAAAAGATGGATAGAGATGTGTTTTAGTATGTTTCATAAAGCGTTTTGGATAAGCTAGACCTAAAACAACCATCGTTGGATAGATGACTTCTGGGATATCACGATGCATTTTATTAGCTTCCTCGACATAGGTTTTCGTATCAATCACACCTACCGCTTCAAACGATGCAGAAAACATGTCGTAAAGGGTCTTTGCGTTCATCTATTCCATCCTTTCTCTCACTTCTATTATAGCACGGCTTATAAATGAAAAAGGCATCTTTGGAAGATGCCTGTTAGTCATTCTTAGCGGCCGCCAGTAACAAATGGTTTTCCTGCGGCTTTTGGTGCTTTTGATTTCTTTGAGAAAATCGCGAGCACAACCATGGTTGCAATATAAGGTAACATTCTAAAAATCATACCGAAGGGTATATTCGGAAAACGTATGATCAATTGATTAATCCAATCAAAACCAAAGAATGTTACAGAAAGTGTTTTGAAAATACCAAAGAAAATCGCTGCAAACAATATTCGCATAGGTTTCCATTGACCAAAGATCAACACTGCAAGTGCCAAGAACCCATACCCTGCGACCGTTCCTTCAAAAGACACCGAGATTGGAAGTGCGTAGACAAGACCGCCGATCCCACCAAGGAAGCCTGAAATCAAAACACCATACCAACGATAATGATAAACATTAACACCAACAGACTGTGCTGCTTCAGGATGTTCACCACAAGCTGATAGCCTTGAACCAAATTTTGTCTTATAAATGACAATGGTTGCAACAATCAAAATAAGAAAACCAATATAAGTTGTTAAATATGCCATATCAAAGAAAATATAGTTAATATTTGGGAAAATATCTTTTAAGAAATCAGAGTTTAGTCGGAAAACTTCCTTATCATATGAGATTTGAACTGCATGATTTTCTTGAGTTTGTTTTGCTAAGAAAATTGCGAGTGAACCAGCTAATAAATTCAATGCAGTGCCACCAATGGTTTGGTCAGCTTTCATGTTAATCGCTAAAAACCCCAAAAGAGATGCAAACAAAGCTCCACCTAATCCAGCGAGTAAAATTGCAAAAATAAGGAAAAGTTGTGGTGTATTAGCAAAAGCACCGATGCCTTGCATTTTATTGATAAATAAAATACCACAAAATGCTCCAATGACCATCAAACCTTCAAGTGCAATATTTACTGTACCACTCTTTTCAGAAAACATCCCTGCAATGGCAACAATTAGTAAAGGAATAACAAAGAAAAGTGATTGCGAGATGAAATATGCCATTAGACATCACTCTCCTTTCGCAAAGCTTTCTTTTTTGCAAGATAATCTTTAAATTTTCCAAAATATTGTGTCATGATTAATGCAAATGCACTGAAATAAAGGATAACACCAATGATGATATCGACAATTTCAGAGACGAAACCGACACTTTGCATCGACATACCGCCTAATGAAATGTATTCAACAAACATCGTCGATAAAATGACACCAAGTGGATTACTGTTTGCTAAGAGTGCAACTGGAATACCTTTAAATCCAGTCGTTAATATTGTATTTTCGACGGCATATGCATTTCCTAAGTTTCTCACGCTAGGAGCTAAAATAAAGAGTGCACCACCTAAACCAGCGACCATACCAGCAATCGCCATCGAAAGCACTAAACTTCTCTTCTCATTCACACCTGCATACTTTGCCGCACTACGGTTTAAACCAACGCTCTTGAGTTCTCTACCAAAAACGGTTTTATTGAGAACGAGAAATAAAACGATGGCCACACCGATTGCTATCAAAAATGATATATCCATTCCTGAATTGGGAAAGATAGCGTTAAATGGGCCATAAGGGGTTTTGGCAGCCTGATCAACGACAAGTGTTCGATTTGTTGTTCCATTAATAACTTTTGTTCTTAGAAAGTTTGAGTTTAATAACCCATTTACCAGATACATTCCAATATAGTTAAACATAATAGAGGTAATAACTTCATGGACGTTGAAGAATGCTTTGAAGATACCTGGAATAGCACCCCAAACAAAACCAGCAGCCATACCACCCAATACAGCAACAATCCATTGCATATTGCCTAGCGAATCACCTAAAATACCGATTAAACTAGCGACAAATAAACCTACAGTATATTGACCACTTGCTCCAATATTGAACAAACCTGTTTTAAACGCGAAAGCTACAGCTAACCCTGTAAAAATAATAGGTGTTGAACGATACAATAATTGTCCAATGCCAATCCAGGCACCTCTTGGGTGATTGAAAAAGCCTTTTAATAAACGAAGTATACCCACATCAGCTTTACTTGGATTAACCAAAATGATGATGATAATACCTAAAATAAGTCCGACTGTAATCGCAAACAGAGATCCCATTAGCGTATTATAACCATCTGTTTGACGAAACTTCATCCACATATGCGTGACTTTATTGGCAAATGCTGTCCAAAAGGAAGAAATTTTTTCTTTAATTGTTTTCACAATACTATTCCTCCTTTACTTCGTTATTCATAGGTTTAGATAGTTGATCTGCTTCGACAAAATCTCTCTTGACGCCTGCCATATACAGACCCAATTCTTCAACTGTGATATCTTTTGCCATCACATTTTTAACAATTTGTCCCTCATACATGACAAGAATTCTATCACTCACACTCATTACCTCATCGAGTTCAAATGAAATCATCAAAATTGCTTTACCTTCATCACGTGATTTGATCAATTGACGATGTGCAAACTCAACCGCACCAACATCAAGCCCTCTCACGGTCTGAATGGATAACAAAACATCAGATCCTTTATCAAGTTCACGAGCAATGATCGCCTTTTGTTGGTTCCCACCAGACATTGAACCTACACGTGTTTTCCCACCTTGCCCACTTCTTATGTCATACGTATGAATAAGTTCATCCGCAAGTTCTTGGATAGGTGCTGGTTGGATAATTCCTCTTTTTTGAAATGGTAATAAATGATATTTTTTTAGCGCTAAATTATTCGCAAGATTATCCTGCAAAATAAGCCCATGCTTGTGTCTATCTTCGGGAATATGCGATAATCCATGGTCGTTTCTATATCGAATGGATTTGTGAGTCATATCTTCACCATTTATGATGATTTGACCACTTGTTGCCTTTATTAAGCCCGAAAGAACAAGCCCAAGTTCACTTTGCCCGTTGCCGTCAACACCTGCAACACAGACGATTTCACCTTTTCGAACCCGAAAGGATACATTATCAACGACATGTTTTTTTGTGCGCTCAGAGAGTACCGATAAATGATTGACTTCAAGTGCAATATCACCAAGTTTTGAATCTTTTTTCTCTATTTCAAAAACAACATCTCGCCCTACCATCATGCGTGATAAATCTTCTTTTGTCGTTTTACTCGTTTCAACTGTCCCAATGACCTTACCTCTTCTAAGTACAGTCACGCGATCTGCGACTTCCATGATTTCATCAAGTTTATGTGTAATGAAAATGATTGACTTACCTTCTTTGATTAGGTTTTTCATAGTAATCATTAACTGTTTGATTTCTTGTGGAGTTAATACGGCTGTTGGCTCATCAAAAATTAAAATATCATTATGTCGATATAACATCTTTAAGATTTCAGTACGCTGTTGCATACCGACACTAACATCTTGAATTTTTGCATCAACATCAACCATAAGTTCATATTGTTGGCAGAGCGCTAAAATATGATCTTTTGCTTCCTTACGCTTAATAAAACCAAACTGATGAGGTTCTACCCCCATGATGATATTATCAAGAACGGAAAATACTTCAACAAGTTTAAAATGCTGATGGACCATACCAATGCCATGTGCATTGGCATCATTCGGGTTGAGAACTTGAATTGGTTCACCATTTTTTAAAATGGTTCCTTCTTCAGGTATGTACATGCCAAAAAGGATGCTCATCAATGTTGATTTCCCAGCACCATTTTCTCCAAGTAAAGCATGTATTTCTCCTTTTCTAAGATTAAAATTGACATCGTCATTTGCGACAATGCCTGGAAAACGTTTTGTGATATGTTGCATTTCAATAATATGTTGCATCAAAAAAACCCCATTTCTTCAGGTTTACGGGTCGTTGCCTAGATGAAGAAAAGGGGAATAAGAAATCAAGTATCCTTATCCCCCATATCTCTCGTTTATTTTTTATCCTTCAAAGAGAATAACTGTAACTTTTACTTGTGTTGTTTCAAATTGCTTTGAAGCTGTACCATCATCACCAAATGCACCAATGGTAGAAGAAACTTCATATGTTCCATCAACGAGCTTAGCTAAGGCTGATTCATAATCTGCTGTTGAGAATGTAGTGAATCTAGATGTAGCGATAGGAAGTTGAACGCCTTCACGTGAAGCATCAAGAACAACGGATTTTCCACCGAAATCTGATTCCCATTTACCGGTTTCAAACAACGCTTCAAGCGCTTGAATAACAGATCCAGCTAAGTTCTTCATTGCTGAAGTAATAACGGTTGTTGAATCGCCACTTTGATCTACGTCAACACCGATAACTTTCTTACCAGCTGTTGCTGCTGCTGCCATGACAGATTGACCAACAGCACCACCACATGCAAAAATGACTTCGACGCCGTTTGCATACATTGTTGCTGCTGCTGCTTGAACTTCTGGAGTCGCTTTAAAGTCGCCAGTGTATAAGTATTGGATATCGATAGCATTAGCTGCAAGGTTTAATTCTTCAGCTGCTTTGGCAGCACCTTGTACGAAACCGTGTCCAAAACGTTGTACCGCTGGAACAGCGAGCCCACCCATAAAGCCGAGTTTACGGTAACCATCTTTAACTGCTGCATATCCTGCTAAGAAACCTGATTGTTCTTCAGCATAGAAAATGGAGTAAACGTTATCTTCAATTGTACCGTCTGTTACATTAGCTGGGCTACCATCCAATAAAATGAAATAAACATTTGGATAGTCAGCTTGGACTGCATTGATTGCTGGTTCAAATAAGAACCCTGGTGTAACAATAATGGTTGCACCATCTGCGATCGCTTGTTCAATCGCTGCAATGTAGTCAGCATCTGTAGCATCTGCAGGTTTTAAGTAACCATATTCGATATCATTTGCTTCAGCATATGCCTTAACACCTTCATAAGCGCCCTGATTAAATGATTTGTCGGTAATATCACCTTTATCGGTAATCAAGACGATCTTTTGATCATCTGGATTAAGGGTATTGTTACCACATCCAACAAGCACTACTGCAAAAAGTAAAACTAAAAGCATTCCAATGACCTTTCTCATAATTCCTCCTCTTTAGGCTATTGTTCTAACAACATCATTGTATCACTGAAAACATTATCATGCAAGATAAAATCTCATATTTAATTAAATATGTCCGTTGGATAAGTGTATTTATTTCGAAATTAAATAGTATGAATTTCAAATAATACAATATAAATAAAAGCATTCATTTCTTAATGAATGCTTGATGTAGTTGCTATTCTAGCTGTTGATACTGGTGGGTTAACCTTATCAAGGATGCATCATCATACTTCTTGCCGATAAATACCATCGCTTTCGGAACACCTTCAAAAACACCTTCCGGTATACATACCGATGGATTACCATAGATGGGTGCGAAACCTAACCAAAGTGGTGCAGCAATACTGATCAAATCATGCTCTTTCATAAGTTTTTCCAGAAGTGATGCTTTTTCAACAAGTTCACGTCTCATGCTGATATAGGATGGATCCTTAAGTTCTCCACATGTTTGTTCAGATGCAGTTAAAATACTTTGACCATAACGTAGACATCTTCTTTCATTAGCCTTGTTGAACTCAATGATGTCATGAAGAGAAGTCATTTTCGTCGAACCCTTGAACTGTTCTAAAAAGTGATTTAAAGCGTGTTTAAATTCAATCAACAACGTTGGATCATTGGGAATATGGGCTTGTTCTATCTCTAGGTGTATCACTTGATGACCTAAACTTATGAGTCTTTCTTCTGCAACACTTAAGAGATGCAGCTCAGATTCCGCATACGTGTGACCTTTAATTGATAAAAAACCTATTTTTTGTGGTTCTAATGGTTCATAAAGTCGATCCGTAAATGATTTGGGTCTAGGTAACTGACTTGTATCTTGATCATGTTCATCTTCTTTAGCTATTGCATCCAGTAAATAGGCACAATCTTCTACCGTTTGTGCCATCGGACCAGCGCAGTCTTGGGTTGGCGATATCGGAATAATACCCTGTTTACTCACGTAGCCAAACGATGGTTTGACTGATACAATTTGACATTGATAAGCTGGTGCCATCAGTGATCCGTTGGTTTCACTGCCAATGGCAAGATCAACAATCCCTAGTTTCACTGCAACTGCACTACCCGTAGAAGACCCTAGTGGATCAATCTTCTCATCGAAGGGGTGCTTCACCTGCCCATACATAGAACCAAAACCAGAAGGCATGTCATCATAACTCATAAAATACGCAAATTCTGAAAGATTGGCTTTACCCAAGATAATGGCACCAGAAGCGATTAAATTTTCCACCAGTGTGGCATGATGAGGTGGGATAAAATCATGCAATGCAAACGCATTTGCAGTCGTAGGAGTACCATCTTTATAAAGGATATTGTCTTTAATCAAGATGGGAATACCATGGAGTGGTCCTCTGATCTTGCCGAGTGCTCTTTCACGGTCACGTTCTATCGCTTGCTTCATGGCATAAGGACTAATCACAGCGATGCTGTTTTTATCGATCCATTGTTCATGGTTTCTCAAACTTTGTTCAACGAGTTCAACGCTGGTGACTTCACCTTTTTGAAGTCTTTCTTGTATGTTTTTAACTGACATGCATGACACCTCATTACCCTTTATGATTTAGGTTTATTTTAGCACAAAAAAAGACCCGAAGGTCTTAAAAAGTTTCAAACCATAATTTCATCTCAAGTTTTGCATTCTCAAGCGAGTCTGAAGCGTGAATCAAGTTTCTCAAGGTTCTCTTTTCGCGCATCGCTACCTCTAATGAGTCATCGATGTATCGTCCTCTAATACTTTTAGGATCTGCTTTCACTGGATCGGTTGCCCCAACGAGTGTGCGCACTTCTTCAATGACATGTTCACCTTCTTTAGCTATTTCAAGTGCGATGACTTTCGTTCCTTCAAACGTATCTAAGATCGCTTGTTGGAAATAGGGTTGATTTACTTTTTGAATAACTTCTTCATAATGTTTTAAAATCAGTTCGCGACAAACCATCACTTCTTTTTGTCTGATGATTTCATATCCATTTTCTTTAAAGATGGATAAAATCGGATCAACGAGTCCTCTTTTCACTGCATCTGGTTTTAACATCATAAATGTTGATTGTTTCATCTTCATCTTCCTTCCTTCATATGTCTAATTTTAGTGTATCACATGTTGAGCTAGACTTCCCACTTAAAAGGGGACCTTTGACGTGATATGCATGATTTCTTTGCTGAGTGGATGTCTAAATCTAACCTCATTAAAATGTAACATTAAACGATTTGCATGTTCACCACGGTAAAGTGTATCGCCTACAATGGGATATCCAATCCCCATCAGATGAACTCTAATCTGATGTTTCCTTCCAGTTTCAATCTTTAAAGATAAACGCTCATATAGCCCTTCAACACCTAAAGACTCATAGGTCGTCAACGCATCAAGTCCAGTTTGACTTAGCATCATCTTTGGAGAATGTCTATCTTGCATGATTTTATCTTTGATGGTCCCTTTTTTAGGATAAATCGATGCCCTAATAAGGCAGGTGTAAACTTTTTCAATCTCTTTTCGCTCGAAAAGTTGAGATAGATACGATAAGGCGAGTGGATGTTTTGCATATAAAATCATCCCGCTCGTGTCCACATCGATACGGTGTGCAGGAAGCACAGGCAAATCATAACCTTTTTGATGATAATAAAGATTCACTCTACCCGTTAAATCATCACTTGCTTGTCCATCATCATAAACGAGCAAACCCTCTGGTTTATCGACAATCAGCAGATGATCATCTTCATATAAAATATCGATTTTAGGTGAAGAGGACAATTTAGGGGACTTCGGTAACGTACCGATAAAATCCACATGAACGATATCACCTTTATGACAGATGTCTTCTTCTTTGACATACTCACCGTTGATCATGACCTTTTTATTCAACAAGTGATTCACCATCTTTTTGGCAGGTTGAAAAGATTCAAGCAACTTTCGGATGGTAAAGCCTTCATTTTTTTCATCGACCATAAACGAAAACAAAGTACTCATCCCTTTAAACCTTCTCTCATCGCATTTAACAGTGCACCGGTTGCATCTAACCCATTTTCCCAGTACATCATGCCAGCAATCTCTTGATCAATGATATAGGCACTTTTCTCTAAAATTGATTTAGGATTATCATAAGAAATAAATTCTGTCCCATCTGTTTTTAATAAATAAGGAACGCCTGCTCTTGCATCATAAGCTTTGATGTATGCAGAATTTTGTAAATAAGTAGAAACGATGGTCGTGTAATGCACAGACCCACCATTCGCCCATGGCGTCCACGCACCATTTTCATAACTTCTAACCTGTCTAATGCCATAAAATGCTGCACCAACAATGATTTTACTATAGGGAATGTGAAACACATTTTTAAACATCTTAACCGATTCATCAATCGAACAACTTACCAATGTTCTACCTGCACTAAAGGTTAGGTTATGGTAGGTGCTTGCTGCATATAAAGCATTATGATACTGTGCACCACTGTTGGTCATGCCATAAGTCATCATATTGATATAATCGATGTATTGTCCAGAGTTAAGTAAATCATAGCGTGGGGGTTGCCACTGACCACCGGTAATGGCTGTCGTCACAAGATGATTGGGGTTATTTGCTTTTACTTTGGTGTAAACAATCCGCATGAGTTCGGTGTATCTCGTCGCTTCTGCAGTTGTCGGTGTTTCCCAATCGATATCGACGCCATCAAAACCATAACGGTTGATCAGGTTGACAATTTCATCTGCGAATGTGTTCATTTTCACCGAAGATGCAGCAATCGAAGACCAAGCAGATTCAGGTGCGATGGAAGGGATGACCCAGTTACCATGGATTCTTGCTTGTGGCAAGATATAGTTTTCCATGTTTGCTAAAAACGCTGAACCGGTGATAGTCCCATCACTGTGAGCAGTCACGAACGCACCATTAATAATATCAAGTGTTTCAAAGAAACTATCGTTAACTAAATCAAAATTACGGTAAATATAAGAAGATGCGATTGGACCATCTAAAGATTTATACCCGTCAACCATCGTATCAAAACTCAAAATCACGCTTTGGTCATCCATGGTTAAGGTTGCTGTCAACGTGACAACACCCGCTTGATAAGGACGTTTATAAACACCTTCAGAAGATATCGCTTCAGGCATCGAACTCTCCCAAGTGATGGTATACCCACTGTAGGTTTTTGGTAAACTAAGATTCGATGATGTCTTCTCTGGGATGAGTGTTTCGATATAGGTTTTTACTTCTTCCATGTCATAAGACCCCCAAACGGCAACGTAATTCAATGATTTAACACCTTGTTTTGCTTGATATCTTGGAAAAACATGATGTAGTGATTCACCATTGCTCCATCCTAAAAAGGTAAAGTTATCTTTTACAGGCACAGGATAGATTTCTATATCTTTATATACTTTGGTATAAATACCAGAAGATTGATCTTCGGTATAGATTGAAACACCTAAATCTCCTGATGTATACGTTATCGGATTAGTATCAAAACGAACGAATGTCGGATGTTCATCCTGACTAGAGAGTGCAATCATCGTATCTCTTGCAAGGATATCTGTTGTATGCAAGTGTGCCCCAATAATGATGTCATATGCGAGTAAATTGAGATTTAAAACACTTGCAGTGGATGCATCTTTATAAACGACTTCATAAGCTTCATAAGCTTCGTTATAATCTAGGAATAACTTGTAGTACCACCGAAGTTGTGTCTGTGCGTTATCAAAAAGTGAGAAGGTGATGCCGGATAAATCATTTTTCGCCGTTATGGTTAAACGATATTCAGGATCAAACGCATCAAAAACAGGTTTCTTCCATACCCCACCGTTGGGATCAAATGTAACGGTAACGTCTACAAAAGATTCAGGATCAACGGGATGCGGATGGGGGAGGTGATATAAAATCTGTTGAGCTTCTAATGTCATATCTTTAGCTGCGATGTTGATGTCATTGACATAAAGTTTTGTCTTTTGATCAACAAAAAAAGGTTCCTGAATGGTTATGGTTAATGCGATGACATTGCCTAAATCTTGTGTCACCCATTGGATATGCGCTGTTTCAGATGTCACCGCTAAGGTTTCTTCATCAAATGTGATATGGATTTGATCAAGCCAGTTCGGGTTCTTTTCTTGTTGACACGCTTGTAAGCCAAAGATGAAGATGGCTATGATGAATAACATATACGATTTTTTCATGATATCTCTACTTTCGTTTTTTCTCAACATTATTATACCTTTTTTTGTACCATTCACGAAGTGATGAAGCCTTATATAAAGGCAAGTCTTCCCATTTTTACAGATTATGACAAGAAATTTCAACAAAAAGAAAAGCACGATCACGTGCTTCACTGTTTTGATAAGATTAGGTAAGTTTCCGGTAAGCCTTTTTCACACGAAGAGTGATTTCTTTAATGTCTTGATCCGTTAAACGTTGACCCATGGAAATTCGAATGGTTCCAACATTATCATCAACACCGATCGCCTTTAAAACATGTGAGCTTACGATTTCATTTGATAAACAGGCGCTTCCTGTGGAGACGAAGATTCCTAAATCATCGAGCGCAAATGCTAAATCTTGACTTGCTACATTGGGTAAAGATAAACTGAGTAATCCTGGTAACCTTTTGGTTTCATCCATCGGCCCATTAAAACAAATCATAGGTAGCTCTTTTTGTAACTGATCTCTCAGCATTGCCATGTTCTTTTTTACGTCTAATCCAACATCATCTTTAGCCTTCATTTGAAGTTCTAAAGCTTTTGCTAAACCGATAATACCATAAACATTTTCAGTCCCAGAGCGTAATCCTAGCTCCTGTTTTCCACCAAAGACGATCGGTTCAATGTCTTTTGGTTGCTTGATGAGCAGTGCACCAATGCCTTTAGGCCCATAAAATTTATGTGCTGATAATGTGAGTAAATCAATCGGATACTGACTTAAATCAATGGCATGATGAGGCACCATTTGCACACCATCAACATGAACATACGCACCTACTTGATGCGCAAGATGTCCAATGGTCTTCATATCTTGAATGGTGCCAATCTCATTGTTTGCCCAAATGAATGAAACCATGAGTGTCTGCTCATTTAAATGATTTTTATAGCCATCGATATCGATAAAACCTTCATGGTTCACAGGAACAACATGAATCACATATCCCATCTTTCTTAACGCATCACAGGTATGAAGTGTCGCATGATGTTCAATACTACTGATGATGATTTCATTGCGTTCAGGATGTGCTTTTGCATAGCCTAAAATCGCAAGATTCGTCGCTTCTGTACCCCCCGATGTAAAAATGACACCCTTGGGGTCGATCTGAAAGATTGAACCAACCTTTTCTCTGGATTCGTTGATCGCCTTTTTCACTTCAATACCCATTTGATGCATCGATGAAGGGTTGCCATAATGCACTGTCATGTAAGGTATCATGGTTTCCAAAACAATTGGATTGAGGGGTGTCGTCGCTGCATGATCAAGATAATAAGTTTTCATCAGATCATCCTTTCCAAAGGATTGTATACGTTTCAACATGTTCCATATCAAGCCATGTCATGTCAAGATCGAGATCTTTTATTTTCGTCTCTTTCCCCTTTTTTAATCTATCGAGAAGAGGCATTGTAATCTTTTGAATCGCATATGACTGATGGATGATGCAAGGATCAGGATCACGAAAAAGTTCCATTGATTTTTGTTTAATGACAGCTTCTTTGATGGGTAGATCAATCATTTTCCCTTCAAAAACAATGTCATGATTTTCATTAAAAATAACCATATGAGCTTTCATAAGATTTCTCCTAAAGCATAAATAAAACATAATAAATCAAAATCGCTAAAAAGACCAGTGCATTAAATAGTTTAATCCAATGTAATTTTTCGCGCATAAAAACCGAAATTGAAACGATCGATTGTGTCTTTAAAGCAATGAGTGTAATCACAATCAAAGGCAATACAAAAATGAAATTATAGACCAACAGTAAGATTAAACCACGACTCAAATGATCCGTAAAATGAATAAGATGCAATATCGCAGTTAAATAAGCTTGTCCCGTACATAAAAACTCTGTAAACGAAATCACTAAACCAATCATGAATGTAATGACATAAATCATCTTGCTTTCTTCTTCCATGGTCTTTGTGAACTTTTCCATTAAACGTCTGTTAAACTTTTGAATCCCACTGGGCAATTGATTTTTCACAAGGTTATACTTTTGCAACATGGTCACGACAAAATCATAAAAATTAAGTATAAATAAAAATCCAGATAAACCAATCATGATCCATGGAACTGCTCGGACCAAAAAAGAGAGGAATTGCAACTGATTTAAATAGCGGTACAAAATGGTTCCAAATAAAAAATAACTGATAAAAATGGCAAAGATAAACGTTAAACTAACTTGAAGCAATATCCGTTTTTTCTTGGTAAACCCTAGCATAGAAATAAAGATTAAAAGCATCGCTATCGCACAAGGATTGACACCATCCACAAAGCCTAATAAGATGAAATACACAAGTGAAAAATCACTTGGTGGTGCCGTCAATATCTCAGGTGCCACTTCGGTTTGTGAGATCGTTACTAACATTCCACTGTCAATTGCATCGTTGATTGCTGTTCTACCCGAAAAATACTTCTCACCGACGAAAATGATAGGTACTGATGCACTGTTTTGTGGAACATCATAAGTAAACTGATAGTTTCTAAAAAGTTTAGTATACGATGTATCTTCTTCTAACACGTATTTTTTGACCACTAATCCTTGAGCTTCCATACGCTCAAAGGCTTGATCGGTTTCTTCTAATGCTGTGCAAACTTGACAAAAACGTGAGCCAAAATAGACCACATCGTAGACTTCAGTTTGACCATAAACACTCATCGGTTTTGCCTGGAAAAATAACCCCACAAAACTGATGAACGTGATAAGTATTATCGATAACGTCTTTTTCATGCATATCTCCTGTTGATAATGATACTTCTATTATAGACTAAAATCATTTTATTTTAAGTGATCCCCATCAGAAAACACTGTTTTTTCATCTTTATAAAGATTTTTACAATATTTTTATCAAACATAAGGCGTTGTGATTACTCCAAAAAAAAAGCACATATGTGCTTTATTGATAATTAAGGTTATGCGACCATGGAAGTTCAATCGGACATAGTTTTGATAATAAATATCTTGTTTCATCTTTCATGTCTTCCGTATAAGTCCCAGAAAAAACGAGAAACAATAAGGCTTCATCCGATAACAGATACGTTTCATTCAAAACCTTTACTTGGTTTAGATCATTTTCTTTGTTAAACGCGATGGAAAGATCTTTTTTAATCGTCCATGTGTTAAGTTTCTGAAAAAATCCCTCTTTATCCATGATTTTCAGGGTTGCCTGTTGTGACATTCTGACTGGTTTAACACCAAGATACTCTTTCAGTTCATCTTGACCATAAGTCATCAGTTCAATGGATTCTTTACCATGCATCTTCATGATGCTTGGTAATGCTTGTGCGATCCATTGACGATTTCCTGCAAACTCTTTGATCCCTAGTTCTTTTTTCTCATGATGATCAATGGCAATGATATAAGCTTGTGCTTTTCCTTCTGCATAAACGAGGTAAATGGGATAGGTTTGATACGAATCCGGATAGGTTTGTCCTATCAAAAGATCACGAAATTCATCTTTACTACGCACATAGTAAATCCGTTCTGTCATATAAATGCTATAGAGTGTTTCGACATCATTTTGGTAGGGTTTAATGTCAAATCCGTGTTCGTTTATCACATCAGGAATGAATTGATACTTATCTATCGCACCAACATCGCGAGCACCAAATCGTTGATAAAGACCTCTTCTTCCTGAAATAATACAAAAATCGACATGTTCTTTGATCATTTGTTTTTCTGCCATCGATAAAAGATGGGTCGATATGCCTTGACCTTGATACTCTTTTTGAGTGCAAACAGCACCAATTGAACCTGTCTTAAGCAGCCCGATACTCGAAACCACATCGGCTTCATAATAGTTTAATGCAGCCACAACTTTTCCTTGATCCACACCAACAAACATGTGATCCACATTATCGACATGAAAAAGTCTGATAAACTGTTCTTTCATGTTGGGTTTAAAAACCTCTACTGCAAGGTTAGCAACCTGCTTTTCTTCACCTTGTTTCGCTTGTCTTAGTTCCACGTTCTATCTCCTCTATGTAATGTTTCATGTCTATGATTTTCCCTGAAACCCTTGATTCTTCTGCTGCAAATGCCATCAGATGAGCCATCACAGCATCTTCGACATCTAAGGTCGTGTCCCAATCGTAGGTGAGTGAGTGAATAAACTTCTTCATCACCCCATCATCACCGCCACCATGGCCACCTTCTTGGATATTGACATGAACTTTATAAGGCTCTTTTCCAAAAGGTATGATTTGAATATCTGGTTGATTCATGTCAGCCAAAAGTTCACCTTTTGTTCCCATGATATGAATCGTTCGCTTGATCTCTTTCGTGAATGCCATCATCATAAAATTCACGCTAATTCCCTTTTCAAACTGCATGGTAACCGTTTGATGGTCAACCACATTGTTGTCGGAGCGGTAAACACATCGACCATAAGGTCCTTTTCTTAAGGCTTTAAGCATCGCTTCTTCAGAAAAGTCGTTTGATACAGGGTATTTCATCCAATCTGCAGCGTGAAGATAAATCTTTCTTGCTTCATAGCGACAACTCTCTTGATGAGGACATCCATCCATACAATAACCGGGAACATCTTTCATTGTATCCGCTTTAAAATGGGTGAGTTCACCAAAAGATGCAATCGCTTGAGGTTTTTCGCCAATGAGATAGAGCAAAATATCCATATCATGACATGATTTCGCTAAGATCATCGGACTTGAAAGTTGACTGTTACGCCAGTTACCCCTGACATAACTGTGTGAATAATGGATATCTCCTACCTGTTCGATATGATCAATACCCATGATATCTCCTATCACTTTGTCTTCCATCAGTTTTTTAATCTTCATGAAAAAAGGTGAAAACCTTAAGACATGTGCGATGACTAATTTCCGATGGTATAACTTTTGTTGTTTCAAGATGCGAAGGACATCTCTAGGTTTGGTCGCCATCGGCTTTTCCAAAAAAACATGATAACCCAAACGAAAAGCCTTTAACACATACTCTGTATGTTGTTGATCTTGCGTGCAAACGAAAACGGCATCTGCAAACTTCTTTTCTTTAAATACATCGGCTGCTTGCTGAAACTGCATGGACAGATCAATGTTATGTTGCATGGCAAAATAAGTTCTTCTTTCTGGATCTGTTTCTGCGATCGCTACAAATGAGATTTCTGCTTTATGCTTAAGTGCATAGGCCCCATACGTACCTAACCCCCGATTACCTGCACCTAGCATGATGGCTCTAATCATGTTCATCCCCTCGCTTTATCTCGATTATATCAAGTTTTTAATGATTTAAAACACTTCTTCTGTCATTACAAAAAAACAGAAAAGGCTAAGCGTCCTTTTCTGTTTGTCATGACCATTCCCTTTTGAGTACTTTCGTCACAAAGATTTTCGCTAATTGGGGATCGAATTGATGACCCGCATGTTTTTTAATCTCTTCAATCGCTTTTTCTTTACTCATTTTCATACGGTAACTTCGATTAGAAGTCATCGCATCAAAACTATCTGCCAAATTGATAATGCGTGCAAAGAGTGGAATATCTTCACCCTTGATACCTCTTGGATAGCCTTTTCCATCCCAACGTTCATGATGTGTCAACGCATATTCAGCAAGCTTTGAATACTCATCTGCTGCCCGTAAAATGTTATATCCCATTTCTGTGTGCGTCTTCATGATTTCAAACTCTTCTGTTGTGAGTTGATTTGGTTTATTTAAGATGGCATCTGGAATGGCAATTTTACCGATATCATGATACATACCGGCGAGTCTTAATTCTTTGAGACTATCTGCATTTAATTCTAATGCCAAACCAATCACATAACAAAGTTGACTGACTTTTTCTGAATGGATACGTTCGTCTCGATATTTATCTGTTAACGTTTTATGAATCGCCTTAATCGCGTTATTTCTCACACTCATCGATTCTGCAATCTTATGTCGATACATATTATTTTCAGCTTTTTTAATCGCTTCATTAAAATCTGTATCGTTATTTTCGATGATTTCGTACCCAATCGAAATAGATAGTCGCACATTTTCAATAATGAGATTAGAAACTTTTTTCGTGATATTCTCCACCAATGTGTCAATATACTTTTGTTTTTCACCCTTGACGATTGCAGCAAACTCGTCACCACCAATGCGTGAAACGAAATGTTCGCTCAATACATCACTTAAAATTAACGAAACCATTCTTAACGCTTCATCACCTTTTAAATGTCCAAAAGCATCGTTGATAAGCTTTAACCCGTTCAGGTCAAGCATCATAATCGTTAAGGGGTATGCTTTATTTTGGGATAAGGATTCAAATGTTTCTTGGAACATACGACGATTATATAAACCAGTGAGATAGTCGTGTTGGTTAATGTATTTGATTTCTTCTTGTCTGATGGTCGCCTCTGTAATATCTCTTGATATCGAAACAACACCGATGATATGATCTTTTTGGCTATAGATAGGAGACACAGACGTTTCATAAACATAGCGAACGGAGTCTCTCATGATTTCCCAATCGTAGAGTTTGTGTTCACCTTGAAGTGCTAAAGATATCATATCTTCATGAGCAATTTTACTTTGATTAAAAACATCTTCCATCTTTCGTCCAATCATATCTTCTTCTTCAAGACCTATCTTTGCTAAACCTTTTCCATACGCAGAACTGATGACGTGCGTAGGACTGATTTGGATAATGAAATCTTGGGTAGAATCGATCAGTAACTTAAATCGTTGTGAACGTAAATATAGTTCTTCTGCCTTTGTGGCATTTTCATTAAAATATACTTCTGCAGCATCAAGTGCTTGGTTAAGTGTTGATTTAATGTCTAAAAAACGATCTTTAGATTCAATAGGTAAACGATAACTTACCTTTTGGCTTAAATCGATTTTCGCAATCTCTTGATCGAGTTCAACAAGTGGTATAAAGATGTAACGTCGGTTGAGTAAAAAGAATGTAATACCAATGACATTGATGAGCACAAAGACAACAACAAAATATCGTCCAAATTGAACTTGTGTCACATAAAATTCATTGTCTGGCATAAAAACAATCAGTTCATATTCATCAAGAATAACATCTGTATAGATCAAGGAACCTGTGTCTTGATGTAGGATTTGGTGTAGATGGACTTTGTTTTCATCAATCAAATCTAAATCAACATTAACCTCGCTAAGATCGACCAAAAGGTCATCCATTTGCCATGAGGTCGGAAGGGTTAGCAGTTTTCCATTGGAATCCACTAAAAGTGCGTAACCTGTTTCACCGATGGTACGCGCTGCAATATGAGATTCAATATCATTAATTCGAATATCAATACCAATAACACCCAGTAATTGATCATGCTCATCATAGACTGGGGCAGCCATGGTTGTAATCATATAATCTTGAGTGGCATTTAAGAAAGCAGGTGTAACGATGACACTTCCCTTTTCTATGGCCATCAAATACCAAACACGGGTTCTTAAATCAAAGCCTTCGGGTGGGATAAATCCTGATGAATTGTACATGACATTATGTATCGTACCAAAATAGATACTGGCAACCGATGGATGGTGCCCTTGTTTTTGAACGATATAATCGCGTAACCCCGTGGTACCATAAAGTTCAATATATGCTTCAACATCATGAATGGCATGGGTAAAGTCATCAAAAAAAAGCTGGACTTCCATCTCTGTATTCTCTAGCTCAAGTTCCAGTAATTTAACTTGACGGTTTCTTATTGTTTGTGCTGCATATAAAAAGATGGCAACAAAAAGAAACAACGAGACAATCAGAAATGTGCCAGCAATATAAAGTTGTGAACGTGCATATCTCTTCAATCACATCACCTTACTTTTATGGCTCTATTATAACACCTGATAAAACACTGTTCCTAAGGTTATGCTAATTGTAAGAAAGAATTAAGAAAGATGTATTTGCATATAGCAAGCTTCTGCTGCTAAATGCCCTGTTGAAAACGCGATCGTTAAATTAAAACCACCAATGGGGCCTTGTAAATCGGTCGTTTCCCCCACAAAGTAAAGTCCTGGTATCCGTTTAACCATCATCGTTTTGGGGTCTAATTCTTTGGTTGAGACCCCACCCGCATTGACAAATGCCCTTTCAATGGTTTCAACGCGATCAATTTTTAAACGAAAACGAAAGATCATGTCCAGTATGCGTTCACGATCTTTCTTACTATACTCTGACATTCTTTTTTGTGTGATATCTAACCACTCAACGATTTTCTTGCTCAACCTTTTGGTTAAGATTTCCTCTAAAAATAGATTCAACATTTCATTTTTTTGTAGTGCTTGATCAAAACGTTTTAACACATCATGTTCATGCCACTCAGTCAGTGGAAAATGAACATACACGTCTTCATGCAATGACTTTTCAGCAATCACCTCTGAGGCGTGTAAAACCGCTGGACCGCTCAGTCCAAAATGGGTAAAAAGCACCCCACCAGGAAACGTCTTTTTCACACCTTCAATCGTTAACTCCGCTTGACTGATGGTTACACCTTGAAGGTCTTTATAATCGGTTTTGACTTGATCAACATAAACATGCGTTTCTGCTGGTGTAAACGGAATGGTTTCTAGACCTAAGTTTTTCGCAAATACGACCCCATCACCACTACTTCCCGTTGTTGGATAGGCTTTTGAACCGGTTGCTACAATCACACAAGATGAGATTAACGTTTGATTCGCTGTCACAACCTCAAACGTATGTTCGTGTTTAACTAACGTTTTAACACTCTCTTTGAAAAGGATACGTCTTTGGTCAATGTCATGCAAAAGGGCATCCAATACACTTTGGCTTAACTGTGTTTCAGGAAAATACTTGAGCCCCTGTTCAAGTAATAAACCCAGTCCTCTTTGTTTAAAAAATGCGATAATTTCTTCAGGACCAAACGTTTTTAAAGCATGATATAAAAACCTGCGATGTTTCATGTTAAGTGCCTCTATAAAGCCATCAACGGGTAAGTTATTGGTGACATTACAGCGTTTGCCACCAGTGAGTTTAAGCTTTTTAGCAAGTTGATCATTCTTTTCTAAAATGAGATAATTCAGTTTATGTTTTTGCAACACATTCGCTGCCATTAAACCGGATGGACCACCCCCAATGATAATCACATCATAAATCATGTACTTCATCTCCTAACATCCATAATGCAGCCTTTTTCGCATGAAGATAAAGCGTATCAAAACGTGCAATATCTAGATCTTTTTCTCGAATTAAAAGAGGTAATTCTGTGCATCCCAAGATGACGCCATCAACTTCAAGACTATCAATGATAGCTAGAAGATCACGTCTACTTTGATCATGCATCTTACCTACAATAAGTTCTTTGTAAATAACATCATGAATTTTCATCTGTTGTTCAGGACTTGGTTTAACAATTGTAATGTTTTCTGCTTTTGCTAATTTATCATAAAGATCACTTTGCATGGTATACATCGTTCCAAGTAAGCCAACGTTTTGAATGCCCTTCGCTTTGACTTCTTTGATCGTTTCTTTTGCTATATTAATCAGAGGTAATCCAACCCTTTTTTCGACTTTATCTGCAACAAGATGCATGGTATTTGCACAGAGCAGAAAACCATCCGCACCGCATGCTTTAAGTTTTAACGCTTCTTCTGTCAAACGATCTTCAATCCTTTGCCATTCACCTTTTTCAAGCAGAGATTCAAGTTCTGCATAATCAAATGAATACATGATAATTTTCGCAGAATGTGATCCTCCCATCTTTTGATTAATGACCTCATTGATCACTTGATAATAAGTCAACGTGGATTCATAACTCATCCCACCAAGCATCGCTAATGTTTTCATGATTACGCTCTCTTTCTCTTGCATATGTAAACCAGTAAACTTTATGTCTTACTTCCATTATATAATAAAAAAACAATCAAACAGGATGATTGTTTAACTCATGGTCGGGTAGACAGGATTTGAACCTGCGACCTCCTAGTCCCGAACCAGGCGCTCTACCAAGCTGAGCCACTACCCGAACTGTATTTTCATTCCACATTATAGCATAAGATCTTTATTTCGTATATCGAAGAAAGATGAATCATCTTTTTTATAAACAGATAATCTTTTTCAACGAATTTTGATTTTCACCTTTAACTTATACCCCATATACCTTATAATAGTAACGTAGTTCAAATATTAAATCTGAGGTGTCCCATGCGTATTGAGTTTGATGAAAAATTAGATTTCAGTGATGTCTTAATCCGTCCCAAAAGATCTGCACTCGCCAGTAGACGTGATGTTGACTTAAATAGAGAGTTTACGTTTAAACATAGTAAAAAAACCTGGAAAGGTATTCCTATCATGGCAGCGAACATGGACGGTGTAGGTACCATCCATATTGCTGAATCCCTACAAAAGCATGGTCTTTTTACTTGCCTTGTGAAAAGTTATGGTTTGGATGACTTAAACCAACATATAAAACGTTTAGATCCCAATCATTTCGCGGTTTCAACAGGCACATCTAAAACAGACTTAACTAACTTAAAACTTGTCCTAAAGGCACATCCGCAAATCAAATTCATTTGTATCGATGTTGCCAATGGCTATTCAGAACACTTCGGTGACTTCGTTGAATCTGTCAGAAAATCTTATCCTGAACACGTCATTATCGCTGGAAATGTCGTGACTGCAGATATGACACAAGAATTGATTTTACGTGGTGCAGATATTGTTAAAGTCGGTATTGGCCCTGGTTCAGTGTGTACAACACGTATTCAAACAGGTGTCGGTTACCCTCAATTATCTGCCATCATCGAATGCGCGGATGCAGCACATGGTTTAGGTGCTCACATCATCAGTGATGGGGGTTGCACCTGTCCAGGTGATGTGGCAAAAGCTTTTGGTGCAGGTGCTGACTTCGTGATGCTAGGTGGTTTATTTGCTGGTCATGACGAGGGTGGTGGAGAAGTCATTACCGAATATCATGACACCCATCAACGCACACCACTTACAAATGAACCCGTTTATGTTAAAAAACAATTTGTAGAGTTTTATGGCATGAGTTCTTCAACTGCGATGATTAAACACCATGGTGAAGTGGCTGAATATCGTAGTTCAGAAGGAAGAACTGTAAAAATTCCTTACAAAGGAAAAGTGGATGACACCATTAAAGATATTTTAGGTGGTGTTCGCTCAACCTGCACGTATGTTGGTGCCGCCACATTAAAGCATTTATCCAAATGCACAACGTTTATCAAAGTACACCGTCAATATAACGATGTGTTCGTCAGAGAAAAACATTAGGTAGATTCTCATCTACCTTTTATTTTTAATCATCGTCTGCTTATGCTAAAATAGAGACATATGAGAAAGGAGCGTGTTTCATGTTGGATCAAGCTCAATCCTATATCAAACGTTATCTAAAAAAACATCCTGTCACCTCTTTGATGATCATCATCAACACCCTCTTTTTTTTGGTGACATTATTTACTGGTGGTTTTACGCTCATCAATTTAATCCGTTTAGGTGCTATTTATCCACCACTCATTCTTGAACAAGGTGAATTTTATCGCATCATCACCGGAACATTTCTTCATGGCAATGTCTTTCACTATTTAATGAACATGTATGTTCTCTTCTACTTAGGTGCTCACCTAGAACAACTCGTTGGACCAAGAAAACATTTACTTGTCTACTTATTATCCGCCATCGCATCCGGTGTTGCTGTAACCTATCTCGGTCAAGAAAATGCTGTGACGGTTGGTGCTTCTGGTGCTATTTTTGGAATCATGGGTGGTTTATTTATGTTAACCATTTTAAGAAAAAGATGGTTTCATCAAAGAACCATTCGTTCCATTCAACAACTCATGGCAATCAACCTCATCTTAACATTTGTTGTGGCACGTATTTCCATTTTAGGTCATTTAGGTGGTTTGGTCATGGGGGTTTTACTCTTCTTTATCATCACACCAGAAAGACCTTATATCTTTGAAAATCCAGACTACTATCAATCATAAAAAAAGTTGGTTTGCACCAACTTTTTTGTTTTATCACTTACTCTTCATCTCTTTCTTCATCAATGACATAATGTCTGATTTTACTTCTCATAGACCCTTTAGAAAAAATAATGTTGGTTTTCTGTGGAAAGAAAATCGTGTTGATGATGGGAATGAGTAAAAACATGATCCATGTGGGGTGCCATTGTTCTGTAATAAGCCCAATCGTGATATAAGCTGCAGTGACTAAAATGCCGACAAGCTTTCGCATATCGATTTTCTTATCAATAATTAAATTAACCAATGGAATCATTAAGAAAACGAGCCACGTGGGATGCCATATGCGAAAACCAAATCCAATCCAAAGAAAAACAGCGAGTGCTAATAGCGGCATGATATCGGATAAGCGACGCCATGGTTGACGACTGAGTAAGACCCAACTGATGGGTATTAAGAAAAAGAATGTCGCACCTAAACCCCAATTGTCTTGATAAAGACCAAAAAACAAGAATAGCATGATACTGATCAGTGGCATAGCAGCAATAATTCGTTTATTCATCTGATTTATCTCCTTTTATTGTCTATACTATATATACCATATTTTATAAGATTTGCATAGATTTGAAGTTCTATCGAAGCCTTGCGCATTGCTATAAATGGAAAAGTGCTATATAATGCAATTAGATAAGAATCAAGGAGGTTTTAAGATGAGTCAAATGAAATATGGCTATGGTTGGGTACTTAAATTTATCCTCGCAGCTATTTTAGTTGGTATTGGAATCTACATGATTTTCGCAAACGAAGTGGTCTATACCATTACAGGGGTCGCCATTGTTGTTTTCTCTATCTTTAGAGTAGTCCCCTTGATGAAATCACTGAACAAAGAAGTGCTTCGCACCATCAATTTAATTGAGATTATTTTCGATACTTTAATTGGTGGCGTCATGATCTATATCGCTTTGTCCAGAGATTTAGATAATGAAGCAGTTTGGGGTTATGTCTATCGCTACGCGCTCGCGTTCTTCTTCTATGCGAGAGGTTTAGTCTTCTTTAACTCCGTTGTTTTCTTTGGTGAAAAAGCAGAAATTCCCAAGTTTTGGATCCATATCACTTTCTTAACTTTAGGTGCCATCATCGCGGTGTTACCAGGGTTTGATTATGGTTCAGTGGCTATTTTCTTACTCTTCATCTCATTTATTGGCGCAGCTTATCTGGGTTATGATGGTTTTGGTGGTTATAAAAAATACCGTGAGTACCAAAAAGAGATCAACGCTGGAAAAGAAAAAGAGAAAGAAAAAGTTATTGAAGAAGAAAAACGGCCTATTCTTGATAAGGAAGAAGAAAAGAGACCTTACGTTAATTAATGAAAAATGCTGGATTAGCTTCCAGCATTTTTTTTACGCTTTTGAACGTTTTAACGTTTTTACCCATGTCGTGATAAGATCAATACCTACAACGATACAGATGAAAACTGTGATTCCAACAATGCCTTTATCAATGTTTGCTTGAACCTCTGAAACCGTCAAATCAACATAAGATCCGATTTTAACGAGTGCTTCGTTTAACATTAATCCTTCTGAACGAATAAAGATTAAGAATAAGACCGTTGAAAGAACTTCGTGCGCTGTATAGAGAATCGCAAGATGAATTTTCCATTCGCCGTGGTGTAACTTTAATAAATTGACAGCAATCCCAATGACAGCACTGATGATAAAGAAGACAATAAAGCGATCTGTGACTTGTTTGTTAAAGATTTGTGCAACCATCTCACCATTTTCATAAATACCAATTAAATGGATGTATCTTGTCAAAAAGATGATGAAGATCGCTGAAAAAGCTGTTCCTAAAATGAGACCTAAAAGTGACTCAACTTTAGATATTTTAGTCGTTTGTGGCGTGGGTAGATCAGGCAGATCACTGAGTTTCCAATCGGGAAGTTTCTTTTGTCTCGCTGCATAATCAATACCCCAGAAAATCAAGGTTACCCAAGCAAAGGCATGGATGAAAGCACCAAACACATTCGATAAAATCTTTCCGATCACTTCAGCAATCATTAAGAAAACGGTACTCGCTTCAACGTGTATGATGGCATCAAAGGTACCAAACGTTAAGCTGACAGCAAGTAAAATAATCGTTACAATTTTTAACACCTGAAGATAATCATCAAAGAAGAGTGGTGAGATCACGTATCGCTCTTCGCCACGATAGTTTTTTGCAAGTTCCCTGGGATGCCCAAGTTCATGCAAAACTTTATCAATCTCTTCATCGGTTGGATTTTTGCTTAACATGTCTGTGATGTTTGCATGTAATTCTTCTTTTACTTCAGCCCGCATATTTTCAGGCAATCTTTTGGTCACTGCATAGATGTATCTTTCTACAATATGTTTCATCTTTATTCCTCCTCGAACAAACGATTCATGTCTTTAATCATCTGATGCCATTCACGAATCAGTGATTGGTAAATGGCTAATCCATCATCTGACAATCTGTAATATTTTCTTGGCCTTGATTCAGTTGTATCCCATTCACTGATGAGTAACCCTTGTGATTCTAGTCTTCGCATCAAAGGATATAGTGTTCCCGCTTCGATCAATACACCTTTATCTTCTAATGCTTGAAGCAGTGAATAACCATACTGATTGACTTTGAGTTGACTCAGCACAGCGAGCACTTGCGTTCCTCTTTTTAATTCAACCAATAAATTGTTAAGTACGTTTGTATCCATAACATCAGCTCCTCGATGTTTATTATACTGTATGTCATACACTATTGTCAATATATTATCATTATTTTTTTGTTTATATTAAAAAATCATAAAAACATATTTTTAATATGTCTTTCACCACGTTTTGATAAAAAACTGTTATCATGAGAGAGGAATGTGTGTTTTTTAAAAAAATGGTAGATGCACTCACACACACAAAGGGGTTTTTTATGTCAAAAAAGGTTCACATCGCAGGTATCTTATTTGCGAGCATCTTCGGTTTTACTTTTATGTTTTCTAAGGTAGCGATGAACTATGTTAGTCCCATTGGCCTTATTGCTTATCGTTTTTTAATTGCCTTTCTTGCCTTCGAACTGTTAAGACTCACCAAAGTTGTGACCATTCGCTTTGAGAAGAAACATATGAAGGATTTATTTTTGGTTGCTTTATTTCAACCTATCCTTTATTTTTTAACTGAAACCTATGGCTTACGCTTAACAACAAGTGGCGAGGCAGGTTTAATGATTGCCATGATTCCCATTTTTGTAACCATATTATCTTCACTCATTTTAAAAGAAAAACCACGTTTGATCCAATTACTGTTTATCTTTCTGTCTGTATCTGGCGTGATTTTTATTCAGATGTTTAAGATGCAAGATGGCATCGCTTTTGAAGTGCTTGGTTACTTGCTTTTATTAGGGGCTGTCTTATCTGCTGCACTTTTCAATATTGCTTCTAGAAACGCTTCAAGATCATTAAAACCTTATGAAATCACCTATTTCATGATGCTTTATGGCGCTGTTATCTTTAACTTGATGTATCTGGTCAAACTGATTTCTGAAGGTCGTGTTATGGATTATGTGACCAACCTTTATCATATTGAACTTGTACTACCCATACTTTACCTTGGCATCGTAGCTTCCATCGGTGGTTTCTTCCTTGTCAATTTCGCATTAAGTCAGGCTCCAGCGCACATCACATCTATTTATTCTAACCTCTCCACGATAGTGGCAATCATCGCTGGTGCACTGCTTCTCAATGAAACATTATCTTATTATCACTATATCGGAAGCGCCATGATCATTATAGGTGTCTACGGCACTGTCCGCTTTAGACGCTATCAACCTAAACCCTCAAAAAACATTTAAAAGGAGAAATCGTATGAACAATCAAACCTATTCAAAACCGCTAAACCCTGTGGCTACATTAAACGTTAAAGACATGGGAACCATCACCATCGAACTTTTCCCCGAAGTTGCTCCAAACACGGTGCATAACTTCATTGCACTTGCAAATCGTCATTATTATGATGGTCTTATTTTTCATCGCGTAATCCCAAGTTTTATGATTCAAGGGGGGTGGGGTAAGGAAGAACTTCGTCCTATCCGTGGTGAGTTCAGGTCCAATGGCTTTGTAAATGACCTCCGTCACACGCGTGGTGTCATCTCAATGGCAAGAACAAACGATCCTAATTCGCAGACCTCTCAATTTTTCATCATGCATCAAAACGCGCCTCACCTTGACGGACAATACGCTGCATTTGGCATCGTGGTTTCCGGCATTGAGATCGTTGATCAAATTGTAAATAAACCGCGTGACCCCCGTGACCGTCCCTACGATGATGTCATCATTGAATCGTTGACTGTTGATCTCAAGGGTCAAGTTTATCCTGAACCTAAAACCATCTAACATGCGTGCGCGCATGTTTTTTTTTATGTTCTTGATTTAAGTTTTTTATCGCCTTTTGAAACAAGAATAAACGTCATGTTTTGACTAAAACGCTTACGTTTAGAATGGATATAAATGTAATCTTTTTCAGAGAACACTTTCACGTAAAATCATGTTCAAGCCCCCTTTTCTTTTCGTTTTTTATTGATATAATGATGACACAAAGGAGGTTCGAACCATGGAAGAATACAAACTGTATCGTCATATTTTATGCATCGATCTCAAAAGTTTCTACGCTTCAGTCGAGTGTGCACTTTTAGGTTTGGATCCCTTTAAGACACCTCTTGTCGTTGCAGATAAATCTAGAGGTAACGGTTCTATTGTGCTCGCTGTCTCCCCATATTTAAAGTCCTTGGGTGTTCCTAGCCGCTGTAGAATTCACGAAATTCCACCCGATATTCCCATTATTTTCCAAAAACCTCGCATGGAAACCTATTTAGAGTATTCCACTAAAATCATTGAGATCTATTTGCGATTTATTTCTGAAGATGACCTTTATGTTTACTCTATTGACGAAGCTTTTTTAGATATTACTGAATACTTGAATTACTATCAAAAAACGGATCTTGAGATGGCAAAAATGATTTTGAATGCCATTTATGATGAAACCAAACTCTACGCCACCTGTGGCATTGGTCAAAACATGCTCATGGCGAAACTCGCTCTCGATATTGAATCTAAAAAAGCGCCTGATTTTATTGCCAAATGGACCTATGAAGATATTCCAACAAAACTATGGCCAGTGACACCTTTATCGGAAATGTGGGGCATCGGCTCGCAAATGGAAAAAAATCTTAACCGTCTTGGTCTACGTACCATCGGTGATATTGCGCATTACAGTCCTGAAACTTTAAAACGTATTTTTGGTGTCTTAGGCGAAGAACTTTATTACCATACGCATGGCATTGATATGAGTTTAGTCCAGCAAAAATTAAACATACGTGCTGTGGGCAAGAGTTATGGTTCTGGACAAACCCTTTTCCATGATTATTTTCCACCCGATGTTTTTCAAATCATTTTAGAGATGGTTGATGACGTCACAAGACGTTTACGCTTGCACAAAAAGGTTGCCAAAACCATTCACTTTGGCATTGGCTATAGTAAAGCTGTTGGTGGTGGTTTTAGCAGACAAATCACACTCGATCAACCCACCTCAAACGCTTCTGTCGTGTATGAAACGTGTCTTCATCTTTTTAAAACCTATTATGAAGATGAACCCATTCGTAGAGTCCACGTGAGTGTTGGCCATCTCATGGATCAACATGTCTATCAGTTTTCACTCTTTGAAGACGTGGATAAACTGATGAAAGAACATCAACTTCATCAGGCCATGGATGACATCAAGTATAAATTTGGTAAAAACAGTGTCAATCGTGCATCCAGCGAGTTTGAGTCTTCAACGATTAAAGCACGAAACAGCATGATTGGTGGCCACCATGCCTAGTGGTTATGTCGATCGAGGTATCATCAAGTGGGCACCCTTTGATGCCTTAGTCGGTTATGGTGCCATGATCCGCGAGCTTAAACTTCGTTTAGGCAAGCGCGATAAGCCTGTTTTAAGTGACGATCAGTTCGTTGAACTTAATCAAAGACTTCACATGGCGTTCTATCAGGAAAGTGAGATTTCCATCACTTATTATGATCAAGGTTATTTGAAAACAACGTTTGGAAAAATCAAAAAAATTGATACGGTCGCAAAAGTCATCATTCTAACACCTTTTGCCCGACTGAATGCCATCGATATCATCGATATTAACCTATAAAAAACTGGTCTTTGTACCAGTTTTTTGATGTATAATAAAAATGACATAGCGATAGGGAGAAATGAACATGCGCCGCACATACAGTTACATCATCGGATTAATGGTTCTGCTCGGTGTCATTTTTGGATTAAGGCTTGGTTATGCAAAACCAGAGACTGTCCTTAATGACGTACTCACATGGTTGATTTGGTTTGGATCACTCGGTATACTGATCCTTTTTATGACCCTCAACGGCAAGGCCATTCTCTCCACCTTAAAACAAGCTAAAGATTTACTTATTTTTGTTTCCACATTTTTTTGGATGGAAATTTTCTTTGTCATTAAAAATATGGATGGTTTAAAGATGACCTACCTTTATGGTCTTCTTTTAAGCATTTTTTTATGGGTGATGCTCTATCTTTTACTGCCAAAAAAATATGCGAAGATTTTTGGTGTTTTATCGCTCATCATCTACGGCTCATACGTGATTGGTCAAGATATTTATGTACGTATTTTTCACGATTATTTTAGTTTTAAAGAAGCGTTAACCTTAAGAGAAGGCGTTGAGTCTGGTCAAAGCATGTACCGCTTTCACTTTCTTCACCCGGTGGTTATCTTGTTGATGATTGCTTCGATTTGGACTTATCTAAACATCAAAACAGTAACCCACATGGTTTGGTCGACACGCATTCTAAAAAAAGCAATCACACTGGGTTTACTTCTTTTTCTAACCATTCACATCAATCAAGGTGTGTCATACGATCAATCGAATGCTTTCAACTCAGACCGTTATTTATACCAAACCGTTTACTCAAGAGAAACATTTGCGAAAACCTATGGTGTTTTTCACTTGATGGGACGTGATTTGCTCGATACCTTTACACCGCGATGGCATAGCAAAAAAGATGTAGAGGACATTACTGCTTATTTCGAAGAAAACCAAAAAGCGTACAGTACCCACGATTATGTCGGTCTCTTTGAAGGAAAAAACTTGGTATTCATTTTAGCGGAATCCTACGATGAAGTGGCATTAGACCCTCTTTTGACACCCCATTTATACCGATTAAAAACCGAAGGTTTTGATTTTAGGAATCACTATACTCCCGTTTTCCAACGCACAACCAGTGATTCAGAATTTATCTTTAACACCAGTTTAATGCCTTCCATGGAGGACGGTCCTACGGTCACTGTATTTAAAAACAACACTTACCGTCAATCTCTTGCTAACCTGTTTCAGGAACAAGGCTACATCACATCTGCTTTTCATGGCAATTACAAGGAATTTTATGGCAGACATATCATCTATGAAAACTATGGCTATCATCACTTTTATGGCGAGCATGAGCTTGGATTAACCAAAGAAACAGGTAAATTTGATACTTTATTTTTCGATGCTGCAAAAGATTTGATTCTCCCTACTGACCATAAGTTCATGAGTTTTTTGATTACCTTTTCAGGACACTCACCTTATACCATGGACCATGTTGTCGCAAAAGAACATATTGAAAAAGTTCATGCGCTTTACCCACAGGATCCAGACGTAGTAAACCTTTATCGTGCCACACAAATAGAACTCGACTTGATGATTGGTCAACTATTTGATACGCTTGAGGAAAAACATTTAATCGATGATACCGTGGTTATTCTAACTGGAGATCATTACCCCTATACCATGCCTCAAGAAGTTTATGAACAGGTCACCGGCATAACAGAAAACCATCTAAAACAAAAAGGAAACCTTTATGTGTGGTCTTCCGATATAACACCACGCCAAATCAGTCAACTGACAACCTCATTTGATATTCTGCCTACAATAAATGCTTTATTTGATTTAAAGGGCAATCCAACACCTTATGTTGGTCAAGACATCTTTTTAGGTTTTGAAAGCATCGTTTATTATAAGAATTACGCTTATTACGATGGCATCTCCTATGTTTCCTTAAGTGAACTTCAACCTACTTCTGAACAAATGAAACGTATCATTGCTATGTATCAACTGTATAAAAAAATACTGAGAACCAATTATTTTAAATAAGGGGGAAACATGAACATCTTAATCGCTGGTGGAACAGGATTACTCGGTTCTTGTGCGGCAGAAGTCATGATCAATCATGGTCATCAAGTTCACGCATTAACACTTCCGGTCTCAAAAGATTTAAAACTTCCTAATCAGATGTTCCTTCACATGTGTAACTTCATCACCGCATCTCAAGATGAACTCGATGGTTATATGAAAGGTATGGATGCTTTTATTTTTGCTGCTGGTGTTGATGAAAGAGTAGAATTTAAACCCCCAGTGAGTGAAGCATATATGTACTATAATATTACCCCTCTTCAAAGACTTTTAACGTCTGCGAAAAAAATGGGTGTGAAACAAGCTGTCGTTTTAGGCAGCTATTTTAGTTACTTTGCAAAAACTTGGCCACACCTAAAATTAGTTGAGAATCATCCCTATATTGCAAGTCGTATCAAACAAGAAAACATCGCTTTTTCATATGCTGATGATTCTTTTTCAGTCATTGTATTAGAACTTCCCTATATTTTTGGTATCCAAGAAGGAAGAAAACCTGTTTGGTCGATTTTCGTAGAGCGATTTGCAAAACCTCATGTCATCTTCTTTCCCAAAGGAGGTACTGCGATGGTCACTACACACCAAGTAGGTGTTGCCATCTACCATGCACTTCTTTATGGGATAAATGGCAAATCATATCCGTTAGTTTCTGTCAATATGCCGTGGAAAACCATGATACGTCATGCACTAAAGGCGATGGACATGAACAAAAGTGTCATCACCATACCAAACTGGTTAGCAGCTTTAGGGATCAAATCCATGCAAAAAAACTATACAAAAAAAGGGATTGAACCAGGGCTCAATCCCAAAACCTTCAGTAAGTTGATGACTGCATATACCTATATCGATCCAAATCTTTGTGCGGACTTAAGACTTCCTGATGACGACATCGTTAAAGCCATCCATGCATCGATGTCTTATGCTTACCAAATCATGAACCAAAAAGCTGAAGTTGTTGACATGAAAGATGCGCTATGATTTGATAATTTTTGGCATCTCGGTCAATGTGAAGTTCGCTGAGTTGATACGATAAGTATTCGTTCCATCGCCTTCAATTTGTTCAGGGTTCGTAAAATAGAGTTCAGAATTCCCTTTAACTTTAACACCTAACAAGCTGGTGATATTAATGTAGATCTTTATCTTCGTAAAGTTATTGATCTGGCTTGGGTTATAGAATACACTGTTTTTCTTCATAATCAAATTGATAATGACGTTATTACGTTTCGTATGTTCATTATAAAGCAGGAATGCACGTGATTCTGTTTCACTTGGTGGTGTGATAAACTCATAGTTCACACCTTCTCTTTCAAAACGCAATTTATCAAAGGTAATGGATGAGATAATTTTACCTTCAATCACGCGAAAAGGAATCTTGATGGAAACAAATGAATAATCTTGTGGATTTTTAAAAATATCTTGTTCTGATAGACCTTCTTCAATCATGTGAAACATCATGCTCTTCCGTTCAATGACTCGTTGGATGTAGCGTGTGGACTCCCCGTAAATGAGCATGCGATCCATAAACTCAATGATGGAATAGTTTGCTGAGGCAAACTGTAGTTCTCTAAACATTTCAGCACGCTGGTTTGTATCATCATTAATCTTGACAACCGTACGATTATGCAGCAAAATAAGCAAGCTAAAAAGCATGCTTGATAAAAAGGATGCAAACGCAACAAAGACAGTTGCAACACGGATACCGATGACATTAAACATTTGGTCTAATTCATCACCAAACATCAGCATTAAAAGGGCTAAAATAAAGACAGCCGACCCTGCGATACCAATGACAAATATGATGATATTTCGTTCTTTTTTCATTTTATAATCAACACCTTAATCTATATCTTGTTTCATTATTATAACACCTTTTTATAAAAAGAAAAGCGAAATGTGAACATCGTTTTTACACTTGACTAAAACCGCTTACAAAGGTATAATAAAAATAGAATTTAAGAACGAGTAGAGATGAAGAGCGAAATCGTAAAAATGCTGATCTGCATTTTACATTTTGCTATTTCTTTTGAACGAAGGAGGTATGTCATGCTAAGGGAACAGAAAATAATACCTGCAATTAGTAATCACCAAGAACTGCGTGCATTTCTTCAAAGTCATTTAACGTGTGGTATTTTAATGAATTTTCAACTCGCTCAACTCGCTGAACTGGTCGCTGAAATGAAGAGTAAAAATAAGAAAGTTCTCATTCACTCAGAGTTAATCAAAGGTTTATCCTCAGATGAGTACGGTGCCATTTACTTGATTCAATCACTCAAGGTTGATGGCATCATTTCAAGCAAACCAAAAGTCATCGAGATTTGTAAAAAACGAAAGGTTATTGGCATTTTACGCTTCTTTTTAAAGGATTCCATATCCTTAGAACAAAGTATTGAAGTTGCTCAAAAGGCAAACCCTGATTATCTCGAAGTTCTTCCTGCATGCTGTCTGGATATTATCCCAGAAATCAGATCTAGAATCAATACCGAAATCATGATGGGTGGTTTGATCAGATCCAAAGAGCAAATCAAAGCTTGCTTAGCTTCAGGTGCCGTTGCTGTAACGACAAGTAACCCGAAATTCTGGTTTTAATAAAAGTTAATCTTTAAACTTAGAGTCAAGAGAAAAACACATGAGTAAGTCATTGTTTTTCTCTTTTTATTTTCAACAAGGAGGATGTTTATGTACGATTATGTCATCATTGGTTCAGGAATTATTGGAACACTTATTGCACGAGAACTTTCAAAATATGAGGTCTCACTTCTCGTTTTAGAAAAAGAAAATGATATCGCAAATCATCAAACCACAGCCAATAGCGCGATTATCCATTCAGGTCATGACCCCAAAGAAAACACATTAAAAGCTAAACTTTGTGTTTTGGGAAATCGGCTTTATGATGCGCTTGAAACTGAACTTTCCATACCTTTGTTAAGGACTGGTGCTTTTGTTGTTGCACATGATGCTGAGGAGGAGAACATGTTAAACCTTCTTATGCAAAGAGCACTTGTTAACGGGGTCAAAGATGTAGAGATTCTGAGTGGTGATGATGCAAGAAAGTTAGAACCCAAATTAGCAAGTACCGTAACGAAAGTTTTATCTCTTCCCTCAACGAAAGTTACTTACCCTTGGGAGGTTGCGATTGCAGCTTTGGGTAATGCGATCAAGAATGGTGCTCATTTTAGACGCAACAGTCACGTGGTTGACATTGTCTATCATCAAGATTTCTATACCCTTATGTTAGAGGATGGTCAATCGTTTGAGTCGAAACACATCATCAATGCGGCTGGGGTCTTAAGTGATCATGTCGCACGCATGCTAGAGAGGGATTTCGAGTTAACCATTAGACCCAGAAAAGGGGAGTATTTTGTGTTGGATCGTCAGGCAAAAGGATGGTTTAATCATGTCATTTATCCACTTCCTACGAAAGCTGGAAAAGGCGTGCTTATCGTTCCACAAGTACACGGAAACATCTTACTTGGTCCTACATCCAGTGAAACCACTGACCCAAGTGACGCTGCAACGACAAAATCTGGCATGACATACATCAAGGAACATCTCAAAGCATTGTCACATCACATTCCATATGACATGATTATCAGAACGTTTGCTGGTGTGCGGGCAAGCTCTGATTATGAAGATTTCTATATAAAAGAGTCTCATCGTTATCCCGGTTTTTACCACGTTGCAGGTATCGATTCACCAGGTTTGACCGCAGCTCCAGCCATTGCTCAATATCTGATTCAAGAGATCATGAAGCTTAACGTACCTCTGAAAAAAGATTTTGATCCTATCAGAATCAAGCCGATGCCCTTTCATCATTTACCTGAAGCAGAAAAAGAACAACGGGTTAAAGAGAATCCGGCTTATGGACATATCGTGTGCAAATGTGAAAAAATAACCGAACAGGAAATCATTGATGCCATCACTGGTCCGACAGGAAATGATACGATTAAAGGAATAAAGAAACGCGCGCGCGCGGGAAGTGGGTTATGCCAAGGTGGTTATTGCGAAGGTCGCGTCATGAAGATCATCTCTAAAGTAACCGGTAAACCCTTAAGCGAAATCCAATATTATGCACAAGATACCCCAATCTTTGTAAAGGAGACGAAAAAAGCATGAACACAAAAGATCTCGTGATTATCGGTGGCGGTGCGGCAGGTCTTGCCGCTGCACTATCTGCTTCTGATCAACATCTACAAATACTCGTCATAGAAAGAGAAGCCGAACTTGGTGGTATCTTAAACCAATGTATTCATAACGGATTTGGTCTTCATGTTTTTAAAGAAGAACTTACAGGTCCGGAATACGCAACCCGTTTTATCGATCGCCTTAAAGATATCAACATTGAAGTCTTATTATCGACAACTGTCATTGATGTTTCAAAAAATGATTTATTTCATCTCACATTAACCAGTGAAAAACATGGTTATCAACACATCACTTCACGTGCTGTTATTATTGCTTCCGGTTGCTATGAACGCACTAGAGGTGCGATTCAAATTCCCGGTGATCGTCCCAAGGGTATCATGCCTGCAGGAAGTGCACAACGGTATCTAAATATAGATGGTTATTTGGTAGGCAAAAACATTTTTATTTTGGGTAGCGGTGATATTGGACTAATTATGGCAAGACGCATGACACTTGAAGGTGCGAAGGTGCACGGTGTTGCAGAAATCATGCCTTACTCCAACGGTTTAACACGTAATATCGTACAATGTTTAGATGATTTTAATATCCCACTTTATCTTTCCCACACCATCACTCAGATCATCGGTAAAGATACGTTAGAAAAAATCGTCATTCAACAAGTTGATCAACATTTCGAACCCATTCCTGGCACAGAGAAAACTTTCGAAGTAGACACACTTCTTCTTTCCGTTGGATTGATTCCTGATGTTCAACTTTTCGAAGGACTCAACATGGAGAAAAGCCGGATAACCAAAAGCGCTTATGTCGATCAAACATTGATGACAAACATTGATGGACTCTTTGTTTGTGGTAATGCCCTTCATGTTCACGATTTGGTGGATTGGGTCAGTAAAGAAGGTGAAAAAGCTGGCCTTTATGCTAAGCAATATTTAGCTAAATCAGATAACCAAGAAAGACGATTGGTGGATGTCGTTATCGGTCAAAACATTCGATATGTCGTCCCACATCACCTCGATGTAAACCATATTCATGAGCCCATCCAATTGTCTTTTCGCGTCACCAAAAAGATGGATAAAGGCATATTCAAAGTGATTCAAGACGGTAAAGTGATTGCATCCAAAAAAGCTTCATTCATCGCCCCTGCTGAAATGGAAAACCTGATGATTTCAAAAGATGCGTTTCTATCCAATCAACCCATTGAACTTATGTTGGAGGAATTGTTATGAAAAAACTGACCTGTATTGTATGCCCTGTAGGGTGTCATTTAGAGATAGATGAGCATTTACATGTGACAGGAAACCGTTGTCCGCGCGGTGAATCATATGCCGTTGTAGAGATGACTTCACCAAGAAGAACACTCACGACAACGGTTAAAACTGTATTTCCAGAATGTCCAAGACTTCCTGTAAAATCAAAATCACCACTGCCCAAAGAACTTCTTTTTGAAATCATGTCAGAATTAGACCACATTTTGATTGAAAAACATGTTAAAATAGGAGATATCATCGTTTCCAATATTCATCAAACAGGGATTGACATGATCGCAACAAAAGCCATTCATCCTCATTCATAAAAGCCAACTATTTAGAATAAG
>DIER01000033.1 GCA_002418725.1 Acholeplasmataceae bacterium UBA5769
TTGATGAAACCGTACTTATCACATCCAATATCACACTGTATGCGATTTTTGAAAGTAATGAAGTTTATGATGGTTATTATGCTTCAATAACTTCAGTATCTAATGCTCAGCTAATGAATTCATTGTCAGCACTTCTAAATAACACGATTGTTAAATTGTCATATGGGGATGCAAGATACATCCTTGATGAGTCTGATGTTGATCCATTAAACTCAAATAATGTATTAACCATCTATGATCGAAAATCTGTGTCTGGAGTATGGACTGGGTTGAATACAAGTACAACTTTTAATAGAGAACATGTTTGGCCGAATTCTAGACTTGGAGTTCCAAGTGTAAACAACTCAGACAAAAATATAGCAAGTGATTTGCATAATTTAAGAGCAGCAATCCCAAGCACAAACTCATCGAGAGGCAATAAATGGTTTGACGTATCAACGACCTCCGCTTCATACTTTCCGGGCGAGGATGATAAAGGTGATGTTGCAAGAATTCTATTGTATATGATTACTATGTACCCAAGACTCAGTTTAGTTGATGTAATAACAAGTGCTATGGATAATGCTACATATCAAGAAGGTGGTATGTTTATGGCTAAGAAAAGTGTACTTTTAAGATGGCATATTGAAGATCCAGTCGATGATTTTGAGAGAAACAGAAATGATGTTATTTTTAGTTATCAAAAAAACAGAAATCCATATATTGATCACCCAGAATTTGTTGAACGTATTTGGGGTCCGATCGTCGTTACAAGCACCAACCAAACACAAACCATTCATATTGATTTTGAAAGCATCATGACAGAGATCATCGTCACCTATGAAATTCACTACACGGAGTTCAAAAAAACAACGTATATCATGTAGGAGGATTGACATGAAACAAAGACCTTTTGGTAAAACAGGATTTGACATCTCTGAAATCGCATTAGGCACGTGGCAACTCGGTTCTAAATGGGGAGATCCCTTTAACGAGGACATCGCTTTCAAAACCCTTGAAACAGCAGTAGAGTTAGGTATTAATGCCTTTGATACAGCGGATGTTTATCAAGGGGGGTTAAGTGAATCTACGATTGGAAAATTTCAATCAACCAAAAAGCACAAAACTTTCGTGATCACAAAGATTGGTCGAAAACTACCCAAACAAGATAAAAGCCTCTACACCAAAGAAGCATTATCGACATATATCGATGAATCAAGACAAAGACTACAAGTGGATCAACTGGACATGGTGTTACTGCACTGCCCACCTTCAGATCTTTATCTTGAGGATACAGTCTTTGGGTTTATGGATGACTTCAAAAAAGAAGGAAAAATCAAACACTATGGGGTTTCAATTGAAACCATTGAAGAAGGTATCAACGCCATGAACCATCCTGGCGTTGAAGCCATAGAAGTGATCTTTAACATGTTTCGTCTTCGTCCTCAAGAAAAACTCTTTAAGTTAGCTAAAGAAAAAGGTGTAGGAATCATCGTGAGAGTCCCTTTAGCAAGTGGGCTTTTAACCGGTAAATATACCAAACAAACCACCTTTGGACCAAACGATCATCGCACATTTAATAGACACGGTGAGGCTTTTGATAAAGGTGAAACATTTTCTGGTGTACCCTACGATGTGGGATTAGAAGCTGTCGAAGCACTTAAAAAAGTGTTTCCAAAAGAAGAATTGCATTTGTATGCACTTCGCTGGATTTTGATGTTTGATGCCGTATCAACGGTTATCCCAGGTGCCAGCAAGCCAGAACAAATTTTAAGTAACATAAAAGCGGCAGAATTACCGCCGCTTACCAAAGAACAAATGGATGCTGTTGAACACATCTATGAGACACTCATTAAACCACATGTCCATCATTTATGGTAAAAATAAAGGCCTCTCGGCCTTTTTTGTTACTCAAATTCAGCAATGATTGTTTTTTTACCACGAAGTTCAATGTAGAAATTCGCTTCCGCAGTTTTAACATAAGGGAGTAAGAAAATCATACCCACACCAAAGGTTAGTGCTGCTAAGAGATACCAACCAATAAAACTTAAATGAAGCATGAATAACTCCATCTTATGTCCCTTCATCATTTCTTGAGACTTATCAATCGCAGCCATCGCATCGATGTTTGGATTTTCAGCAATAATGTATGGTGTCATCGCATAAGCAAAAAACTTGATGATGCCTGGAATAATGAATAGCAATGACCATAGGAATGTGAAAATACCCACAAGAATAGATGCTAACATGGAGTTCACAAAACTTCTCTTGAAGCCCTCAATAATGAGTTCAATCTTACTACCATCGGTGTTGTTATCAATCATGTCAATAAGATAGATGGCTTGCCCCACTAAAAGTGGTCCTAAAATAAGAAAACCAATAACAGCAATAGATGATGCTGCAGGTAGCATGGTGACGATGAGTGTGACCACAAGCACCATCCAATAGCTCTTTCTGAGCTGTTCCCAAGCTTGATGACGTAATTCTCTACTTGATTTCATAATACCCTCCTAAGCGTGTATCGTTTACTTA
>DIER01000046.1 GCA_002418725.1 Acholeplasmataceae bacterium UBA5769
CCAGTAATCATAGCTGTCGTTATACCAAGGTTTTCGATTGCCCGAATAACATGTACTGCATCAGGTTTTAATGCATCTGCAACAGCAATGATACCAAGTATCTCTATATCATCTGCTAGAATCATCACCGTTTTAGCTTCATTTTCAAGTTGTTGCATCATTGATTCTAATCCATCATAAGAATGACCAATCGATTTGATTAGTTTTCTGTTACCAAAATAATATGTCTTATTATCTAGAATACCTTTTATACCCATGCCAGATATGGCTTCAAAATCTCTTGGGTTTAATAGCTTTTGATTATTTTTTTTTACATCTTCGATAATTGCCATTGCTAATGGATGCTCTGATCCTGTTTCAAGTGATCCAGCGACATGCATCATTTGATGTTCACTTATACCTATAGCATGCTTGTCAGTCACTACGGGTTTCCCATATGTTAACGTGCCAGTTTTATCAAAAGCAATGGCTTTGATATCCTTAAGTGTTTGAACTGCTTCACCGTTGCGAATCAGAATACCTTTTTCTGCACCAACACCACTACCCACCATTAATGCTGTAGGTGTTCCCAATCCAAGCGCACATGGACATGCGATAACTAATACTGCTGTTGCTGTAATAAATGCTAAAGTTAATGGAGTTTGATCTGTGTTAATCCAAGGTAAGATAGGTTCCATATACTCTAAGATACTCAGATGGAAATTTTGAAAAATTAAAAAAGAACTGAACGTGAGTACTGTTAAAACCATAATTGCTGGCACAAAATAGGATGTGATTCTGTCTGCAAATTCTTGTATAGGCACTTTGGACCCCTGACAAGCTTCAACCATCTCAATAACTTGAGATAAGAATGTTTCTTTACCAACTTTAGTAACTTCTACTTTGAGCAAGCCATCTTTATTAATGGTTGCTCCGATGACATTATCACCCACATGCTTTTTGACCGGCATCGATTCACCTGTTGCAATCGATTCATCAATTAAACTTTTACCTTCAATAATCATTCCGTCTGTTGGTATTTTTTCGCCTGGTCTAATAATCATGATATCTTTAACACTGAGTTCATTCGTTAAAACTTCGATCTCATTGCCATCGACTAAAATGCGTGCAGTTTTCGCTCCTAGTTCCATTAATTTTTTGATGGCTTGGGATGCTTTTCCTTTAGCCTTACTTTCCAGGAATTTTCCAATCAAGTGAAATGTCATAATTGTTGTTGCCATTTCGATAAATGTTGTGATTGGGAAAAACAATCCTGTGAGACCGATGAGATAGGGTGGAATAGATCCGAGTGATACAAGGACATCCATATTCGGTTTCAATGATTTAAGAGAGTAATAACTTCCTCTGTGCACGTGACGGCCAATGATAAATATGACTGGGAAACCCAGTATGGCAATGATCCAAGTGTATAATGGAATTTCAACAACAAACATGTGAATCAGCATGAGTGACATCATCAAAATAGTTATTGTTGAACTCAATTGAACTCTTTTTTTAGCGGAATTCATCTTGAATGTATCAGGATCAACCGATTCATCATTTGTTACTTCGAGACTAATCTTATATCCAATGCTTTGGATGCGGTGTTTGATATCACTAAAACGAATGACGCGATCGTCATATTGAATGGTAACTTTCTCCGTAGCAAGATTAACATGAGCATCAATAATCCCATCCATCTTCAACAGTGTATTATCAATACTGTTTGCGCATGTTGCACAACTCATACCTTCTACCTTTGCAGTCACAGTGATCTGATTATGATCCATGGCTATCAGCTCATATCCAATATCTTTGACAGCATTCACTGCATGTATTGGTATAAAGATATCTGGATCATATGAAAGAGTTGCAGTTTCAGTTGCTAAATTAACCGAAACATCAATGATACCATCAACTTTTCTTATAGCTTTATCTACATGACTCACACAAGATGCACAGGTCATGCCATTGACTTGATATTTGAGTTGATTGGCCATTTCTTATGACTCCTCTTCAATCGTCGTTAAATATTCTACTTGATATCCCGTTTGGACAATAGCTTCTAGATATGCATCAGCATCTGGCTTTTCTTCTTCGGTCAAAACTTTAGCAATATGTGTCGAGAAATCAATATCAACATCGATTGCTCCCGCTGATTTTAAAGCTGAAGTAATGCGATTGATGCATCCGATGCAATGGATATCTCCGATTCTATAAATTAGCGTTGCCATAGGTAATTCCTCCTTTTTTACCCCTCCCGTGGTGGGGTGTCATCTATACTATATCAAACTATTCATTAGATGTCAATCCTTCATCCTCTAAATAATAAACATGTCTAATACCATCTTTGTTTTCAACATAAGCTGCTATATAGGTATCTTTCGACACGATAAGATCGTTTACTGTTGTCACAAATCCATTATCATTCAGTGTAATTGGATAATTTTTATCAGAGGAGTTTGGATCAATCCCATGCCGATATGAGCGACTGATAAAATCAGTACAGTAAAATTTATTGTATGTATCTATCACAAACAGAAAATTATAGAGTGAACGATTCTCGAGGTGTTGATCAGCATAGGTCATGGTTTGATCAAGTTGATCATCACTGATATTTTTCACTCTTAACACAACAAATTTTTCTCTATAATATGAACCGTAATAAGGGTATGAGACATCATTTTCACTTCTAAAATCTGGTAACATCCAATAATTGATGGATGATTTTCTAACACCGACTGAATACGCATGTGTTCCATCTGATGGATCTGAAATAATATCGAGGATACTTTCATCATCTTGTGGAAAACCTACGGCTTCTATAAACTGATTATTACCATTATTGAGAGCCGCATGTCCACCTACAAAAAAGCTCATCAGTTGATGAAATCCGAGGATGTTTGGAAAAGGGGACTCCTGCGTAACAAAGATGTCGCCTTTTTTCCCCATAAAGGGCTCATCTTTTGTTGTATAAAAGAGACTACGTGTATCATCTATCTCATAATCATTTATTCGCTCAATCGGATGATACATTCTTAATTCTTTTATATCGTTATTAAAAATAATCGTTATGGTTTCTTCTTCTGTACTTCGTTCTTTAAATGCTGCAATATAACGATTGACTTTCACATGTTGATTCAGTCCGTATAAAAAGATTGCAGTCAGTAAAACAAGTACAATAAGGAAAAATTTTTTAAGAGACTTATTTAATTTCATGTTACACACCTCTTTATCATTATATGAAAACAATGTGAATAAAATATGAATGTATACAATTTAGGACATTCGATATTTTGTCATCAATATTTGAGAGATTTAGTTTTATTTTTGATGTCGTTTCAAGTATAATAAAACTAATTTAATGTCTACAAACGCATGAAAGATGAAATGAGGATGACGCAGCTGATGAATACCATCGAGATTTTTAATGTCTATTATTTTTTATATATTGGATTTGCAACTGTACTCACATTGCTATCAGTTTTATACTTAGATCATCAATCAATCCGATTCAAAAAAAGATTTATCGTCTCTTTAATTATCATCAATTTTGTGGTCCACTTTCTTAAAGTGTTTATATATCCTTATACATTGGTCGATCATGTCTGGACAAAAGTCACTTTTGAAAATATTTCAGCAAGTACTGTTTTATTATTTCCACTCTTATACATCATAAAGAATCAAACACTTAAAGACTACATGGTTATTATTGGGATTTACGCAGGTTTAATTCCCTTTTTATATCCTGCAGATGTCATATCTCCCATCTTTAACGGAACCACCTATATTGGAGAAAGACCTGCTTTTTTGTTAGAAAATATAAGATTTTACTTTGCACATTATATACTCTTTCTCGTTTCATTTTTGATGTTAAGATATCAGGTTCATCGTGTTTCAGTTAAACGTTTTTATAAAATACCTTTTATTTTTATCGGCGTACTGTTAATTTTATTTCTCAACGAGTTAGTTATTACATTTTTTGGCGGTGTACCTGTTGAGTATCTTTTTGATCCCAGTAAACGTAATCCATCTTTTATTTTTGGAATTAAGGATAGTTTTGAAGGGTTAAGTCGTTTTATGGGTATCCTCGTCCCTCGATTTATGGAAGTGACTCATCCAACATATGGATTTACTTTTTTCATTCCCGTAGTTTGGATGATTTTACCGGTTTTGTTTTTTGGTGGTATTTTGGTTATTGTTTTTTATGCAGTTTTCGATAAACAATTTTTACATTCTATACATATTAAAAGGATAGAGAGAAAACACTAAGTTAACTTAAAAAAAGTGACTATACCGTGTTGGTTACAAACGGCATAGTCATTTTTTTCATTATATGTGTTCTTATGAGATTAAGACTTGGAACGCAACTTAAGTACATGTATCAAAAAGGTATGATCAACGAGACCCTCGTTGACATAGATTTTTTGATTTTGATTGATGTGTAGATGGTATCCGTGTTTAGTGATTGTAAATGAAATATCTTTAAGGTTAAACGTTCTTCTTTTTCTAAAGGGTAAACCAACTATGATGTGATCTTTAAAAAATGATATTTTCCAAAAAAACGTGAGACAAAGACCTAGAAATCCCGTTATCATGACGATCAATCCAAAAACGAGTGCTATACTTGTTAAGATGATGTCACTCGATTCAACCAGCATTTCTTCCCTATCATAAATGATCGCAATCATGATCATGATGATTAAACTAAGACCTAAGATAAACATGACAAATGCGATACTCTTCGAAAACACATTATATCTTAATTGATATGTTTTTTGAGATTGTTCTAATTGTTTCTTAGGATCAATGATTTTAAGTTGATCCGTGAGTTTAGCTATATTGTTGCACATATAAGGAATCTTGATTGCATATCCATCATTCGCATAAATGATTTTATGTGCTGATTGAGGATAGTAACTGACATCTTCAAAACGGAAACTTTTCTTTTTACCAAAAGTCGGCTGATAAATAAATGATGATGTTTCAATGATGATAAACCATCTTAAGTAAATCCAAAGAATGAGATAGCCACTCATGGAATAAAGCATAAAGATAATCATCCCAGTCAACTGATCTTCAGCATCCATCACTTTAGAAAAACCAATCAATAGCGATAAAAATAAACCCATCGAAATAATGAAAAAACCACCCATGAGATAAAAACGGGGTTGTTTAATCACATATTTATTGATTATTTTTTGATGACCTTTCATTGCCCACCAAACAAAGATAACAAAAAGTAAGGTTTGAATGGCTAGAAATCCATAAATGAGATAAATCATTAAATCCCCTCCGTTTAATCAATCTATTAAACCATTACTTAAGATTAACCTTTGTATACATAAAGTCTAGAAGTTCTTTTCTATGTTCATTTGATTCGAAGACTGTATTGGGAATAATATAGGCTTGCATCGCAGAAAAATAAATATAAATTGCACTCTCAGTTTCTGCAATCTTTTCAATGATTTGATAACTGATTTTACTTTCATTGAGATCTGTCTTCTCAAGAATATGAGTCTCATCAAATGTGATGGATGATTCTTGGTTAAAAGGTAATTTCCCATCTTTTTTTAGCTTAGAGATATTTTTAGCGACTGATTTTAAAAGCATCTTTTTACCGTAGAAGATAAAGAATATGGATAAAAGACCTAAAACGATAGCTTCGATTAATATCAGTGTTGGATCAGCATCAGCAACCACAAAAATGAATTGATACCATTTTCTTGTACTTTGTGTTCTTTGTAGTTATTGTATCATTTATTGATTCATGAGTCTATATTGTATAGGAGAATATCCTCCTAATGTCAACTTAATTCTTTCGTGATTATACCAATAGATATATTCATCGATTGTTCGAATCAAATCTGCTAATGATTTAACCTTTTGTAAATAGATTGTTTCACACTTAAGTGTCCCGAAGAAGCTTTCAACCACTGCATTATCATAAGCGTTACCTTTAGCACTCATGGATTGCACAAATGATGACTTTTTTAGGTAGTTACGATATTTAGGGGATTGGTATAAAATACCTTGATCAGAATGTATAAGGAGTTTTGATAATTCTTCATTTGGATTGATTGCCTTCTTAAGTGTCCTAAGAATCAAATCCTGGTTTTGACTTCTAGAGATTTGATAACCTTTGACTTCACCATTATAAAGATCTTGAATGACCGATAAATATAAACGTTTACGATTAAATCTAAATTCCGTTACATCTGTGACCCATGCGATATTAGGATCATCCTTCTTAAAGTCTCTTTTGAGTAGGTTTGGTGTAATTTTATTGGATATTTGAGAGATATAGCGATATCTCTTTTTTCTTACCTTACAAACGATATGTAGCTCTTTCATGAGCTTTACAACAGTTTTATATGCTATTTTAATCTGATAGAAGTTCTGAAGAGCGAGTTTAATACGTCTATAGCCATATGTACGATTACTCGCTTCAAATATTTCTGATATCAGTATCTTGATATCATGATACTTATCTGTTTCTTTACGATGCTCATAATAGTAATAAACAGACTTAGGAAGTCCTGATATTTCAAGTAGATCTTTTAGTGTATATTTTCGCCTTAATTCTTTGACTACTTGGTATTTTTGCTTATTCGTTCCTGTTTCTGAACTAAGGCGATGAGTTTTTTTGTGTATTCAAGTTCCATTTCTAGGTGTTTAACTTTGAGTTCAAGCTTTGTTCAACCTCTTTGGATGGCTTATGGAATTGTCTCACTGGATTCTTACGGTAGTCTTTAGGTGTTTGAAAAAAACGCTCTTTCCCATAGAGTCTATACTGATATACCCATCTCGCAGGCAATGTATCATTTAAACTCCATGATGTTAAATACATATCGTATTTTCGTGCTGCTTGACTATAAGAAAGTTCATTTTCAATGATATCTAAAACCACTTTAAGTTTGAAATCTCCGCTCCACAACCTGTTCTTTTTCTTCTTATCTTTCATTTGATGCCTCCTGCATATATCCTAGTTTACACTAAGTACATGTTTTTGGTATCAGTTCAAATCAAGACAAGAATAGGTGTTAAAATATGTTTCCCCAAACAAACCTTGACTATCATTTTGAGTATAATATTGTAAAATATATGTTTCCTCATTGATATGCACATGTTCCCACAATGGCTATAAAATAAAAAAAAGGCAATATTTACCCTTTGATTGGTAAAATCACCTTTGATTAATATTTATAAATGGCTTTGTTATGCTGTTTTTAATGAAAGCAATACGATAGTTTCAACGTGCGTTGAGTTAATGCCATTGCTCGCAAAAATGCAGAATATTGTGCGTGGGAAACATATTTTTAGCCCTTTTATGTTCCCACTTACAAGACTTTTCGTACATGAGAAACATATTTATCCCAAAACAAGCTTTTTCATACGTTCTATGTATACTTTTAGGTATTAAACCTGCGTATACATATAATATAAGGTAAACACTCCAAAAGTACAAGGAATCATTTACGATTTATACTGTAGACAAGGAGGTAGATATGAAAATAAACTAAAGAAAAATGATTATAAACAGGAACAGTTCGAAGAAAATCAGTAAAAAATCAAATTACATGTAAATCAAATTATATATTATTTCGGATAATTCATCAACGCTTTCTTTTTGAGAATTTTTGAGCCATTCAACAGCAATTGAAAAAAGTGCTCCTTCGTAGAACTTAATTTTATAACGGTCTTCTTTTTCCACACCAAAAATAATCTTTAATATATTCGATATTTCGACTTCAAATGATTGCATGATAAGATACTCCTGTTTGTTCTCTAGAAGAATCTTAAAAAGATCAGCATAATCATTGAAAACTAAAACTATTTTCTTTATAGAACTGTATGTATCTCTTCCCTCTTTTAGGTCAAGTTCAAGATCTAACATAAGTTTTTCATAGATCTTACGTCCTTGATTGATCAAAATATCTTCTTTCGATTCAAAGTTTCTGTAAAACGTTGGTCTTGTAACCCCAGCCTCTTTTGTTATATCTTCAATTGAAATTTTACGAAACGGATTTTTTTTTAGCAATTTTATGAGTGCATTGGTTATCCATTCCTTACTTCTAGCAACCTGAATGTTTTCTTTCATATAATCTCACTTTTGATATGAAAATCAATTTTATCCGTTATAAATATGCCTAACCCAATGACATCTGGACCAACATGTGCTCCAACAACAGGTGTTGACGGTGATTCATATAAGTTTACTAGACCTAATTCGTCTTTAATTACACTAATAAAATATTGTTTTAAGATTGGATTTCCAGTATAAATTAAGTAGGCTTTATAGGGTCGTTCTTTCACATAACTTTTAACCTTCGTTGTGATGGATTCTAAAGCAGATTTGATAGTTCTCTTGTTTT
>DIER01000002.1 GCA_002418725.1 Acholeplasmataceae bacterium UBA5769
CCGTTTGAATAATATTTTCAATATAAGACTTGGCAACTAAAAGTTTTGCAGATTCTGTTTTCTTGTTTAAACTTGAAGGCCAACCACCTCTACAAGATGCAAAGATTAGATTTTCAATTGTTAAGTTTGATTTGAACCCATCAATATTATAATTTTTGTCATCAAACAGTCGTCTTAAAGATACTACTCCATTTGATTCTTTTGACTCATACAAACTCATAGGATACATCTTTAAGCGAGCAATTCTGCCTGTACCGCTATGCATAATTTTAGATTCGTCAACTACTGTTGATCCCGTTAAGATATATAACCCTTCAGTGCTTAAATTATCAATCGATGTTCGAATAGCATCCCACAAGACAGGAGCCATTTGCCATTCGTCTATTAATCTAGGTTTTTCACCTTCAAGTAGGAGTGACGGTTTGGTCTGTGCAGTTAATAAATATCCTTGTGATTTATCAGGATCTTGTAATCTTAAAATACTTTTTGCTTTCATAGATGCACTAGTGGTTTTGCCACACCATTTTGGTCCAGTAATTAATACTGCGCCAAAGGCTTCAAGATACATTTCTAGTTGACTATCGATATTACGATTAAGATATGTTGAAATCATGATATCACTCGCTTTCTTACCTGAATTTTATCATACTTTAACATACAAAACAATATGAAACGGAGTATTTTGCAATATATTAATGGAGTATTTTGCATTCTTTCAATGGAGTTTTTTGAAATTAAACTTGAATTCCCCTTGTGTAATTTGTCATTTATTGATTGTGCAAATTGGTCTGAAGTGTTGGATTCATTGTATTACGTTCATTCATCTATTCAATAAGTCCAAACGAAATCATCTATAGCGTTCTGGAATAAATAAGTATTTTGAAAATGAGTTCAAAGAACGTCGTCTTGAGTTCTTAATTACTTAAACCTTTCATTGTAGAAACATATCACGTACAAGATGGCTTAACTAAGATGTTATATCAGGTTGTATTGATATATTTTTTAAAAGAATGGATATTCCCACACTCAAGCAACATATATGCTTAGTGCATAGCTTGATATTTTCACAATGATTTTGATATGTCTTCACATTACGTATAAAATTAAAAAAGAATCATTGAATCCTACTTTGAGGGGTTAGATGCTTCTTGTTCTATGGTATGAATGTCTATGTTAAGACGTTTTTCAAGAAAACAATATCACACTCTCAAGGTGTTTTGTGTGGAGATCCCATTAAAAAATATGTCTAAAAGACGCAAAACGCTCATATATCTTTTTAGTCTTCGAATATATTCTTTTTCTTGAGTTCTTTTTCGAGTGATCTGATCCGTTCATCTTTTTCTTTTATCCTTTGATTATCCTCTAGATAAATATGGTAATTGATCCATCCCACAATAAAAAACAACACCGAGGCAAACAACCCCATGCCGATACCTTCACCAAGCTTTAAATTGTCGGTTATTACTGACATGATTGGAAAGAAAAAAAGGGCTAAACCTGAAAAAACAAACAAAGTGATCCCCCGTATGCGATAATATCTGCTTGATCTCATCTATAAATCCCCCTTAATAGTTCACATATTACGATGATTATAACATATCCAAAAAGAAAAGAGGAAGCATCTCCCTCTAAAAAATTGAATCAAATCACTTTTTTGATCTCAGCCATCGCCTTGTCAAAGACTTCATCTTCGGTAATCCCATTCGTATCAATGACGACATAGGGAATATCATAAACCGTACATTGTGCAACAACCTTGGTGGTATAGTCACTGATGAGTTGCTTGAAATACGTTCTATTTTTATCGAAATTATCGATTTCTTGTTCTCTACCGCGTTCCATGATCCGTTTTTCAAAGTTATCCCAATCGACATCTAGGATCAGATACAAGTCTGGTTTTTTCACCTGATTCATATAAGCGTGAAACACACCGTTGTACATGTTCATGATGGTTGGCATACCCTTTAAATTGTGTTGTGCGAATAGCCAATGTTCAACTAAGTCTCTATCGACAATAAATGAACCTTCATACTTCACCTGATTTAACCAATGGTTGTGGATGAAATAGATTTGTAAAAGCATTTCAACGTTTGATTTTTGTTCATATAGCCATTTAAGAAGCGTATTGAATACTTCATCATCACGTTCAAATTCTTCCATCACAGGAAGATGCAAAGCTTCGCCTAAGCGTTTCACTAAGGTTGATTTTCCTGATGCGATCATGCCACCTACAGATATTTTCATAAAGTACTCCCTTTATTTGTCCGTTGTGAGATAGTCAATCCCCATTTTCTGATAAGCCATTTTTTGTTTTTGGTCGTTTACGGTAAAAATGGCAACCTTAAACCCCTCTTTTTTTAACTTCTTCATCAGATCTGGATTCACTAACTCATGCCATAACGACAAGTCGATACGGTTGAGTCTTGCATCATAGATGGTTGAATCATCAAGTTCTCCTGAGAGCAACTGCAATTCAATCGTTTCCGAAAGTGCGCGAATGAACTTTAAATAATTCATGTTAAACGAGATCAAAATCGCCTTTAATCCCGGATAATTTTCAATAAGGTTCACCAAATTAGTCAGAGCCGTGAGCTCGCTAACCTCTTTGATCTCAATTACTGCCACTTTATCAAAATAGACACAAATTTCTAAAAATTCATCAAGGGTTGGTACCACTTGATGGTTATAGGTTTGAACTCCATGACCCGATTTGATCGTATGTCTTTGAATCTCATCTAGTGTTAAATCTTTAATCTTTAAATCCACTTTGGCCATACGCATCAAATTATCATCGTGATGAATGACAAAATGGTGATCTTTGGTTTCATGGATATCACATTCAATACCGAAAAAACGTTGTTCTTTCGCTGCAAGTTCAAAGGATGCAATCGTATTTTCTGGGGCGATAGAGGAAAGCCCTCTGTGTGCAATAATCTTCATAGTAACCTCTTTAATCAACGTCGTACATGCTTATTGTACCATCTCTTATGAGATTTTAACAATCAAAAAAGATGCCTTTATGTGTCATAGGTCTTTGGAACTATGATGGACATAAAAACATCTTATAGGGGGGCAAATGTAAGTGAGTTAGTTTATCATGGATGATTGATTGCTCATTCTTGCCATGACACTTTTAGACGCAGTTTTAATCGTAAGATAACTTAAGGGTTGAATTTGTTTGATGACTTCGCCTAATAAGACGAGAGATGTCATGGAGTTTTCAAGTCCTCCTGATTTATTTCGCTTCAACCATAACCGTTTAAAAGATTTTAAAATCTCAGGATACTGGAGAACAAGCCACTTCTTGTAAGTTTCAAATTCCCCATGTTTAATCATTGAACTTTGAAGACGAATCAGTAACATCATGGCTTTCGTCAATTTGATTGAACACTCAAGTTCCTCTTTAAAGATGCGGTCTAATTTGAAACGATACCGCAGTTTACTTGCGTATACCTCTAAGAGATTCATTTGATCTAACATCATGTTAAACGTCTTCATGGTCGCATAAGGATGCTCTTTAAACATCTCATAAAATGATCCTTGTAAGTCGTGAGGGTTTAAATGCTTTGCTGCCCACATTAATGAGACTAGTTCTGTAGCGTTTGATTTATAGGGTGTTTCAAAGTCCACATAACGCCCCATATCCAGTAATATCTGACCGGTTTTACCTGATACATCTTCAACTGCGATAAAGTTGATGCAATCTCTAACTTCATTCATGTTATGCACTCTCGCATGCCATGATTCCATTGCAGCATAACAGATCGCAGGAACGCTTGCAGGTAACATTTGAAGATGTCCATTGTCACCCCAGTCGGTTAAAAGCATACCTCTTCCACCGTTCATTTTCGTATGCAAACACGCTTGTCTGATGTTTTCAAACATGGTGGTCGTTCTTCCTGTCATTGAATTCCATGAGGAAGTTCCTGGTGCTGCCATAAACTGAACGCCATGTTCACCTAAACGTTTTAATGTTTGATGGAAAGGATAGTTATAGTCATAACCCCAGTCCACAAAAATCAAATCCTTTGGTAATTTTGACAATGTTTCGGGATAATGATTTAAAACATCGCCCCAAACCATGGGTGTTTTATTTTCTTTTTTCATAAAGTCATAAAGTTTTAAGACATAGTCTAAATACATTTGACCTACACCGATGTCTTTACCTGCAGCCTCTGTTCTTCCATGACCTAATTCATAGGGTTCATCTAAATTCATGTTGAAAAAGCTGGATGAACTCGTCTTCATGGCATCACGATAAAATGATTTTACAAGTTCAATGCTTCTTTCATCCAATGGATTGATGGTTGAAGAAGGACGATGGGCTCCCCAAAAATACATCCCATCTGGCATAATCGCAAGTTCAGGATAATGCTTGAGCCATTCTGTCATGTGTCCTAATCCGTTATGACATGGGACAAGATCAATCATTCGGTTTTTCGCATAACGCTCAAGTTTTTTATATTCGACAGGTGTGATGGGTGTCATCCCTTCTTGGTATAAATGTTTAAATGATGCGTATTGATAACTTAAACCTTCGACATAAAGTTCAAAGTGATTGTACTTTAAATCCGCGAGCAAATCCACATAGGCTTTGAGTGTGCTAAGTTTAGGAACCTTATTTCTTGAAATATCAAGCATATATCCTCTAATCTCTAAATCTGGCTCATCAAAGATTTCAACAAATGTGAATACACCCTCATTTTGTAGATACATTTGAATCAATGTCTTCATCGCGTAAAATACACCTTTTTCGGTTTTATAGGTGATGGTCACACCTTGTTCATTGACCGCTAGTTTGTAAGCTTCTTTACCTAGTGTTTGATCCTCAACGAAAAACAAATTTTGAACTTGATCAAGATCTGTCATTTCATAAAACGGATTAGAAAACGTCGCTTTCGCTCTCTTGGTCACTTTGTTGTGCTGATAGTACAGACCATGACTTAAGTCAATCTGCCCATCATGCGTCGTCATTTTTTTGACTGCTGGAAAAATCATCATGTTTTTTTCTCCTCGTTTTTCATCTACATTACACGTTTTTACTTTATAAATCAAGCATGAATTCTAATTTTTAAAATTTCTTCTTCTCCGTCTCGCTCATGGGTATCTGTAAAGCCATAAGACATATAGAACTGATATGGCATTTGATCTTCCATCATGCACGATGTGTAGAGGTATTTCTGTCCGTCATTTTTCGCTTTTTCACACAAAAGATCAAGCACTTTCTTGCCAATACCTTTTCCCTGATAAGGCTTTGCTACCATATAACGCCATAGCATATAAGATGGTTGATCACTTTCAGGTATATCAGTATCATGAAGCGATAACATGACAAAACCAACCAGTACGTCATCCTCATAAATCGCTCTTGGCCAAGCTTGTGGATTCACGTAGGCTTGTGCAACGGAAACGGCATTGTGTGCTACACAACGTTTTTGTTTATCATCAAGTGTATCCCATAGTTTGATCACATCAAACAAATTTTCTTGTGATAATTCTTTTAAAACGAGCATCGGTATCATCTCCCTTTATTATCTTAGCATGAAATAGTTTTGTTATGATATACTATTTGTATATTTGGAGGTCATTATGCGCATTATATACGAAGAAAATTTTGAAAAGAATGGCAAAGCTAACCCTGAGATTTGGACCTACGAAGTTGGAACCAAATGGGCAAACAATGAATCACAATGCTATGTTGAAGATGAAATTCATGGCTATGCTAAGGATGGTCTGTTCCATATTCAAGCAACCATTCACCCAGAAAAAGAGGTATGCAAATACCAATCTGCTCGCTTAAACACAAGAGGAAAACTAGAATTTTTGTACGGGAAATTAACCATTCGCGCCAAAATGCCTAAAGGTCAAGGTGCATGGCCAGCATTATGGCTCATGGGAAATACCGATCAAAACAGAGTGGGCTGGCCACAGTGTGGCGAAATCGATTTGGTTGAGTTTGCCGGCAATCGTCCTGGCATCATTACCTGTGCAATTCACACCGGTAGCTACAACCATAAAATCCATACCGACAAAGGAACCAAGATTGAAGTACCTGATGCTTCAGATGCATTTCATGATTACACACTAGACTGGACCAAAGATTACTTGTCCTTCCAACTTGATGGAAAAGAGTTTTTCCGTGTGGAAAAGGTCGCTGGTGATACTGTTTCTGAATGGCCATTTGATCACCCTTATTACCTGATCATGAATGTCGCGGTAGGTGGTTGGTATGGCGGTAAGATTGTGGATGAGGATCTTCCTTTTGAAATGGTGATCGCATCCATTAAGATTGAACAATAACATTTGGTTCCAATCAAGAACTAAAAACATAACCCGATGGTTATCTTGTGATAACTCGATCGGGTTTTTAATTTATATGGTTTAAAGGTTAAAAAATTGTTTGATTTTTTCTGCAACTTCTTCTGGAGACACCTTTGTATTATCGATTTTAAGATAATGTGCTTTTTTGATTTCGCCATCATATGAATTTAAACGATATTTTTCTTCGAGTTGGATAAATCTTTGATCAGATGCTTCAAGATCTCTTTTGGATGCTTTGTGCATGAGTCTGTTTTCTGAATGGTTACGAGTGAGTCGCACCTTTTGATCGGCAGCAAGTTCAACAAAATAGATTTTAAAGCCTTCCGTTTCAAACATATGTTCTAACTTTTCAATATATGCGTGATCGGTTTGTTCATCCAGTGCCCACATGAATGTGAAGATTAGACCACGCTGATGTGCTTTTGACACATGCTTAAACACCACATCACGAAGTTCATTGCTTAAGGCTGCCCAAACTTTATGGTCATCAGGCAACAATTTTAATGCCAGTTCTATGCTTTCGTGATTGTGATAAAGTGGAATACCCGTTATCTTTGATAAAGCTTGACCTACGGTCATTTTACCGACTGCGTGTGGTCCAAAAAGGATTATAAGTTTCATGCTCTCACCTATTTTCTTTTCTACGCATGCAACATGCCAATGATTTTATCTTGAATGAATGTTTGACACGCTTCAAATCCATCACTAAAATAAATGGCACCAATAATCGCTTCAACCGCGGTCGCAATCTTCTTTTTCCCTTGTAAATCTGTATTTGCATAAAATAAGATGTCTGGTAACATAAGTTTCATACCAAGTTCTTGTAAGACATGGTTATTTTCAATCTTTTGTTTAATGTCGGTGAGTTTACCTTCGGTGATTGCAGGTGTGAAATGCAAAATGGATAACGATGCTTTTAAGATCGCATCACCGACGACCGCTAAACCATCGTGTTCATAGATTTTATCTGATGAACAATCGTTGTATTCTTTTGCAAAGTTTGAACATGTGATCGAAACGAGTGCGATTTCTTCGTTTTTGAGCTGAAAACCAATCATCTGGTATAGCTTCTTGAGTTTATCTTTCTTGTTTTCATGAAATTCTTGATAGCGGCTAATTTTCATCTTGTCCATCCCCTTTTTGTTTACTATTTTTATTGTATCACAAACCTCAAAACAACGATTTCTGATTTCGAAAATGGATGTTCAATTTCTTTTAGTAAAATTTGACTAAATCATATTTTTATTTTATAATAAAGGTTGAGGTGAACAAGCTTATGGCAACATTAAAAGAAATAGCAAACATGACAGGTGTCTCCATCACGACCGTCTCACGCATCCTAAACCGGGATTCAAGACTCCAAGTCACTCCTGAGACAAGAGATGCTGTCTTAACAGCAGCTAAAAAAGTCGGTTACATCAAAATAAATAAATCCAATGAACAAAGTAAAATAGCTTTAATCCATTGGTATTCGGTGAAACAAGAAACAGAGGATCCTTATTATCTTTTCATTCGTTTAGGCGTTGAAGCACACGCAAGAAAAAGAGGAATAAAACTCATTTCACATTATTTTTCAACGCTAAAAGAACCATTACCGCTTGCAGATGGAGCTATTGTCGTCGGAAAATTTGATGAGGAGGAAATAAAACGATTTGAACAAACATATCCTTATCTTGTCTTCGTTGACTCATCTCCAAATCCTAAAAAACATGACAGTGTGATGATCGATTTTACCAACGCTTATGAGGAAGCTTATCGTTTTCTCATCAACCAAGGACTTACAGACATTGGCTATATTGGGGGAAGAGAATACACAAAAACATTAAAACATCCCCTCATAGACCCCAGAGAACAGTTTGTCATGCAAAAACAAATCCCTCAAAAAAGAATCCATATCGGCGCGTTCAACACGACCTCAGGGTATCAGTTGATGAAACAGATTATCCAGGAAAAAAATCTCGCACAAGCCTATCTTATTGGCAATGACCACATGGCTATTGGTGTCCTTTCAGCGCTTCATGAAGCAAAAATTAATGTCCCTGAGGATGTGTCATTGATCGGTTTTAATGACATTGAACAAAGTGCATTCACCATTCCACCCTTATCAACCATCAAGGTCTATCAAAAAGATTTAGGTGAGACCGCAGTTAATGCACTCATGGAACGTATCAAAGGTAGACACATTCCAGAAAAAATCATTTTACCCACAGAATTGATTCAAAGACAAACGACTAAAGGAGATCATAAAAACCATGAAACAAGCCATTGAAAATCTTATTCATCTCATGTGGATGAAAGAGGTCATTGAAAAACGCGATCATCATTATGTCAGAAACCAACTTTACCACATGCTTAACCTTGAGATCGATGAACTCGTCCCCGCACCAAAAATCATTTATCACCCTTCAGAAGCACTTGAAATCATCTTGGATGCTTTAGAAAAGAAAGGTAGACTAGACGGTTCAAAAGTAGCAAGAGATCTCTTTGATGCGAAAATTATGAACATCTTCGCCAAAAAACCTTCAGATGTTGAAAAAACATTTGATGAACTCTATCAGACACATCCGACACACGCGACCAAATGGTACTACCAGTACGCACAATCTTTAAACTATATCCGCATGGATCGGGTATTAAAAAACATCTCCTTTCATACCGATACAACGTTTGGCAAATTAGATATCACGATAAACCTTTCCAAACCTGAAAAAGATCCCAAAAGTATCATTTTAGCTGGTCAAGTAGTTTCGACGTCTTATCCCAAATGTCTTTTATGTGTAGAAAACGAAGGCTTTAGCGGCAATTTCCAAAGGGATTCTAGGGATCAACATCGTATGATTAGCACCAAACTTCAGGGTGAGGTTTACTATTTCCAGTATTCACCTTATATCTACTATAACGAACATGCCATCGTGTTAAGTGAAGTTCATAGACCCATGGTGATTAACCGAAAAACCTTTGAAAACCTTCTTCTTTTATGTGATCAGTTTGAAGGTTACTTCTTTGGTTCAAATGCAGATTTACCCATCGTCGGTGGTTCGATACTTTCCCATGACCACTATCAAGGCGGTAAACATGAATTTCCGATTGAACGTGCTGAGATTTTAAAAGAATGGGAAAAAGATGACCTCTCCTATGCTTGTCTTAAATGGCCACTATCCACCATTCGTATCAAAGGACAACACATAAAATCCTTGGTTCAGGCAGCATCAGATACATTACACGCTTGGAAGCATTATGAAAATGAACGTTTAAATATCTTTTCACATACCGGGGATACCCCCCATCAAACCATCACACCGGTAGCAAGAAAAAAAGATGGTCTTTATGAACTTGATTTGATATTAAGAAATAATTATATAAACGAAGACTACCCACTTGGGTTATTCCATCCTCATGAAGATAAATGGCATATCAAAAAAGAAAACATCGGGCTCATTGAAGCGATGGGGTTAGCGATACTTCCCGCAAGACTTAAGCATGAACTTGAAGACGTCAAAGATTATCTGCTCCATGGTAGAGATCTCTTTGAATCATCATTGATGCATCAGCATTGGGCGGATCAAATAAAGGCTAAGTTTGATGTTAAAGCTGAGACCATTGATCAACTTATTCAAGATGAAGTAGGACTTATTTTTGAAAAAGTTTTAACCGATTGTGGCGTCTTTAAACAAGATGAGGAGGGCATGAATGCATTCATTCATTTCATTGAAGGAGAACTTTTATGATGACAAAACTCAATCACGCATTTAAGTATCATTTTCATCGTGAAGATGGCATCCCTTTTTTCTCACCAGGAAGAGTCAATTTGATCGGTGAACATATCGATTATAACGGTGGTTTTGTATTTCCTTGTGCCATCAGTTATGGCACTTATGGCATCGCTCAAAAAAGAGAGGACCGTCTGGTTCACGTTTACTCTGAGTCCTTTTCAAATCACATGTATACCTTCAGTTTAGATGAATTGTCCAAGGATAAAAACGATGCATGGGCAGATTATATAAAAGGCTCTATCAAGGCATTATCAGTACATGGATATGACATTCCTTATGGCATTGATTTATACCTTACAAGCACGATGCCCATGGGTGCAGGACTCTCTTCTTCTGCATCTTTGGAGATGCTGATTATCACGGTTTTCGATCACATTTTTTCATTGAATATTTCTTTAAAAGAGAAAGTATTACTTGGTAAGTATGCAGAAAATAAATTTGTTGGCGTCAACTCAGGCATCATGGATCAATTCGCCGTGGTTGCTGGAAAAAAGGATCATGCCATGCTTTTAAATACCGATACTTTGGCTTATGAACAGATCCCTTTAATATTAAAAGATTACACATTACTTATCGCAAATACCAACAAAAAAAGAGGCCTTGCAGACTCTAAATATAACGAAAGATATGCAGAATGTCAGACATCACTAAACCTTTTGAAACCCATCTATCAGATCCATCACCTATGTGAATTAAGTGAAGAAAAGTTACATGAAATTCAATCTGTTTTAGACTCTACCCTCTACCGTAGAACAAAACATGTCATCCGTGAACAAGCTAGAACCATACGTTCAGCTGAAGCGCTCAAGAAAGATGATCTTTTGATGTTTGCGAAACTGATGAATGAATCTCACAACTCTTTAAGAGACGATTATGAAGTTACCGGTATCGAACTTGATACACTTCAAGAAGCACTTCTATCCAGTGGTGCTATCGGTGCAAGAATGACCGGTGCTGGTTTTGGAGGTTGTGTCATCTCCATCATCCCAACCCATCTCATCACTGAAGTAAAACGAAACGCTAATCACGTGTATAAAGAAAAAATAGGCTATGA